>DATFDL010000264.1:0-26326 GCA_035252155.1 Pirellulales bacterium | reverse complement strand
CATCGATAATGTCAAAGCCTATACGCAACGTGAGAAGGTCAAGAACAAGTTCACGGGGCAGTATGAAGAGCCCGACGAGCGGCTGATGCGGTCGATCGAAGAAAAGATCGACATCCCCGACAGCCGCAAAGACGACTTCCGCCGCGAAATCATGAACTACATCGGGGCGTTGTCGATCGACGGTCGCACGTTCGACTACAAGACGAACGAGCGGTTGAACAAGGCCCTGGAATTAAAACTGTTTGAGGACCAGAAAGACACGATCAAGCTCACCAGCCTGGTCTCGAAGGTGGTCGACGCCGACACGCAAGCCAAGATCGACGTGGTCAAGCAGCGCCTGATCCGCGACTACGGCTACGACGACGAGAGCGCCACCGACGTGCTGAACTATGTGGCGAGCATTTTCGCGCGGGGCGACGCGAAGGGCAAGGGGTAGGGACTAGGGGCTGGGGACTAGGTATTAGGGAATTAGGACGAATTGGGGAGAAAAGTCTGTAGGGAACGGACTCCGTGCCGTTCCGCTGAGGGGCGGCGCGACGTCGGTTCGCCCAAAACGGAACGGCACGGAGTCCGTTCCCTACAGAAAGCAACCCATGTTTACGAAAATCGAACGCGACCAGTCGCGATTCAAACAGATCGTCCGCGGCAAAATCCGCCAAAACCTGCGGAAGTATGTCACGCATGGCGAGCTGATCGGTCGGCAGGGCAAGGACCTGGTCAGCATTCCGATTCCCCAGCTTGACGTGCCGCACTTCCGCTACGGGCACAATGGTTCGGGCGGGGTGGGCCAGGGCGATGGCGAGGAGGGCACGCCCATCGCCCCCGGCGATCCCGACGAGGGCGACGGCTACGGTCGGGCCGGCAGCGATCCGGGCGGACACATCCTCGAGGTCGACGTCTCGCTCGAAGAGTTGGCCCAGATTCTGGGCGACGAGCTCGAGCTGCCCCGCATCGAGCCCAAGGGCAAAGCCAACATCACCGAAGAAAAACCCCGCTATACCAGCATCCGCCGCACCGGCCCGGAGTCGCTGCGCCACTTCAAGCGGACCTACATGGAGGCCCTGCGGCGGCAGATTTCGTCCAGCACTTACGACGCCGGCAGCCCGCGAGTGATTCCCATTCGCGAGGACAAGCGCTACCGCTCGTGGACCACCACGCCGCGGCCCGACGCCAATGCGGTGGTCGTCTATGTGATGGACGTCTCCGGCTCGATGACCGACGAGCAAAAGCAGATTGTCCGCACCGAGGCGTTTTGGATCGATGCCTGGCTCCGCAGCCAATACGACGGGCTGGAGCGGCGCTACATCATTCACGACGCCGCGGCTAAGGAAGTCGATCAAGACACGTTCTACCGCACACGCGAAAGCGGCGGCACCCGCATCAGCTCGGCCTACCAAGTCTGCATCGAGCTGATGAATCGCAACTTTCCCTCGGCCGACTGGAATCTCTACATCTTTCAGTTCTCCGACGGCGACAACTGGGGCGAAGACAACCAGGCCAGCTTGCGGCTGCTGCGCGAACAGATTCTGCCGCAGGTGAATCTGTTTTGTTATGGGCAGGTCGAAAGCCCCTACGGCAGCGGCGAGTATCTGCGCACGCTCCGCGACGGCGTCGCCAAAGACGTCGACAACCTGGTGCTTTCGGAAATCCGCGACCGCGACGGCATTTACGATTCGATCAAATTGTTCCTTGGCAAAGGAAAATAATGTCCGCCAGCCGCGTCGAACCACTGCCCGCCCATCTGGCCGAAATCCAGGCCCAGATGGAACAGCATGCGCTGGCCTACGGGCTCGACTTCTTTCCCACCATCTTCGAGGTGGTCGATTGCGAGCAGCTCAACTCGATCGCGGCCTATGGCGGCTTCCCCACGCGCTATCCTCACTGGCGGTTCGGCATGGAGTACGAACAGCTTTCGAAGGGATATTCCTACGGCCTGCAAAAGATCTACGAGCTGGTCATCAACAACGATCCGTGCTACGCCTATTTGATGAAGTCGAACGCCTTGGCCGACCAGAAGATGGTCATGGCCCACGTCTATGGGCACTGCGACTTCTTCAAAAACAACTTCTGGTTCAGCAAGACCGACCGGAAGATGATGGACCACATGGCCAACCACGGCAACCGCATCCGGCGGTACATGGACCGCTTCGGCGTGAACGAGGTCGAGGATTTCATCGATGCCTGCCTGAGCATCGAAGACCTGATCGACGTTTATTCGCCGTTCATCAAGCGGTTCGACGAGCCCCAGCGGCAGCCGTTCCGCCCGACCGACGAAGAGGATGAGCCGGAACCGCCGGGCCGGTTCAAGGCCAAAGATTACATGGACCAGTTCATCAACCCGCCCGACGTGCTCGAGGCCGAGGTCCAAAAACGCCGCGAAGAAAAGGAGTCGCAGGAAAAATTCCCCAAGGAGCCGACCCGCGACGTGATGCTCTTCGTCTTGGAGCACGCGCCGCTCAAGCCGTGGCAGCTCGATGTGCTCTCGATCATCCGCGAAGAGGCGTATTACTTCGCTCCGCAGGCCCAGACCAAAATCATGAACGAAGGCTGGGCCAGCTACTGGCACTCGACCATCATGACCCGCCAGGGCCTGACCTCGGCCGACGTGGTGAACTACTGCGACCACCATTCGGGCACGATGGCCACCTCGGGCGGCCGGCTGAATCCCTACAAGCTGGGCCTGGAGCTGTATCGCGACATCGAAGAACGCTGGAACAAGGGCCGCTTCGGCAAAGAGTGGGACGAGTGCGACGACCGGGCCAAGCGACGCAACTGGGACACCGGCGCCGGCCTGGGCCGCCAAAAAATCTTCGAGGTGCGAAAAATCCACAACGACCTCACCTTTGTCGATACGTTTTTGACGCTCGAATTCTGCCGCGAGCACAAGCTGTTTTCGTTCGGCTTCAACGAAGACAGCAACTACTACGAAATCGAAAGCCGCGAGTTTCCGAAGATCAAGCAGCGGCTGCTGTTCAGCCTGACCAATCGCGGGCAGCCGCAGATCACCGTGCGCGACGGCAATTACAAAAACCGCGGCGAGCTGTTTTTGGGGCACGAGTTCAACGGCGTCGAGCTGCAGATGAGCTACGCCCGCGACACTTTGACTAACCTGGAGCGGCTGTGGGCCCGCCCGGTGCATATCGAAACATTGCTGGGCGGCGTAAAAACGATTCTTTCCTATGACGGCGAAGAGCACTCGGTCGAGCAGTTCAAGCCGTCTTCACGATAAGGAGTGTGCCGTATGACAATCTCGGAAAAAGCACAATCGGCCCTGGCCCAACTCGGCAGTTTTTCGGGCCTCGAGCGGACGCTCGATGTGACCGAGGCCGATCAGCGGCTGCGCTGCGATCTGACGGCGGTCGACACGCTGGGCTGCGCGTTCACGCGGTTCGAGCTGCGGTCGGGCAAGCTGGCCACCGCCACCATCGACGAGCTGAAAAAAGTGAGTGAAGCCCTGGCCGGGCGGCTCACGTATCTGCTGGAGCCGATCAAGCCGATCGAGGTCGACGCCGATCAATGCGTGGTGCAGCTTCGCTCGACGCCGCCCCAGCGCGAGCCGGAGCTGACCACCTACTACGAGTTGCTGGTGCGACGCGGCGGCGAGCTGAGCCTGTGCCGCTGGAGGAAGACCCGCACCAGCGAGCGGCAGCTCGTCGCCGCCCAGGTGACGCGCGAAGTCTTCTCGCGGCTCGTCGCCGATTTCGCGGCCGCCGCGGGATAATCAGCGTCGACCACCGTAGCCATCATGCTCCGCATGAGGCCCGCGCCGTCATGGCTTGCTAGGTAGGTTGATGCTTGGCCGTGACCTGCTTGGGCGGCCGCGCCGGAATGCCGTGCAACATACCACGAGCACTCAGGTCCTCGTCGATGTCGGGCCAGTGCACCCCTTCGCCATTGCCCAGAATCTCGAAGTTGTTTCTCTGCGCCGGTGTCGCAGCCGCCAGACGCCACGACCAAACCAGCGGCACGCTGATCGCCCGTCCGTCGGCAAGCTGCGCTATGATCGAATCGTCCGTGACCTCAAGCGATACGATCCGCGGGTCACTACTCACCGCAATGCTCATCCCAGTCCTCGCGAATCTTGCTCAAGTTGCCTTCGATGATGGCCCGGACACGCTTCAACTCTTTTGCTGAAAAGCCGTTATTGCTGGCCAACATGATCGGTTCGAGCCAAAACTTGCAAACGCTGCGATCGCGACGGACATGCACATGTTTTGGCTCGTTGCAGTCGAAACTGTAGAAATAGAATCGATAGGGACCAGGGATACCCGAAATTGTCGGCATAGTCCGGTCAATGCGTCGGGGGGCTCGATTAAGTATAACTTCTTACGCACCCCTCGTCATCTGCTTCGGCGACTCCACTTTACGGCACTCGTGCATGGCCCGTCGAACAATCCAAGGCAGCCGCGTGCTCATCACCGGCGCGTCGAGCGGCATCGGCCGCGCGCTGGCGGTCGAACTGGCGAGGGCGGGCGCGCGGCTAGTCCTCAACGCCCGGCGGCAGGACCGCTTGCAGGCCGTGGCCGACCAAGCCCAGGCTGTCGGCGGGCAGGTGGCGCTAGCCGTCGGCGATGTGACGCAGGCCGACGACCGCGGGGCGGCGCTGGCGGCCGCCGAGAGGCATTTTGGCGGTCTCGACATTCTGGTCAATAACGCCGGCGTCAGCGCCTGGGGCCGCTTCGACCTGGCCGGGCCGGAGCGATTGCGGCAAATCATGGAAGTCAATTTCTTTGCCCTGGCCGAGATGACGCGCGCCGCGCTGCCATTGCTCGCTCGCGGCCGCGATCCGCTGGTCGTCAACATCGCCTCGATTCTCGGCCACCGCGGCATTCCCTTGCAAAGCGAATACTGCGCCAGCAAGTTCGCTGTCCGTGGCTTCAGCGAGGTGTTGCGGGCGGAATTGGCCAAGCAGCATGTCGACGTATTGGTAGTCAGCCCCGGCAGCACCGAGAGCGAATTATTCGAGCACTTGCTCGAAAAAACCGGCGAGATGCCCTGGCCCGCGCAGCCCAAGACGCCCGCCGCCTCGGTCGCCCGGCACATCGTGCGAGCGATGGAGCGCGGCCGGCACGAGATTATTCCCAATCGCCGCGGCAAGCTGCTCGTCTGGCTCAATCGCCTCTGCCCGCGGTTGGTTGACCGCTGGATGGCGCGGTATGGGTGAATCCATGCCCCGCCGTCAATTCAATCTGCGAACGTTGTTCTGGTGGACCACGGTCGTGGCCATCTTAACGATCGCGGTCAAGATCGGGCTTCCGGCGTTTGAGGCTTTCGTGGTGCGGTTGGGGGATACCATCGAGCAGTGGGCTGATTGACGCCGCTTGGTAAAGTAGCCGCGGACGGTAGGACTCGCTTCGCTCGGTCCCCCTACGCTCGATCACCGGAGCATTTACCGGTTTTGCCTTTTGCCTTTTGCATTTTGACTTTTCCTTTTTTCGCGCGAACTAGCTTCGCTCGCGGTGGGTCTTTACAATACGCGATTCACTCGGCGTTCATCAACTTTCGGGAGTGCGGCGTTGATTCGGTCTCATATGTGCGGCGAACTGCGATTAGAACATGCCGGACGGCAGGCCACGCTTTGCGGCTGGGTCGATTCGTATCGCGATCATGGCGGCGGCCTGCTGTTTGTCGATCTACGCGATCGCTACGGCAAAACGCAGGTGGTGTTCGCCCCCGAATCGGGTACCCAGGTGCAAGATTTGGCCAAGACGCTCCGCAGCGAGTTTGTGATCGCCGTCAGCGGCACGGTGGCCCGCCGGCCCGAAGGCACTACCAACCGCGAGCTGCCCACCGGCGAAATCGAGCTGCGGGCCAACCGGCTGGAAGTGCTCAACCCCTGCGCGACGCCGCCCTTTCAGCCCGGCGCGATCGAGCTGCCGGGCGAAGACCTGCGGTTGAAATACCGCTATCTCGACCTGCGCCGGCCCGACATGCAACGCACGCTGGTATTGCGGCACCGCATGATCAAGGCCATGCGCGATTACTTCGACGAACACGACTTTCTCGAAGTCGAGACGCCCATGCTCGGCCGCAGCACGCCCGAAGGCGCCCGCGACTACCTGGTTCCCAGCCGTGTGCATCCCGGCTCGTTTTACGCGCTGCCGCAATCGCCGCAGCTTTATAAGCAGATTCTGATGGTGGCCGGCTACGACCGTTACGTGCAGGTCGCCCGCTGCTTCCGCGACGAAGACCTGCGGGCAGACCGCCAGCCCGAATTCACGCAGTTAGACCTGGAGATGTCGTTCGTCGATGCCGACGACGTGATCGGCATCATCGACGGGCTGGTGGCCCGGCTGGCCAAGCAGATTTTGGGTCTCGACGTGCCCTTGCCATTGCCGCGCATGACCTACGACGACGCGATGGAACGCTTCGGACACGACGCCCCCGATCTGCGGTTTGGCATGGAGCTGATCGATGTAACCGACCTGGCCCGCGAGGCCGAGTTTCGCGTGTTCCGCGAAGCCGCCGAAGCGGGTCTGCGCGTGCGCGGCATCAATGCCGTGCAAGCCGCCGCGCGACATTCGCGCAAAGGCATCGACGAGCTGACGGAGCTGGTGAAACAAAGTTTTGGGGCCAAGGGCCTGGTGTGGTTCAAGGTGGAAGAGGGCCGCACGCTGGCTTCGCCCACGGCCAAAAACTTCGCCCCGCCGCTGCTGGTCCGCATCGCCGAACGCATGCGGGCCCAGCCGGGCGACCTGCTGCTGTTCGTGGCCGACAGTTTTGAAGTAACCTCCAAAGCGCTCTACGCCTTGCGCAAACGGTTCGGCGAAGAGCTGAAGCTCTATCAACCCGGCTCGATGCACTTTTCGTGGGTGGTCGAGTTTCCGATGTTCGCTTGGGACGCCGAAGAGAACGTCTGGGCCGCCATGCACCATCCCTTCACGGCTCCGCGGCCGCAAGACTTGGCCATGCTCACGAGCGAGCCGGGCAAGTGCCGCGCCCAGGCTTACGACCTGGTGATCAACGGCTCGGAGGCGGGCGGCGGCACCATCCGAATTCACGACAATCAGGTGCAGCAACAGGTCTTTACCTTGCTAGGCATCGATCCGGCCCACGCCAGGCAGCGGTTCGGCTTTTTGCTCGATGCCCTGCAATACGGCGCGCCGCCGCACGGCGGCATTGCCCTGGGCATCGACCGCTGGGTGATGCTCTTTGGCGGCTTAGACAACATCCGCGACTGCATTGCGTTTCCCAAGACGCAAAAGGCCACCGACCTGATGACCGAGGCCCCCGGCCCGGTCGACGCCCGGCAACTCCGCGAGCTGCGCATCAAAGTCGAGAAAACGTAGGGACTAGGGGCTAGGGGAGGGGCGAAAGGTCTCGCTTTGTCGCGCCGTCGCCTTGTCGCGCCGTCGCCCCCTCGGCTTGTCGCCCCCTCGCCCCCTCGTTGTCTTTCCCTAGCCTCTCTTCAACAGCCCACGCCCTTTCATCCAGTCGGCCAGGCGTCCGGGCCAGGAGCCAAGAATCGGATCTTGCGTCGCCAGTCCGACGCCGTGCTGGCCGCGCTCGTAAATGTGCAGCTCGGCCGGCACCTTGGCCTTACGCAAGGCCAGGTAGAAGAGCACGCTGTTCTCAGGGGGCACCGGCGCGTCTTCATTCGTATGAAACAGAAACGTCGGCGGCGTCTCGGCGGTCACCTGCTTTTCATTCGAGAATTGCTCGATCAACTTCTCATCGGCGTCTTTGCCCAGCAAGTTGTCGCGCGAGCCTTTGTGCATGTACTCGGTGGTAAACGAGACCACCGGGTAGCAGAGGATCAAAAAGTCGGGCCGGCAACTCACGCGGTCGATGGGGTCTTTGGCGTCGGGCGTGCCGGCGTCGAAGTGCGTGCCGGCGGTCGAGGCGAGATGCCCGCCGGCCGAAAAGCCCATGATGCCGATCTTTTTGGGGTCGAGCTTCCACTCGGCGGCGCGTGCCCGCACCAGGCGGATGGCCCGCTGCGCGTCGCTCAGGGGCGCGGGATGGTGATAGCGCGGGGCAATGCGATATTGCAGGATGAACGCCGTAACGCCGCGGGCTTTGAACCATTCGCCGATGTCGTGTCCTTCATGCCCGACGGCCAGATGGCCATAACCGCCGCCGGGGCAGACCACCACGCCGGTGCCATTGGCTTGATCTAGGTCCGGCAGATAAACCGTCAACGACGGCTGATCGGCGTCGGTGTTGCCCAACGCGCCCGGCGCGCCCTCGGGCCAGAGCAGCACGGTCGGCCCCATGAGCGGCCCCGCCGCATTCGCAGCGGAGGCCAAGCAGATCACGCCAAGTGAGTAGTAAATAATGCGCGCGGTCCGATCGTTGATGGCAGTCATGAGATGCGTTTCCTTAGATGGTCATTCTTCGGTCGTCTTCGCCGCGTTGGCGGCCTTCATCAGTTCCTCGAGGCTGATTTCGCCGGCAAGGCGAGTAATGTAGACCTCGGTCGTTCCTTCCACGGGCACGCGCCAAAGTTCTTTGTCGTGGCGCTTGACCCACATCTCGCGATAGTTGAATCGGGCCAAGGCATAATGCCAGCGCTCGCTGGAATTGTCCCCGCGATCCTCTAGAACAAGCAGGATTTCCGGGTCCGTGCCTTTCCACACCAATGCGAAGATGGCTCCGTCAACGACGCCGCGATCGGGCGATTGATAGCGGAAAATGGGTTGCGGCAGCAGACGGAGTTGTGCCACGTCTTCGCCGTCCTTCATCCATCCGTCGAACTCGCGGGCGAGGTTGCGCATCTGGGTCAGGCGAAGCCTTTCCGAAGTCGCGGGCCGAGGAGCGCCCTCCACGGCGGCCATCGCTAAACCAGGCTTGCTAGGCGTCCAGCGCTTTTCGTGGCTCAGGGTCACGGTAGGCAATGCCTGCAAGCTCAGCGAGTGAAATTCCTGAAAGACGTTGCTCTTGTCCGGCCGGTTTTGGTGCGAGCCGATACAGCCGATCATTTCCGGCCGCCCCTGAAAGGTCCAAACGAAGACGGCGCCCATGTAGTTGTCGGCGTTGGTCCATATCAAAACGGGTTGCTCGATGAATTCGAGCGGCTGCTTCCGATCGACATCGAGAAAAAACTCGCATCGCATCGCCTCTTGGGCGTAATAGGGAACCAGGACCCGCTTGACTTCCGCCTCGCTATGCGCGGTTTGGGTCGGCAAAGCGCATGCTGCCGTTAAAAGAATGGCACGAATCATACTCTTGCTTTCGATAGCCACCGCGCGAGGCCAGCGGCTTCTTGGACGCCCGCTTAAAGACACAATGTCTTTAGCATAATAACTGCGATCAAGACGGGCAAGTCTCGAGTCTTACTGGAGCGATGCCACACGAATTGTAAGTTACCAATGCGAGCGGCAGGCCGATGACCTTTCGCAAAGTATCGACTGCACGTAGTTCCAATAGCGAATCCATTTATGGCTCATCACATCGTATTGCCCCGAATCGATTTCAACCAGTTGGCTCTAAAAGCCAAAAATCGTGGATGCGCCGCAGGACCGATCGTATGCGACGCGGCGAGTCGCCGGCGAGCGCCAGCAACACCGCGGGATCGAGTCGATAATCGCGGCATACTTTCCGCAGCCGGCGGAACGGCACTGATCTGCGGCGAATGATCGCCAGCAACGAGGCACCGACAATCGCTCCGATTGTCAACCCCGCAAAGATGCCCGCGAACACGCGGCCTATATCGTCCATGCCCCATAGTCGCGGCGGCACAATGTAATAACCGATCAGGCCGCCCGCGACACCGCCGAGCAACAGGCCCGTGGTCAGCCCAAAGCTAATGTCGAGCCGATCCATGGAAGACGCCTCGGTCACCGCCGAGAGCAACGATCGCAGCCTGGTCTCGGGATTGCGCTCGGTCGGCAAGGCATGCCAATTCATTTCCAACCTGGTCGCCAGCCCTTCGATGCCCTCGCGCGGCTCCCACGAAGCGATGTCAAGGCGATTCATCGCAATCGGCAAACTAACCGGCCGTTCGCAAAAATCGCAGCTTGCCGTTTGCTTTCCCGTCGGCGATCGCAGGATCGGCAGGAAGTTGATAGACACAACGAGCACCGAGTCCTCAATGCGTATTGCTTCGAATCCCTGGCAGTAGGGGCATCGGCCGATGGCCCACGCTACCGGGCGAGGCACGGTTTTCCAACTAATGAGAACCGAAATGTCCATCGGACGCCCCCACTATGATTCTGAACCCTGAACCCTGAACCCTGAACCCTCTCCCCCGAACCCTGAACCCTGACCTCCGGCCTCCGACCTCTCTTCCAACATCGGCCGAAGATACCTGCCCGTCGCGTTGCCTTCCAGCCGGGCGATCTCTTCCGGCGTGCCTGTGCCCACCACGTAACCGCCCGCCTGGCCTCCGTCGGGACCGAGGTCGATGATCCAATCGGCCGATTTGATCACATCGAGATGATGTTCGATAACGATCACCGTGTTGCCGAGATCGACGAGGCGCGCGAGCACGGCCAAGAGCTTGCGAATGTCGTCGAAGTGCAGGCCGGTAGTCGGCTCGTCGAGGATGTAGAGCGTCTTGCCGCTATCGACGCGGCCCAGCTCGGTGGCCAGCTTGATGCGTTGCGCCTCGCCGCCCGAAAGCGTGGTCGAAGACTGGCCCAGCGTCAGATAGCCCAGCCCCACTTCTTGCAGACTGCCGAGCAGCCTTCGGATGGCCGGAAAGTTTTCGAAGAAGTCCACTGCCTCATCGACCCGCAGATCGAGCACGTCGGCGATCGATAAGCCGCGATAGTGCACTTCGAGCGTGGCTCGGTTGAACCGCGCACCGCGGCATTCGCCGCACATTACGTACAGGTCGGGCAAAAAATTCATCTCGATCTTTTGCACGCCCTGGCCCTGGCAGGCCTCGCAGCGGCCACCCTTGATGTTGAAGCTGAATCGGCCCGAGCGATAGCCCCGCAGCCGAGCTTCTCGCGTGGTGGCGAACACACGGCGAACTTCGTCGAACACGCCAGTGTAAGTCGCCGGGTTGCTCCGCGGCGTGCGGCCGATGGGCGATTGATCGATCTCGACCAGCTTGTCAATGTGGTTCACGCCTCGCAGGCTGGCGTGCGGGGCCGGCTTCGGGCCGGTGCCGCCCAGCCGCCGGGAAATCGCGCGGGCCAGCGTATCTTGGACCAGTGAGCTTTTGCCCGAGCCGCTCACTCCTGTGACACAGACGAATGCCGACAGCGGAAAGGTGGCGCTGATGTTCTTCAAGTTATGCGCGGTCGCCCCTTCGACGACAATCGCGCGTCGCGGATCGATTTTTCGACGCTCGCGCGGCAAGGGAATCGATAGCTCGCCCGAGAGGTATTTGCCGGTGATCGACTCAGGCCGCTGGCAAACTTCGTCGGGCGTGCCCTGAGCGACAATCCGCCCGCCGTGGCGGCCCGCGCCGGGGCCAACATCGATCAGGTGATCGGCCTCGCGCATGATCGCTTCGTCGTGCTCGACCACCAACACGCTGTTGCCCTGCTTTTGCAGGCGGCGGAGGGCCTCGATCAACCGCTGATTGTCGCGAGGATGCAAACCGATCGAGGGTTCGTCGAGAATATAGCAGACACCGACCAGCCCCGAGCCGATGCCCGTGGCCAGCCGAATGCGCTGCAGCTCGCCGCCGCTGAGCGTGTCGGCCGGGCGGTCGAGCGTGAGATACGGCAACCCGACGTGGTCGATAAACTCCAGCCGTGAGGCGATCTCGCGGACAATCGGCCCGGCCACCGGCGCTTGTGCTTCGGTGAAACGCAGCTCGCTGAAAAACTGCCGGGCGTCGCCAACTGCCAGCGCGGTGATCTCGTGGATCGCCTTGCCCGCCAGCCGCACGCTGCGTGCCTCGGGCCGCAACCGGGCGCCTTTGCACTCCGGGCAAATCGCGGCTTCCGCGACATCCACCGCACCAGCTTCGTTTGCCGCGGCGTCGGCCGCCAGCACAATCCCCAGACCGTCGCACGCCGGGCAAGCTCCATAGGGGCTGTTGAAGCTGAACGTGCGCGGCTCGATTTCGTCGTAACTCAAGCGGCAATTCGGGCAGGCATATTCCGTGCTGTAGCGGCGCTCGGGCCACTCGGTATCGGCCGAGGTGCCGGGCGGCAAATAAACGACGCCCACCAGATCCTCGCCGTGCCTCAGCGCCAAGTGCAGCGACTCCATCAGGCGCGGCCGAAGATTTGCGCGGACGATCAGCCGATCGACGACCGCTTCGATCGTGTGATTTTTTCGCGGGGCCAGCTCGGGCACGGCGTCGAGATCGTACACGGTGCCATCCACGCGGGCCCGTACAAAGCCGGCCTTGCGGATGGCGTCGAACACTTCGGTGTGCTTTCCCTTGCGGCCGCGCACCATGGGGGCCAACAGAATAAGCTTGGCGCCATCGCCGAGCGCCAGCAGCTCGTCGGCGATCTGTTCGGGCGTTTGTTGGCGGATCGGCGCGCGGCAGCGATAACAAAAAACCTCGCCCACGCGGGCCATGAGCAACCGCAGATAATCGTGGATTTCGGTGACGGTGGCCACCGTGCTGCGAGGGTTGCGGCTGCCAGCACGCTGGTCGATCGAAATCGTAGGCTGCAAGCCTTCGATCAGATCGACGTCGGGCCGTTCGAGCTGGTGCAAAAACTGCCGAGCGTAGGTCGAGAGCGTCTCGATATATTGCCGCTGCCCTTCGGCAAACAGCGTATCGAAGGCCAGCGAGCTTTTGCCCGACCCGCTGGGGCCGGTGATCACGGTCAACTGGTCGCGTGGAATATCGAGATCGATATTCTGCAGGTTGTGCACCCGTACGCCGCGCAGCCGAATGGCCTCGTCGCCTGCCGCGTCGGTTGCCAGCGCGGCGGCCGTGGCATTCGTCGGTTTGTAAGGTTCGTCGGGCATTTCTGCACGATAACGCGATCGGTGCTGGAGCAGCAAGTCGCGCATCAAGTTAAGCCGACGACGTGGTCTCTCTAGGGAACGCCCTCCGTGGCGTTCCGCGAAGGGCGGGTGGACGTCGCGCCGCCCCTCAGCGGGACGGCACGGAGTCCGTTCCCTACAGAGGCTGTCACCGGTTTTGTTCGTCAAAACCGATTAGGCACCCGAAAAATTTGACATATCCCCTACGTGAGCTACGTTTGCGCAGACTGCCGGCACTATCTCGCCGGTCAGGCCGGACGCCAGTCATCGTGCAGCGGCGTAGTCCTGTCTCAGAACCAACTTCCTCCTCAGAGATCCAAACCATGCATTGGCAGATCAAAGTTTTCGCGGCCGTGCTGTGCCTGAACGGCCTGGGCCTGTCGGCCTCGGCCCAGACAATCTCTCCGTTTCAGCCGACGGACCGTCCCCTGGGCTTGCCTTTGGTTGGCCCAACCTACCTCGACGGCAGCGACGCGGCCTCGCAGACGTTTGACACGTACAAGCAAAGCTTCCTGACCACCATTACCACCAATCTGCCCGAAGGCGTCGCCTTTACCGGAGAAAACTTGAACCAGTTGGACCCGAAGCGGCTGTACTTCATGTTCGATTACGCGCCGCGGGTTTATTACATCTATGAGGGCGCTTGCTACAACAACGCCTTGGGCGTGACCATCGCCACCGTGAGCGCCCCCACGGATAAACCGACGACGGGCGCCAGCTACACCGTGTTTCCGTTGGGGCATTCGAGCATCAGCCCGGTGTGCTCCAGCGGCTCGGGCGCGCGATCGAAGAGCGAACCGCTGTTGGCCGGCGATTTTGTGCAACTGCCGACAGTCAAGGCCGGTCAGCAATTGGCCTTTTTCTTGATGGCCGAGATGGACGGCAACGGCAACCCCGCCGACGTCTACTACAACGGCAACAGCAATAATCCCGATAACTTCCAGCACCTGATCGCTTTCTTTCCCAGCGAAAGCCAATACATCATCATCGGCTTTGAAGACATGCTTGGCGGCGGCGACAAGGACTGCAACGATCTGATGTTCGTGGTCGACATCGGACCGCAAAACGCCGCGCTGCTGCGGCTTCCCACGCCGCTGCCACAATGAGTGGGAGCGCCGCAGCGAGTTCCCGGAGAAGCCCTCCATGCCAGAGCCAGGTGCTTGTGAAGCGATCGACCGGCCGACCGCGCGCCGCGGCCGCCGGCAACCGCACCGCCGCGGAGCGGCCACGGTGGAGTTGGCGCTCTGCCTGCCGGTGTTGCTCACCACGGGCCTGGCGCTGATCGAAATCACCAACCTGGTTTCGGTGCAAGCGCGCCTGCAGGCCGCGGCTTACGAATCGGCGCGGTTGGCGACTCGTCCCACCACGTCGAGCGCCACCGCCGCCAGCAGCGCGCAGGTGCAAGCCTACTGTAAATCGCTGCTGACGCAGTTGGGCATCAACGGCGCCACCGTCACCCTGACGCCAAGCGATCTCACGGCCGCCCCGCCGCAAACCATCGTCACGGTGGCGATCAGCGCACCCTGGAAGCAGAATTCGACCACGTCGTTCCTCGTGCCAGGCTCGATCAACATTCCCTCACAGGCCACGTTAATCGTCGAATAGCCCGACTATGCCCACGCGCCACAGCAAACACCGCCGGCGTCGACATCCGCGGCGCGGGGCCATCTCGGTGCTCGTCGCCGCCACGATCGGCATGCTGCTAATCCTGGCGGCGTTCACCATCAACGTCGCGTACATGCAGTTCGTGCGTCAGCAGCTTCGGGTCGCCTGCGACTCCGCATCGAAGGCGGCGCTGGTCAACTATGGCGCGACGCAGAGCCAAAGCTCGGCCACGGCCTTCGCACGGACCGTTTCGAACAACAACCTGGTGGCGGGCAAACCGCTCAATCTCTCGACCAGCAACATCGTGTTCGGCAACGCCAAGCCAGGTACAGGCGGGACTTACGCATTCACCGCCGGCGGCTCGCCGATGAACGCCGTGCAGATCTCGGCCAGCGTCAATCCGCCCTTGTTTTTGCAGACCTTCTTGACAACCAGCTCCTTCAGCCTTTCCGAAGCGTCGCTGGCCACCCGCCCCAGCCACGACATTTGCCTGGTGCTCGACCGCTCGGCGTCGATGGCCTTTGATCTGAGCAATAACGAATTCAGCTATCCGCCCGACGTGAGCGCCGGCAAAAACCCATTGCAGGTTTATTTCTCGCCGCCCAGCTCGACGGGCAGCCGCTGGCAAGCCCTGACGGTGGCTGTGAACGACTTCATCAGCACGCTGCAAGCGCGGAAGCTCGACGTGAACGTCGCCCTGGTCACTTATGCCGAGACCTACTCCTTTGGCGCTTACTTTTCGACGGAGGCCTCGCTCGACGTGCCCTTGACGTCGAACTACAGCCAGATCAGCACCGCCATGGCCGCGTGGGGGCAACAGCCGCTCTTGGGCAACACCAATATCGAAGCCGGGCGTGCCTTGGCCCAGGCCGAGTTGACGGGGCCACGGTCGAGCACCAACGCCGACCGGACCATCATTCTGCTGACTGACGGAGTGGCCACCTCGGGCAACACCGATATCGCCAGCTTGACGTTGGCCGACCGCACGAGCTCGCAGATAGTCACGCACGTGATCACCTTCGGCGGCGAGGCGGCCTCGGGTTCGGTGCAGGCGCAAATGATGCAGGCGGCGTCGAACGGCAACGGCATGTTCTTCAACGCGCCCACCGCGGCGCAGTTGCAAAAGGCCTTTCAAACCATCGCCGACTGCCTGCCGGCGGTGCTGCTCAAATAGGAGCCACGCATGTATCGCAGGCGGCATGCCGCGCGGGAGCGGCGCGGTGCGGCAACGGTCGAGCTGGCCATTTGCCTGCCCGTGCTGATTACGTTCGTCTTCGCCATCTTGGAATTTTCGCGTAATTTGCAACTTCACCAAACGGTGCGCGAGGCCGCCTTTGAGGGCGCGCGGGCCGGCATTGCCCTCGATGCTTCCACGTCGGACGTAAGCACCGCGGCGACCGCCATTACCAATTGCGCGGCCATCCAAAACCCGACGATCAGCGTGGCGCCGAATCCGCTGACCTACACCAGTCCCACGGTCAGCGTCACGGTCTCGACCACTCCGGCCAGCAACGGCTGGTTCCTGAGATTTTTCAACGCCAGCAGCGTGATCTCGGCGACGATCACGCTCAATCGCGAAGTGCAATCGGTGTCGGTGCCGGGGCCGTGAACGGAATGAATTCCGTTCTACGTTTAGGGGCCGAGGCGGTTGAAGTATTCGTCTGACGAGACAATGTCGGCGGCAAGCTGCTGGTCGGAAATGCCGGCGTTCAACGTGGCGGCGCCGGCCGTTAACGCGGTGGCGTCGGCCGAGCGGCCGAGGTATTGCTGGAAGTAAAGTTGCACTACTTCCTGGCGATAATCCTGGCTGACCAGCACCTGCTCGGCCACCGTGGTGCGGCTGGCGCCCGCCGCCAGCTCGTTGTCGATGGCCGCCACGGCCACGGCGTCGACCGGCCGGCCGAGCAGGTCGTGATACAGGCCGTCGGCAAAACCGTTGCTGGTGCCGCCGTGATTCTGAAAATACTCGGGCGAACCAAGGATCTGGGCCGTCACCTCCTCGACCGTGCCGCCGCGCATCAAGAACACCGAAAAGGCGGTGGCTGCCGCCGGCTCGGCCGAGCGTCCCAGATAACGTTGGAACATCGTCTGCACTTCTTGCACGTGGAACTCGGGGCTGGCCACGATCGCCTCGACGAACGCCGCGTGCGACATGCCGTGATAAAGCTGGTTCGCCCAGAGCAAGAGCGACTGCGGATCGGCGTCGCGCTTCAGCAGGTCGTGGTAAACCTGGTTGACAAAACGCTCGACCGTGTTGCCCACTAGCTCGGACAGCGCCGGCGACGTGGCCGAGGCGAAGTTGGCGTCGCCCGTGTAGACCGCGGTGATCGATCGATTGCCGATCGCCAGCGACGACGTGGTGAACGACGCCTGCTGCTGGCCGTTGACCGTGGCCAGCGTGGCCGAGCCGATCTGCGCGCCGTCGTCGAAGAAATTGACGGTGCCGCCGGGCGTGCCGGCCCCCGACACCGCCGAGGCTACCGTGGCGGTGAACGTGATCGATTGGCCGAAATTGACGGCGTTGACCGGGGCGCTCAGTGTGACCGTCGACAGCGCCTGGCCGATGGATTGGGTGAGGATGGGCGAGGTGCCGCCGTTGAAGTTGGCGTCACCGCCATAGACAGCGGTGATCGAGTGCGAGCCGATCCCGAGCGACGATGTGGTGAAGGTGGCCTGCTGGTGGCCGTTGACCGTCGCGAGCGTGCCCGTGCCGATCTGCGTGCCGCCGTCGAAGAAATTGACGGTGCCGCCGGGCGTGCCGTTGGCGCCGGCTTCGCCCGTCACGGTGGCGGTGAGCGTAACCGATTGCCCGAACGCCGCGGGGTTGGCCGACGAGGTCACGGCGCTGGTGGTATCGGCCTTCACGGCTGTCAGCACGACGCTGTTGGCGTTGTAGGTGATCGAAAACTTCTGGCCGTTGACGATGATGCTCGCCCCTTGAGCGAACGTGCCCGACAGCGTGCTCGATGACTGGATGATCGTCAGCGCGGTGCCCAAGGTGGGCGTGCCTGTGAGGCCCACGGTCAGGTTGGCGCCGCCCAGGTTCACGGTGCCGGTCACGTTCAGGCGGTCGCTGGTGCTCGTGCCGCCGTTGACGTCGACGTGTACGGCGGTGGCCGAGTTCAGGGTGACGCTGCCGCTATTGAGCGTGCCGATCGATCCGGCGGCGTCGCCGGGATCGATGGTTCCGCCCGTGGCGGTCACGGTGCCGACCGTACCCACGCCGCCCAGCGTGCCTCCGCTGAGAATGGTGCTGCCGATTGTGCCATCGACCAGCACCGTGCCGCTGGCCACGGTGGTGCCGCCGGAATAGGTGTCGGTGTTCGAGAGATCGAGCGTGCCGGCGCCGCTGTTGGCCAGCGCGCCGCTGCCGCTGACAACGCCGCTCACATTGAGCCGCGCTCCACTAGCGACGGCAAACGTTTGGTTGGCGCCCAGCGCCAAGGGCAGCGAGATCGTGTTCGTGCCGGCGGTGTTGTTGGCGTTGACGCCCGACGTGACCGTCAGCGTGTCCACACCGCCCAGCGTATAGCCGCCCGACGTGCCGGTAAACGCCAGCGAATTGACGCTCAGGCCTGCGAGGTTGTCGGTATTGGCCAGGTTCGCGGCGCCGGCCGGAAAGGTCAGGCTATCGCCGTTGGCGGGCACAGCGTTGGGATTCCAGTTGGTGCTGGTGCCCCAGTTGCCGTCGGTCGTTCCGGTCCAAGTCAGGGCCGAAAGCACCAGGCGACTTTCGAGCGGTTCCAGGCAGCGATCCACCGTGGAACGCGACAAGGCCGAGCGGCGGTGTGACGACGAGTGGTTCCGTTTTTTCTTTCTCCAAGAGAACCAGGGCATAAGCGGCGCCTCGAAAATCGGGACGGTGGTTGAGCGTAGATGGCCCATCTTAGGCAAGCGGGGCGGACGATGGCAACCATCGGCGCGACAAAGCGGGCCGAAGCCGGCCATGCCCGCGCGCGGCGTAACGGTTGCGGTGAGTCTGCGGCGCGGATGGCAGCCACCCTGTACCTCTGTAGGGAACGGACTCCGTGCCGTTCCGTGCCGGGCGCCGCGAGGCTGGATCGCAGTCAAGCTGCGAACCGAGCGCGGTCTACCATACCCAGGCTGGCACGCGACATTCTATGCGTGCTGATTTCCTTGGGATGGTAGTGCAACCGTGCGTTTTTTCAGGCATGCCGGGCAAATAAATGACTCAATGTGGTGTGCGAATCAAGCTTCCACGCCGACTAAACCTTGGCAAGTATTGTGCTGCAGCATTCATTCGTCTGGCATGCCTCCCAAGAGGCGCCCCTTGAGAGACCTTACGCGATTTGCGAACGGGTCATGCTGTCTGCTACCCTGGCATGCGCCAACGATCGTGTTCTCTGAAGGTTTCACTGATGTCCTTGACGTTTACCAAGTCCGAACGAATTGCTCTGAAAGCCAACCCCGATTTCGCCGAAAAATGGGTCCAAGAGCGAATCGCACAGGATCCGGCAATGCTCGGTCTGGGCGACGATGTTCAACTTGTCGCCGTCGAGAAAGTCCAACCCAGGGCCGGCCGGCTTGACCTATTGCTGCACGACGAACAACTCAACCGGCGATATGAGGTCGAGTTGATGCTCGGCGCGACTGACCCGAGCCACATCATTCGGTCGATCGAGTATTGGGACATCGAGCGGCGGCGTTACCCGGCATACGACCACGTCGCCGTGCTGATTGCCGAAGACATCACTTCAAGATTTCTCAACGTCATGGCCCTGCTTGCTGGCAGCATTCCGCTGATCGCCATCCAACTAGTCGCGCTTCGAGTGGACGATAAAGTCTGCCTGCACTTTGTGCGTGTGCTCGACCAGACAGCACTTCGCGACGATGACACGTTCGTTCCTGAAACAAAGGGCGGACCAACGGACCGTGCCTACTGGGAAAAACAGACGGGCCAAGAGGTGCTTGCGCGTTGCGATGCCGTCGCGGCCCTGACGCAGGAGCTGACCACGTCACCCATTGGCTTGCTCTATCGAAAGGTCATCATCGGAGTAACCACCGAAGGCGGCGCCGAGATGCCCATCTGGCTCAAGCCGGGCAAAACACTACTGCGAGTGGGCGCGTATGTGGCAAACCCTGAAGCTTGGGTCAAACGCTTCGACGAGCTTGGACAACTTGCATCCATTCGGCGAGGCAATAAGGCCGTGCTGGTCTCCTTCAAACCCGAAGAGTTCGATCCACACAAAGACACGTTGCAGGAGTTTCTGAAAGCTGCGATTAGCTCTGACGATGAAACCAATGCGGCATAAAGCGACGACGAAGGGTATTTACTCAGACTCTGGCGCGGGCGACTCGCCGAATGTTCCCCATTCGCGCCCGCAATCGCGACATCGCCAAAGCGGTGCATCGTCAGACACGATGCACCCGCCGAGCACAATTTTACCAGCGTCGATATCCAGCTTAAGTTGGTCGCTAAAGTTGGGAAGCCCGTATAAGATTCGAGCAACTTTGTCCGAGCCACACCCTGTACATTGCTCAAAGTCATCGGCCATCGGTGATCACTTTGGCATCGGCAGCAAGATCATCTCGTTCTCCGCAAACAGCGCCTCGCCGAGCTTGTCGTTGATGCGGTATTGCACCTTCAGTTGCTTGGGCGTGCCCGGCAGCGGGTCGCCGCCAAAACTGGCGTTGTAGCCGTCGGCGGGCAACGAGATCAGCGGCAAGTCGCCGGCTTGCTTGCGGAGCACTTCGGTCACGTCTTTCTGCGTGGCGCCCGCGCCGTACTCGGCCTTGACGATCTCCAGCTTCACCTTGTCGAGACCCGCCTGCGCCAGCACTTGCCGTGCATTGGCGTCTTTGCCGCCCAGCTTTTGAGCGATGGCCATCGCCACACTCGTGGCCTCGGGCTTCAGCTCTGGCGTCTGCATGATCCGCACGGACAGCTTGAGCGCGTCGATCGTCGGATGACGCTTGAGCACGTCGAGCACCAGCTTCTGCTCCGCCGGCTGACGGCAGATTGCCAGGGCGTTGCGGCAGATTTCCGCCCGTTGGTCTTCGGGCATGACAAACTGCCGGGCCAACCGCAGATAACCGCGCAAGGCACGGCCCTGATATTTGTTCTGGGCCGGATCGGCCTTGGCCAGTTCGAGCAAGACCGGTGCGGCGTCGACCGTCATCCATTCGCCCAGCAGACGCGTGCCCGTGTCTTGAAGCTGTGGCTCGCCGCTCTTGGCGGCGGTGCCGACTGTTTGCAGCGCCTTGCCGCCACCCATCGCTCCCAAGATTTGCAACAGCACGATCTTGGTTTCGACCGGCGAACGGTCGATGGCTTTGGCAAGCTGATCGGCGCACTCCTCACGCTGTGGCATACGCACACACGCGGCCCGCAGCGCCTGCTGCGCAACCTGCGCGTCGTCGGCACTCTTGGGTGAAACAACCTGGTCGATCAGCACTGAGAGATTGGCCAACGCCACGGTTTCGCCCAGCGCCGCCAGGGCCGCGCGGCGCACGGCCGCGTCGGAATTGCCGGCCGCCTTGAGCAGTTCGGGCGTGGCCTCGATCCGCCGCTGGCCGACCACCTCGATCAGCACCGGATACGCCGGCCCCTGGGCCTTCGACAGCCGGGCGACGATTTCAGCATTGGCCCGCTCACTCGGCAATTCGGCCAGAGCCGCCTTGGCTGCTTTGGCCAAGTCAGCATCGGCATCGGTCGCGATCTGCACCAGCGGCGCAACGCACGAAGCGTCGCCCACGCGGCCCAGTGCGCCGAGGGCGGCCAGCCGCACCGCTTTCGGTCCACTGCCGGCGGCTTGCAAGACGGCGGGCAGAACCACTGTCTCGGGACGATCGGTCATGGCGGCCAGCAACAGCGCGGCGCGATCCGGTGCCGCGCGGCCTAGCTCGGCGGCCAGCGCCTGGTCGATCTTGTCGCCGGGTAGCTCACGCGCCGTGCTCAGTGCAAGCTGAAACATCGCCTTATCCGGCGAGCGAACTTGTTCGAGCAGCAGGGCGATACCTTCGTCCTTGCGAGCCAAGATCGCTCCGCGCGTCGCCTCCAAGATGCGCTGCTTGGGCACCTGAGCGCGACGCACGGCGTCGTACAGCTCGGTCGCCTCGGCCGAACGCCCGGCGGCTTGCAACTGCTCGGCGCACAGCACGCAGCCCTCGGCGGCGGCCGAACGCACCTTCGCATCGGCGGCAGCCAACTGGGGCCGTAGCGCCTTGGCCGCCGCGTCGTTGCCGATGTGGCCCAGGGCGACCGCCGCGGCCGAGGCCACGTCGGCGTCGGCGTCGGTCAGTCGAGTTGTCAAAGCCTCCACCGCCGCGGCGTCGTGGCGAACGCCGATGGAGTTGATTGTGCCGACCAGCAGCTTGCCCTTCAGCGAGTCGAGCGACTTGCGCAGCGCTTCGTCGGCCGCCGAGCCGGGTATCGCTTCCAGAGCGATGCGCGCCCAAGAGGCGAGATCTTCGTTGGTGAGCAGCTTGGCCAGCTCGGGCACGGCTTCGCTCGAACCATAAATGGCCAGCTTCTTGCAGGCGATCGCTTTGTCGCCCGGCTGCGCGTCGGAGCGGAGCAAGGCGATCAGCTCGCTCTCCTTGTTCGACGAAGTGTCGGCAGCCCAGGTAACCGCCGCGAACAAAACAGATGCGCCCAGAAAGACGACGGAGGAAAAAATTCGGTTCTTTGTCATGATTTTGGATCCAGTTGGCTTGTTGTATTGCAATGGCGCTATGCACGTCGTAGGGCGACCTTCCTAGGTCGCCTACCGCCCGAGGGGCCTGGGACGGTCGCCCCACGGGCTAACGCCGGCCACGAGGGCCGGGGCTACCTTGGCGTTGCTTTCGCGGAGCGAAAGACGACTTACAGCCTCCAGGGTTCACGCAGGGCTTCAGAGCGCAGGCGGTTCGCCTCGTCGTCGCCGATGAACTCGTGCTTCTTCAGGTCGTACTTCACCTGGCGGTTGAGCGCCAGGGCGATGTTCGCGGCGTGGCAGGCGATGTGCGCGTAACAGGCCGCCTCGGCGTTGGCCTTCGGCAGGCTGCGCGTCTTGACGCAATCGAGAAAATCTCGCACGTGGAACGTCGCCGGATAGCCGCCGATCTCGGCGACCGTCCGTCCGGCCAAAAGCTCGGGCGAGCTGAGCACCATCTTGCCGCTGTCGGCCGTCTCCACCCAGCCGGTCTCCCCCTCGAACCGCACCGGGCACGAACCCAGCGGAATCCAACCGGTCTCGCGCAGCACCAGCTCGACGCCGTTTTCATAACGGGCGGTCAACTGCCCGTCGCGCGGGGCGTCGTAGACCACCGGCGCCGTGTGGTCGGCCCCCACGGCCCACTGGCAGAGATCGACGCAGTGCGAGCCCCATTCGAGCACGCCGCCGCCAACCAGCCCGCCGCCTTTCTCAAAGTTAAACCCATCGAGCAGCTTGGCGTTGAACGGCCGCCAGGCCGCCGGGCCGAGATACAGGTCCCAATCGACCACTTCGCGGTCGGGCTGCGGCTCGGCAGGCAGCCAGCCGCTCATTAGGGCCTGCATGCCCGCCGGGTGGGCGTAGACCCGCTTGAGCTTGCCGAGCTTGCCGGTGCGGGCCAGCTCGCAGGCGAAGGCGAAGTGCGGCAGGTTGCGACGCTGCGTGCCGGCCTGAAACACGCGGCCCGTGCGGCGCATGGTGTCGGCCAGCGTCAGGCTTTGGGCGATGTTTTTGGTGCAGGGTTTTTCGCAATACATGTCTTTGCCCGCCTTGGCCGAATACATGGCGGCGGTGGCGTGCCAGTTCGGACCCGTGGCGATGAGCACCGCGTCGATGTCGCTGCGGTCGAGCAGCTCGCGGAAGTCGCGATACATGTCGCACCCGGCGGTGCCGTACCGCTCATCGACCATTTTCTTGATGGCCGTGCGCCGGGCTTGCTTCACGTCGCAAACGGCGACGAATTGCACGTCTTTTTGTTCCAAAAAACAGCCCAGGTCGTAGGTGCCGCGGTTGCCGATGCCGATGCCGCCCACGACCACGCGCTCGCTAGGGGCGACGGCGCCATCGAGCCCGAGGGCCGAGCCGGGAATGATCTGCGGCGCCGCCACCGCGGCGCCAGCCGCGCAGGCAGTTTTGACCAAAAACTGCCGCCGTGTTTGTCGAGTTGTTGTCTTCGACATGCGTTGACTCCTTTTGAGTGAACCTACGCCCGAGGTTTTTCTAGTCCCAGTCCAACAGCATACCCCCGCCCGCCGCCGCGTGCCACTAGGCGATGCCGGCCGATTTACCCCTGCCTTGGATCAATTTGCGCTGACAAAAACAAAAATCATGCGGCGTGATTCGCGGCCCTAAAGCGTTCGCCGCATCGCGTTTGCGACGATCATGCCTAGGAAGCTCCGCAGGCGGCCGCAGCCATAATTCTGGGGGGCGTGGGGCAGAGACCAGAGGGCAGAGGTCGGAGGCCAGGGACAAACAAGCAGAGACCAGGGGCAAAGATCCAACCGGCGGTCGCTCGCGACCAACAACCGTGCCGCATCGGCAAGCGATCGAACACGAAAACACCCGGGGTTCGCAGTGTACTTACTGAAGCTCCAGGGCCACCCTCAGGCAAGCATCGACTTTTTGCATGAGGCTTACCGAAAGCTTGCCGATCACGCCGTCCACCTGGTCGGCAAACACTGTCGCCAGAAACAGCCCGCTTACCATGGAGTTCTGGCCAAGGCCGGTTGCCTGTCCCTCCGGCGTACTGACATCAATGAGAACGAAAGCAGGATCGTTGGTTGGCGCCAGATTTGACGTGATTTGAGCTACGATCAGATGGGCCACAGCCCCATTATAGACGTCCGCTTGTACAACCAACGCCGGCCGTTTCTTGCCGCGAAATCCGCTCGCATGTGGAAACCGTGTGACCACTACGTCGCCGCGACTGAGTTTCATGTGTCCTTTCCGTAACGATCCAGCGCGGCGAGTGAGTCGGCGCGCAGTTGGTCCATTTCTTCGGCGGTCCACGGACTGTCGTCGTAGCCCGCCTCCGCCAACCGCTCGTAGACGTCAGCTCGAACTACCACGTATTGATGGCCGTCTTCGGCGACGCGAACGGGCAATCCATCGCGAATCGATTTTCGCTGTTCTTTGGTCAATTCGATCATCGACAGTCTCCTAGGGCTCGTGGCCGCACTGGGTTGCCGTCGGTCAAAGTAGCTGCGAGCGGCCACCCAATGAATCCTACCCGCCCGTCCCTTTGGTACGCCAGCGGTCGTGCCCCCTCATTTACTAGCAGGGAACCAAATTGGCATAAACGGACCTCCCAACGGAGCCCTGCTTGAAGATCACTCTGAATCCGATTCCTGTATTATACCAGGCGAGTGGCTTGGTCGGTTTTCCGAGGATTTTTCACCGATTTTGCGACAACGCGCCGACCGCGTCCCGCAGATCAGCGTGGCCGACGCGGGCGAAAGTCGCGTCGCTTAGGGGAGATCGCGCTAGCGGGTCGGCTGCGCGAGGCGGCGTCGCGCGGCCGCCCAAGAGCCAATGCACAGCCACGCCGTGGCTCCTCAGCCCCGCCGCCAGCTATTTTGTGGGCGGCACGCACAGGTGATTGTAGTCGACGTAGATCGTTCTCGTTCCTTCTTCGCCTACGATCTGGCATTGATAGCGCGAGTGGTGTACCTGTCCGCCCGACGAATCGGGTGGATCGTCGTAATCCGCGACCGGATCGAGAACCAGTCGGAAGTTTTTCGGCAACCGGTTGACTTTGCCGGCCTTTTCTAGCGCCGAAGCAATCTCGTCGGGGCTCGGCGGCGTGAACACCTGGCGCGACGGCGGCCCGACAATGAGGATCTGCTTCACCGGTTTGCCTTCCCGAAGCGACTCCAGCCAGTCGCGCAGGCCATCGCGGTGTTTGGCGATGACCATCGCCAGAATCGCAAGGCAAACCAGCAAGGCTCGCAAGCTGAACTGAATCCGTCGGGTCATGGGGCCAGTTTACCGCGATTGGCGAACGAAACACCAGTTGCCTCTTGTGGCTCACGGTGGTTTGCTGGCGCGTACGTGACCTTGCCGCTTGCTACGTGGTCTTGGCCGTGGATGTCGTCGCGGGCGTGACGGCATGGATTGCCACACGGTCGACCTGAATGGCCGGCCCGCCGACCGGGCGACCACAAGGCAATGAGCGGGAATTGCGACGCCCGCGGGGGTCCGACTAAAGTATCGGTGTCTTGAACTGCGTTACCTAGCCCGACGACAGCGAGTTGCCGCATGGATATCTCGCCTGACAAGCAGAACATCGACCGCGTTTTCTCGAATACCACGTATTACATCGACTTCTACCAGCGAGATTACCGCTGGACCGACGAACCCGTTTTAAGACTGCTCGATGACATTTTCTTCAAGTTCAAAGAGCAATATGCCCGCTCCGGCGAGCTCGATGCGAGCAAAGAAACGATCACATCGAAATATCCGTGGTATTACCTCAACACCTACGTCACGAACATCGTCGAAGGTCGCGTCTACGTGGTCGACGGGCAGCAGCGGCTGACCACCCTTTCGCTAATTCTGATCAAGCTGCGCCACCTGGCGAAGGAGCACGGTTCGAAGCTCGCCGGCTGGATCGACAGCAAAATCGCTGGGCAATCGGGATTTGACCAAGAGTTCTGGATGAATCATGTCGGCCACAAGACGACGCAGCAAGCGTTGTTCGATGGCGCGGAACCCAAATCCATCGACACAACAAGCGGGATCACGGCAGAGAACATGGTCCGCAATTATCAGACGATCAGCGCGAAACTGGATCGCGAGTTACCCGACAAACGCTGCTTCGAGACGTTTGTGTTTTACTTCCTCCATCGGTTGGTGCTCATCAACCTGGCGGTCGAGCAAACCGACGTGTCAATGGTCTTTGAAGTCATCAATGACCGCGGAGTCCGGCTGCGGCCGTT
>DATFDL010000263.1:0-12700 GCA_035252155.1 Pirellulales bacterium | reverse complement strand
TCCCTATAGAGGTTCATCATGCCACAATAGAGGCTCAAGCAACAGGAGCCATCATGCCCGACAACTTTCGAGCCGCGCTCGAAACTTTTAACAACCAATTTCCACAACGGGAATATACGATCGAAATCGTTTGCCCGGAGTTCACGTCGGTCTGCCCCAAGACCGGCCAGCCCGACTTTGGAACCTTGACGATCACCTATTGCCCGGCCCAAAAATGCGTCGAGCTGAAAAGCCTGAAGCTTTATCTGCAGCAGTTCCGCAACGAGGGAATTTTCTATGAACACGCGACCAACCGCATTCTGGACGACCTGGCGGCGGTAATCGAGCCGCGTTGGTTGCGGCTGCGGGCGGCGTTCACGCCGCGAGGCGGCATCACCACCACGGTGACCGCGGAAATAAGCCACTAATGCCGGTTTATCTGCTAGCCACGCTCGACACCAAGGGTCACGAGGCCGCCTACGTGCGGGAGCTGCTGCGCGGTTGGGACGTCGATGCGCGATTGGTCGATACCGGCTGTCTGGGTGTGCCGCAGGTCGTGCCCGATGTTTCGCGCGAGGCGCTCTACGCCGCGGGCGGATACCGGCTCGCCGATCTGGCCGCAGCCCGCGACCGCGGCCGGGCGATCACCGCCGCCGCTGAAAGCGCCGCCAGCATGATGGCCCGCATGCGCCGCGAACAACGGCTCGACGGTGTGCTGGCCCTGGGCGGGTCGGCGGGCACAACCATCGGCGCCGCCGCCATGCGAGCGCTGCCGTGGGGCGTTCCCAAATTGCTGGTCAGCACGCTGGCCTCGGGGCAGGTCCGGCAATACATCGGCGATAAAGACATTTTGATGCTCAACCCCGTTGTCGATTTGATAGGCCTCAACCGCATCAGCAGGGCGGTATTGACCAACGCGGCCCGGGCGATGGCCGGCATGGTAACGCTGCGCGTGCCGATTGCGAGCGCGACCGACCGGCCGCTGGTGGCAGCTAGCATGTTCGGCGTCACCACGCCCTGCGTCGAGCAGGCGCGAGCGGTGCTTGAAGCAGCCGGCTATGAAGTGCTCGTGTTTCATGCCACCGGCAATGGCGGCCAGGCGATGGAATCGTTGATCGCCGAGGGGCTGATCGCCGGCGTGCTCGACATTACGACCACCGAGCTGGCCGACGAAATCGTGGGTGGCTTCTTGTCGGCCGGGCCCAGCCGATTGACCGCGGCTGCTTGGCGCGGCGTGCCGCAAGTGGTTTCTGTTGGCGCGACCGACATGGTGAACTTTTATGGTCCCGAAAGCGTGCCCGAGCGTTTCGCCGGCCGCACGTTCTATCGGCACAACGCCAACGTGACGCTGATGCGCACCACGCCCGAAGAGAACGCGCGGATCGGGGCCGACATGGGCGACAAGTTGGCGAAGGCCACTGGGCCGGTTACGATATTGCTGCCTCGTCGCGGCGTCTCGGCGATCGACCGGCAGGGCGAACCCTTCGACGATCCCGCGGCGCGCTCGGTGTTGTTCGACGCCATCCGTGCCTCGGCCGGCGAAGCAGAAGTCGTCGAGTTGGACTGCCACATTAACGATCAAGAGTTTGCGACGGCAGCGGCAGAGAGATTGTTGCAATTCATGGAGCAGAGGTCAGAGGTCGGAGGCCAGAGGTCAGGGTAGCCCCGGCCCTCGTGGCCGGTTTTGGCGTCGACTTTAATCCAAAATCCAAAATCTAAAATCAAGAATCGCCCGATGACCCGCGTCGAAATCCTCACCCGCCTGCGAGCTAAAATCGCCCAGGGCCAGCCGATCGTCGGCGGCGGCGCCGGCACCGGCATCAGCGCCAAGATGTCGGAAGCGGGCGGAATCGATCTGCTGGTCATTTATAATTCGGGCCGGTTTCGCATGGCTGGCCGCGGTTCGCTGGCCGGCATGATGCCCTACGGTGACGCCAATGCCATCGTCATGGAGATGGCCCGCGAGGTATTGCCCGTCGTGCGCCACACGCCCGTGCTGGCCGGCGTGTGCGGTACCGATCCGTTCCGCCTGATGAAGCTCTTTCTGAGCGATGTGGTCGCCGCCGGCTTTTCAGGCGTGCAAAACTTTCCAACGGTGGGACTTTACGACGGCACGTTCCGCGCGGGCCTCGAGGAAACCGGCATGGGCTACGGGCTGGAAGTCGACATGATTCGGCTGGCCCATGACATGGACTTGCTCACGACGCCGTATGCGTTCAATCCCGACGAGGCCCGCGCCATGGCCGCGGCCGGCGCCGACATCCTGATTCCACACATGGGTCTGACCACCAAGGGAACGATCGGGGCAGGCACCGCGTTGTCGCTCGACGAATCGGCGCGGCGGGTGCAGGCCATGCACGACGCCGCCCGGCGCGTGAACAGAGATATTCTGGTGCTCTGCCACGGCGGACCGATCGCCGAACCGGCCGACGCCCAATACATTCTCGATCACACCGAAGGCATCGTCGGCTTTTATGGAGCCAGCAGCATGGAGCGGCTGCCGGTCGAGCCTGCTATCGCCGATCGCGTCCGCGAGTTCACGCGCCTGCGCATGGTGTAATGACTTGGCCGGGTGCCACGGCATCCGTCGCAGCGCAACCGACGTCGCATTAACCGTTAGCGCGAGTCGCAGCGACGGACGCCGTGCAGATCCGCTCTTAGGCTTCATTTGAAACCCAACTTAGCACGGCGTCCGCCGCGGCGATGGACGTCCCACTTCGGGCTGATGTCAACCGCGCCGCGGCGGATGCCGTGGCACCCCGGCGATGCCGTGTGGCACCCCCGGTGGTGATTTTACGCGGAGGCTTATCGCCGCTTGGTGCCGCGAGAACCCGCTGCCTGCCGCTTGCCGCGAGAGGCCGCGGCGGGGCGTTTGCCGCGCACAGCGGGCGTCGGCGATGCGTCGCGCGGTCGATCGGCGAACAGCAACGTCGAAATCAAGGCACGATCGTGGACGGCCAGACGCGGGGCGAGCTCCTGCTCGACCGTAAAGGCAAACACCGCCGCGCGACCCTGGCGATCGCCCACAAGGTAATAATGCCACTCGATCGGCAGGTCGGAGACGCGCCCCTCGACCACCACGCGATAGATGTAATGGCCGGCCGAATCGCCCGACTCGCTGGCTTCGATGAAGCGGCCAAAGTTCTCGCCCAACGATTTTTCTAAATCGCTCTGAAACTTGGCCAGCGGCGGCTCATGGCTCGGCTCGACGTCGGGCAGCGCCGACACATTGCACTGCGCGACCAGCTCGCCCCGGTCGACGTACCGCAAGGCCAGTAGGTCGCCAGCGTCGCTCATCAAGTGCCAGTCGCGATCGTGCAAAATGCTGAACTTCTTGGTGGGCGATTCGCACTCCAGCAGCAGCATCTCTTGCCGAGCGTCGAGCGGGATCTGGTCGAGCGTCAGTTCGTTCAATTCTTCATCGCCTCGCGTGGGGGCCAAAGCAAGCTGCAGCTTGGCGACCACGTCGAGGCCGGTGGTCACGTGGCCGATCGACCGCTGTTCCTTGACGAGCAAGCCCAGGCCGGTCACGCGGTGCTGGTTGAAGTCGTAGCGATATTTGCCTTTGACTTCGATCTCGGTGGCCACTCCGCCGACGGCGCCGAACACCCGGCCGGCGAATTCGATCTTGGCCCGCGAGTCGGTCACTTCTTTCAACTCGCTGACGACGTTGCTCTGGCCCACGGCGTCGAGCCCCAGCAGGGCGGCCATCAGATCGTCGCTGTGTTGCCAGCGATCGCCGATTTCGACCGCCCGATTGGGCAAGAGATCGTCCAAGACCAGACTGTTGCCCGGCACGTCGATCAGATCGAGCTCTTCGCGCGTCAAGGGGCCGGAGAGGCTGAGCAGTGCTGCGCGACCGCCGCCCGCCTCGGCTAAGATCAAACCGCGATCGGCGCGCAGCTTCGGCTCGACGCCGCCTTGATCGATCTTGATGACGGCTTCGGCGGTCTTGTATCGGCGCGCAGACCGCCGCGGGTCGGCCCCTTTGGCATCGGAAGCGTCGGGCGCCCCTTTGCCCGAAAGCAGCTTTTCATCGTAGACCAGCTTGCCCGACACGCTCATTTTCAGCGCGCGAACTTTGCCTTCTTCGGCCAGCTTCAGGTCGCCGCCCACCTCGAGTTGCACTTCGACGCGAACGGCCTCACCGGGCGTGGCCCGGGAGGCCAGCGTATACGATTCAGCCCGGACCACCGCGGCCTGCGCCGCGACGGCCCATGCCAGACAAAAAGCCGACAGACGATACGTCATGATTCGGTGCCACCCTGATCGCGGAATCGCCCCCTTAGGAGCGGAAGAAAAATAACTTCGGCAATTCTTTTGGCCCTCGCCTAACCTCTCCCGGAGGGAGAGGGATCTGTAGGTCGAAGTTATTTTTCGTCCGCTCCTTAGCGCTAAATCGTCCGGGCGGCAAGAAGTTGTTCAATCGAAAAGCGTTTGTCTGGCCCGACTGCGCCGGCTGGGCAGACTGGGCAATGCCGCCATCCTGGTCTTTAGGCGATGCCGGGGCGACGGTACTATCCGCGTCGTAGAACGGAATTCATTCCGTTCCACGCGAATAACCATGGTGAACGGAATGAATTCCGTTCTACAAATGACCTCCGTACTCCGCCAAAGAGCCAGACGATCGCTTGGCTGGGGCCTGTTGGGCTTCGCGACCATGCAATTGTCGCTGGCGATCGCCATCGAGCTTTGGCTGCCGCAGCTTCGCGATCCGCTGTATGGCGATAAGTTGCACCAGTTGCGGCGGCGAGTGGCGGAGGCCGGCCCCGGCCAGCCGCTGGTGGTGATGCTGGGCAGCTCGCGCACCGTCCATGGCTTCGACGCGCGGCAAGTCGAAGCCTCCGCGCAGTCACGGCAGCGTCCCGTGGTGGCTTACAATTTTGGCGTGCCCGGCGCGAGGCCATTGACGCAACTCGTCAATTTCCGGCGGCTGCTGGCCGACGGCGTCAAGCCCGACGTGCTGCTGGTCGAAATCTTCCCTCCGATGTTGACGCGCCATCCGGCGGCGTTCGACTTCAGCCAATTTCCGCCCGAGCGGTTGTGGCGGCACGAGCTGCCAGTCATCGAGCGCTATTTGGGGATGCTGGGCCTGCCGGCCCAGCTAGGTCGCTCGTGGTGGGTGGCCTGGTGCGCTCCGGCCTACTCGCACCGGTTTGCCTTGCAGCGAGTGGCATGGCCGACGCTGCTGCCGGCCGAGGGTTGCGGGCATCTCTTCGCGGCGTTCGATGCCGGCGGCTGGAACCGGCTCGAGCGGACAGCGATCGCGCCTGAGCGCTGGGCGTCGGCCCTGGGCCAGGCGAAGCGGGAATACGGCGACTTGTTGGCCGACTACCAGTTGGGCGGTCCGGCTTGCACCGCGCTGGAAGAGCTGCTCGAAATTTGCCGACGCGAGCGAATCGCCGCCGCCCTGGTGATCATGCCCGAGGGGCCGACGTTTCAGAGTTGGTATCCTCCGGGCGTGTGGCCGCGGGTGGTGGAGTATATCGAAGGCTTGGGCCGACGTTTTTCAGCGCCGGTAATCGATGCCCACGATTGGATGGGCGACGAGCAGTTTGTCGACTCGCATCATTTGCTGGCGCCGGCCGCCGAGGCCTTCAGCGCTCGGCTGGCCCGCCTGACGCCCGGATTGCCGCTATCGACGGCCGATCTCCCCGCGCGGGCGCGGCGCTGACATGTACCTGCGCACTGGGACTGTTAGAAGCTCCGCGTCGTTATCCACTCGTGCTGCCTTTCGCGGAACGGTATATTCAAATCCGATTGATCAAGACTCGCGTAAAGGAACAGAAGAATGCGTCTTCACAGCTTGCAACGCGAAGCCGCCCGCTGGTTGCTGCTTGCAGTTATCTTCGCAACGGGCTGTAATGCGTCGAGCGATCGCGCCTCGCAAAATAAAAAATCGGCCGCCCAGTCGAATGCCGAGCCGGCCGCCGCGAGCGACGGCGGCGACCAATCGGCATATCCGGCCGATGGAGAGACGTGGCACATCATTGAAATGGGCGGCAATCGCGTCGGCTACGACCATCAGACCCTGCGCAAAGAAGACCGAGACGGCCAACGGGTGCTCCTTACCGAAGTCGAACTACAGATGTCGATCCAACGCTACGGCGAGCCATCCGAAACCATCAACCGATACAGCACGCTCGAAACGCTCGATGGCAAGCTGTTGTCGTTCACCAGCCAATGGTCGCCGGCCGATTCGACCGGCAAGGTCGACAACGGCGTACTAACGATCGAAACCAAGTCGGCCGGGAAGAAGACGACGCAGACGATCGAGTGGCCCGACGACGCTGGGGGGTTTTTCGCCGTCGAACATAGTTTGCGGCGGAAGCCGATGCAGCCCGGCGAGACGCGCACGCTGCGCTACTTGCAGCCGGGCTTTAACACCCTCTGCACCGACGAGTTGGCCGCGGTCGACTATGAATCGACCGAGCTACGGTCGGGCGCCCACGATCTGTTGCGGATCGAGAGCCAGACGCACATCCAAGGCAGCGAGCAACCGATGGCGGGCATCTTCTGGGTCGATCGTTCCGGCGATGTGCTCAAGTCAGAGATGCCGTCCGTGGGGTTGGTCTTTTACCGCGCCACTCAAGCCGAAGCGACCGATGCCGGTCCGCAGGCACCGTTCGATTTGGGCCTCTCTTCGGTGGTTCCGCTCGACCAGCCGTTCGAGTCGGCCCGGCAGACGCGGCGGGCGATCTACCGCGTGGAACTGAGGGAGAGCGATCCGGCGGCGGTCTTCCCGGCTGGCGCCACGCAGCAACTACGGGCCACCGGGCCGCATACCGCCGAGTTGGTGGTTACGTCGCTCGATCCGCAGTCCCCGCCGGCCGACATCGAGCCCGCCACGCCGCCGACCGACGGCGATCGTGAGCCGAACAGCTTGATTCAAAGCGACGACGCGGCCATCGTCGCCATGTCGCGCGAGGCGGCCGGTGCTAAAAAGAGTCCGCTTTCGAAGGCCCTGGCCCTGGAGCGCTACGTGCACGACAACATCCGCGAAAAGAATTTTGCGACCACGTTCGCCTCGGCTGCCGAGGTAGCCAAGCAGATGTCGGGCGATTGCAGCGAGCACGCGGTACTGTTGGCGGCCCTGGCCCGCGCCGCCGAGATTCCGGCCCGGGCAGCCATCGGGCTGGTCTACGCTCCCTCGGAAGGAGGCTTTGCTTATCACATGTGGAACGAGTTTTATATCGAAGGCCGGTGGGTGCCGTTTGATGCCACGCTCGGCGAGGGGCGCGTCGGCGCCGATCATCTCAAGTTGGCCGATTCCGATCTGCGCGACGCCACCGGGCTGGTTAGCTTCCTGCCCGTCGTCCAGGTGCTAGGAAAGCTCAAGATCGAACTCGTCGAGGCTGAGTGACGAATGGCCACCAATCGTGAAAAGCAAATCAAGCAAGCCGAAGAATTGCTCGGCGACGGCGCCGAACGCATCGGTTTTGCCAAGGGTTTGTACTTCGGCCGCTATCTCAACCGCAAGCTGCTCGCTTATCCTGGTCTTGCTGCCGATCGGGCGACGAATGCGCTCGTCGAGCAGTTGCGGCGGTTCTGCGTCGAGCAGATCGACCCGGTGGCGATCGACCGCGACCAAAGAATCCCCGACCATGTCGTCGAAGGCTTGGGGCGGCTCGGCGTGCTAGGGGCTTGTCTGCCGCGGCGGTGCGGCGGGTTGGAGATGACGCAGACGTCGTATTGCCGCCTGCTGGAGGTGCTCGGCGGGCATTGCGCCAGCACAGCGCTATTCGTCAACGCGCACCATTCGATCGGGCCACGGGCCTTGGTGCTCTTTGGCACGGCCGCGCAGCAAGAACGCTGGCTGCCCAAGCTGGCCAGCGGCGAGTGGCTGAGCGCCTTCGCCCTCACCGAACCGGAGGCCGGCAGCGATGCCGCCAACGTGCAAACCACCGCCACGCCCACGGCCGACGGCAACGGCTACCGCCTGAACGGCGAGAAACGCTGGATCACCAACGGCTCGCTGGCAAAGGTACTGACGGTGATGGCCCGCACGCCCGTGCCGCACAGCGGCGAGACGCGGATTACTGCCTTTATCGTCACGCCCGACATGCCGGGCTTTGAGGTGGTCGAGGCACGGATGCCCAAGTGCGGCGTGCGCGGCACGGCCACGTCGCGGCTGGCGTTTAAAGAGATGTTCGTGCCGCGAGAGAACGTGCTCGGGCAGCTCGGCAAGGGGCTGCGGGTGGCGCTGACGGTGCTTGATTTCGGCCGCACTACCTTCGGGGCGAGCTGTACGGGGGCGGCCAAGCATTGCCTTGCCCGGGCGTCCCAGCACGCCACGACGCGCGTGCAGTTCGGCGAAGCACTGGGTACATTCGAGCTGGTCAAAGAGAAACTGGCGTACATGCGCGCCGGCGCGTTCGCCATGGAGGCCGCCACCTACCAGACCGCCGCCCTGATCGACTCCGGCGCCGACGACTACATGCTCGAAACCGCCATGCTCAAGGTCTTCGCCACCGACGTGCTGTGGCGGATCGTGAACGACACCATCCAAATCTTCGGCGGCAAGGCGTACTTTACCGATGAGCCGTATGAGCGAATGATGCGCGACGCCCGGATCAACATGATCGGTGAAGGGGCCAACGACGTGTTGCGGGCCTTTGTGGCGCTGGTGGGCATGCGCGACGTGGGCCTTGAGCTGAAAGGCATGCTCGACGCCATCTTGAATCCTTTTGCCAACCTCGGCAAACTGGGCGGCTTCGCCTCGCGGCGGATCGGTTCGATGTTCAGTCCGCCGACTGTCGAAGTGCGCAGCGAGAAACTTGCCGCCGAGGCGGCCGACTTGGGCCGCGCGGTCGGCACGTTCGGGTCGAATGTCGAGCGGCTGCTACGGCGGTATCAAGAGTCGATCATGGAGCGGCAATATCAGTTGGGCCGGGTCGCCGACGCGGTGATCGAGCTCTATGTATCGAGCTGCGTGCTGTCGCGGCTCGACCGTTTGATGCGCGAGCCGAGCCTGGACGAGAAACAGCGAGCCGCCCAACTGCGCACGGGACGTTATTACCTGAAGACGGCCGACCGCCGCATCCATCGCAGCCTGGCGGATTTGTGGGACAACGACGACGACGAAACCACCGGCGTGGCGAACCTGTCGTTGGCCGAGGCCCGCGAGAAGCGCGCTAGCAGCTAGGCGCCGCCGATTGGTACAATCGTTCAATCACGTCGGCGAAATTTTTTTGAATCACTTCGCGGCGAAGTTTCAGCGTCAGGGTCATTTCGCCGCGCTCGGGCGATAACGGCCGGTCGAGCAAGGCAAACTTTCGCACCTGCTCGTAATAAGACACGCCGCTCAGTCGTTGATTGATGCGCTCGGTATACAGCGCCAAGACATCGGGGTCAGCTAGCATCGCCTCGGTCGGAGGCGGCTCGCCGCCGCGCTCGCGCCAGTGAGTGGCCAGCGCCTCGCGGTTCGGCACGATTAGGGCCACCAGGTAACTGCGGCGGTCGCCGATCACCACGGCTTGCTCGATCAGCGGGTCGCTCTTGAGCAGCGACTCCAGATGAGCGGGGGCGATGTTCTTGCCTGCCGAAGTAACGATTAACTCTTTCTTGCGGCCGGTGATTTTCAAATAGCTGTCGGAGTCCAGCTCGCCCAAATCACCAGTGGCCAGCCAGCCGTCGCGCAGAACCTCGGCGGTCGCTTGCGGCTTGTGCCAGTAGCCCATCATCACGTGCGGGCCGCGGGTGAGAATCTCGCCGTCAGCGGCGATCTTCACTTCGACGCCTGGAATCGGCCGGCCGGCTGTGCCGATCTTCATCGCCGACGGCGTGGCCGCACTGATGACGGGGGAACTTTCGGTCAGCCCGTAGCCCTGGCCCAAAAAGACGCCCCGCTCATTGTAGAATCTCGCCACGTGGTCGGGCAGCGGCGCCCCGCCGGAACAAGCAGCCCGCAACCGCCCCCCAAACGCCGCGGCCAGCACGCCGGGCTGATCGGCCAGTCCCTGATCGACCAGGTATCGCTGCACCTTTTCAAAGAAGTACGGTACGCCATTGATCAGCGTGGGATGCAGCTCGCTGGCGTTGCCGATCGCCGCTTCGGGACTCTCCGCCAGGGCCAGCTCGCCGCCGCCGGCCAGCCAAGTGTAGACATCGCACGTTCGGGCAAAGATATGGCTCATCGGCAGCCAGGCCAATCGCAAATCGTCGGTCTGCTTGCCGAAGGCGGCCAGTGTGCCCAGCGCATTCGACGCGAGATTGCGTTGGCTGAGCATGACGCCCTTCGGCTCGCCCGTGGTACCCGACGTGTAGAGAATGGTCGCCAGATCATCGGGGACGACGCAATCTTGCGCCTCGCGCATCAGCCGTTCGGCCGCGGCTTCGTCGGCGTGCAGCAGCAGATCGCGCAAGCACGCGATCTCGATGCCGGCGGTCGGCGGACACGGTTCATAGGAGATGAACTTCACATCCGGCGGCCATTGGTCGGCGTGCGCGTGATAATGGGCGAGCAAGCTGCCTGCCTGATCGGAACCAGCCAAGAGCACGATGCGCGCCGCGCTGTCGGCGATCTGCTCGAAGACTTGCGGCGCGGCGAGCGAGGCGTGGATGGGAACATGGACAGCGCGGGCGAGTTGAATGGCCAGATCGGCCATAATCCACTCGTAGCGGTTGGGCGAGAACTGCACCACGCGATCTCCTGCAGATACACCCTGCGCCGCCAGCACGGCTGCCATCTGCCGCGCGTCGTCGGCCACCTCCGACCAACGCAGCGTTTGCCACTCGCCGCCCCGCCGAAAGCGGAGGGCCGGGCGCAGCGCGTCGCGCGCCGCGCGTTCGGCAAACAGTCGAACGATCGTGGCATCGGACCAATCGGCAGACATAAGCGGCGCGCTCCCAGCGATTCAACAGCGGCCTATAGCCTGCCGCAAACCGTGGCGGTTGGCAAGCTGCTAGGCGCTCTTGAAGGCGTCCCAAGTTATGCCCAGATCTCGCACTGCCGCGCGATTGAACCATTTCCGGTGTAAGCCCCCGCCACTTCGAGGCAACTCGCGACATCCAAGTGAGCCCAGTTTTTTTGCAACCTCGCGATACTTCATGGGATCGCGACAACCGTCTCAGTCCAAACAGGCCCTGATGGATCCGAGACGATAAGATTCGGCGGCAGCGACTTGCCCGTTTCCTGGTACGCCTCCAGGATTGCGGCGAAGGCATCGCGGACATTATCGAGAGCATCCTCGATGCTGTCGCCTTCGGTCACGAGACCAGGTAATAATGGTGACGTAACCGTGTATCCTCCTTCGGGCTGCGGCTCTAGAACCAGGGGTAGTTTGTAATGCATGGCTGACTACGTTCCCGAGGACATGAGATGTTTAACGCGCCGGGGCATCGCCAAGGCTCTGCCCCAGCCACCGCCGCATCAATCGCGGGACCTTAAATTCAAATTCTCTCAAACACGGTGGCGATGCCCTGCCCAACGCCGATGCACATGGTGGCCAGGCCGAGCGTGGCGTCGCGGTCGATCATGTTGTGAATGAGTGTGGTGGCGATCCGCGCGCCGCTGGCCCCCAGCGGATGCCCGATGGCGATTGCCCCGCCGCGCACATTTACCTTCTCTTCGTCCAAGCCCAACATGCGCATGCAGGTGATCGATTGCGAGGCAAAGGCTTCGTTGAGCTCGATCACGTCGATGTCGCTGACTTGCAAACCCGCCCGCTTCAGAGCTTTTTGCGTGGCGGGCACGGGGCCGGTGCCCATCACCGAAGGATCGACGCCCACCACCGCCGTGGCTAATACCCGCACCAGCGGCTTGAGGCCCAGCGACTTTGCTTTTTCGTCCGACATGACGAGCAACGCCGCGGCGCCGTCGTTCAGCGGCGAGCTGTTGCCCGCCGTCACGGTGCCCATGCCGGGCATGAACGCCGGCTTTAGCGCGGCCAACCCTTCCATGCTGCAATCAGGGCGGATGCACTGGTCGACCTCGACAAGCGTCCGCTCGCCGGCCTCATTGCGTCCCCAGACAGGCACGATCTCGCGCTTAAACTCGCCTTTTTGCGTAGCGGCGGCGGCACGCAGGTGGCTGCGCATGGCAAAGGCGTCTTGCTCTTCGCGCGAGATGCCTTGCGTCTGAGCCAGAAACTCGGCTGTAATGCCCATGTGCAAGGCTCCCTTCGACGTGCGATGAAAGAGCTTGGGGTTCACGTCGATGTCTTGATCCATCGGAATATGGTGCATGTGCTCCAGGCCGCCGACAATCTGCACATCTTCGAAGCCGGCCATGATGGCATGCGTGGCCTGATTGAGAGCTTGCAGGCTCGAGCCGCAGAGCCGGTTGATCGTCGCGCCGCCGGTGGCCACCGGCAGCTTCGCCATCAGCACCACGTGTCGGGCGACATCAAAACCCTGTTCGCCCTGCTGCTGGGTGTTGCCGAGCACCAGGTCTTCGATTTCCGCCGGGTCGATTCCGGTGCGTTCGACCAGGGCCTCGACTACGGCCACGGCCAGGTCGTCGCTGCGGACGTCGCGGAAGACGCCTTTTTCTTTATGTGCCCGCCCGATGGCCGTGCGGACTCCGTCGATCACGACCGCATGTTTCATTTTGAGCTCCTTCACGTGTAGGGTGGGCACTGCCACCCCTTTCAACATGTTATTTTAGTTCGCGATGCAGCAAGAATCCGAGAGGTAGCAATGTGATGGTTGCGTGCGCCGCTTTTTTTTCGAGGTTGTGGCTTCTTCGGGCCTCGCTTCTTCTTCGGGTAGCGGGAGAGCT
>DATFDL010000262.1:0-8765 GCA_035252155.1 Pirellulales bacterium | reverse complement strand
TGACTTGACCGTTTTTCCCGTTGGCAATACAAATGTAAGTTCGCACACACCGGCAGACATAGCCCAGAACCAATCCGGCTCGTCTTTGTCCGGCCCACCCAGGAGGCGTTTCGTGAAAAAACAATGGCTGTTGGCGGCGCTTGTGGCCGTCGTGGGCGTCTCGGCAGGCGCTTATGTTGCGGTTCAAAATGGGCAATCGAGCGGGCAGGCCAGCGCCGCCGACGATTCTCGCTCGGCAGACTCTCGCGAGTCGGAACGATCCAACGGGCACGTGCGGGTTGAGGTGGTCAAGCCGCGAAAAGGGGGCATCGAGCGGACCACCACTCAGCCCGGCTCGGTGCATTCGTTCCGCTCGGCCAAGCTTTACTCCAAGGTCTCCGGATACCTCAAGGAACAGAACGTCGACATCGGCGATCACGTGGAAAAGGGCGACGTGCTGGCGGTGATCGACATGCCTGAAATTGAAAAGGAAGTCGAGCGTGACGAAGCGGCGGTGCAACAGGCCGAGGCACACGTGGTGCAGATGGAGGCCGCGATCGAGAGCGCCAAGGCCGATTATAACGCGGCGATGGCGTTGATCGGCGAGCGCAAGGCCGACGTCGAGGATGCCGAGTCGATGCTGCACTACCGCTCGAAAGTTTATGAGCGCATCAAGCAACTTGTTAAGGAGCGAAGCGTCGAACAAGCTGTGGCCGACGAAAAAGAAGAGCAATACCACGCGTCCAAGGCCGCACTCTCGTCCGCCAATGCGTCGGTGGTGAGTGCCGAAGCCCAAGCCTCGGCGGCCAAGGCCAAGATCGATCAAGCGAATGCCGACCTGATCGACGCCCAGGCCAAGGTCGAAGTCGCAAAGGCGACCCGCGAAAAAACCAAGGTGATGCTTAGCTACACCAAAATCACCTCGCCCTACACGGGCGTCATCACCGCCCGCAACTTTTTTGAGGGCGATTTTATCAACGCCCGCGATCAAGGGGCGAGCACCCCGCTGCTGGTGGTCGACGAAACCGATAAGATGCGGGTGGTTTTGCAGGTGCCCGACTTGGAAGTTCCTCACACCAACCCAGGCGATGTGGCCACGGTCGAGATCGACGCCTTGCCGGGCGAGAAGTTCGACGGCAAGGTCTCTCGGCTGGCCGATTCAGAAGATCCACAGACCCGCACCATGCGGACTGAAGTTGACCTGGAAAACAAACGCGGCATCCTCCGCGACGGCATGTATGGCAAGGTGACCATCGTGCTGGAAAAAGCGTCGAAAAATCTGTCGGTGCCCTCGTCGGCGGTCCACGTGGATGCCAACGGCGAACACGCCAGCGAAGGCGCCAGCCCGCGGGCGCAGCGGTATCTGTGGGTGGTGCGCGGCGGCAAGGCTCAACGGCAGCACGTGCAGGTTGGCACCGACAACGGCATTTGGGCCGAAATCCTCTCGGGCTTGAAGGCCGACGACGAGGTGGTGACCGGCAATAAGACCGCCCTGGCCGAGGGCGTGCCGGTGGCTATCGCCAGCAACGGCAAGAAATAGGCGTAGACCCACATAACCGAATTCGTCAGAATCCGGTAGCAGAATTCGTGAGAATTCTGGGTCATTGGCGGTTCCGAACTGACTTCGGATGAAGTCAGCCGAAGTGTGGGACGAGCTTGCGAGTCCCACCGTCCGGCGGAAATACGAGCCAACGTCGCGATTGCGGCCAACGGTGGGACTCGCGTCGCTCGGCCCACCCTACACCCGTTCCCTCAGAACCAACCCTCTCTATTTGCGGAGTCGAAGACCATGAACGGTCTGATTCGCGCGTCGCTCAAGAACCCCTACGCCGTCACCGTGTCGGTTCTTACCATCCTGGTGCTCGGCATCATTTGCACCATCCAGATTCCGGTAGACATTCTGCCGGTCTTCAAAAGCCCGGCAGTGCAGGTGCTCACGTTCTACGGCGGCATGCCGGCCACGAACGTCGAAAAAGACATTACCAACCGCATGGAGCGGTGGACCGGCCAGGCGGCGGGCACACAACGGCAAGAGTCGCGGTCGATCGTCGGCGCCAGCATCATCCGCAATTACTACCGCGAAGACATCGACCCCAACGGCGCATTGACGCAGGTTAATTCGCTGGCCTCGGCGGCTATTCCGAACCTGCCGCCCGGAACATTGCCGCCGGTGATTCTGCCGTTCGATCCCACCAGCACGGTGCCTGCCTGCCTGATTGCGCTCGACAGCGGCGGCAAAGAGCCCGAAGCCATCATGTACGACGTGGGCCGCTATGAAGTGCGCAACTTCATCATGGCCCAGCCGGGTGCGGTGGCGCCGGTGGTCTATGGCGGCAAGATCCGCGCGGTGCTGGCCTATCTCAATCGGCAGGCGTTGCAAGCCCGCAATCTCTCGCCCGTCGATGTCATGAACGCCTTGGACAGCTACAACATCTTTTTGCCCACGGGCGACGCCAAGTTCGGCAATACCGACTGGGCCATCGACAGCAACTCGATGTACGACCTGGTCGAGCGGATGGGCGACATCCCGCTGCGCACCGTGCAGGGGCACGCTACGTCGTACCTGCGCGACGTGGCTACGCCCACCGACGCCGCCTTTATTCAAACGAACATTGTGCGCGTCAACGGCCAAAAGCAGGTCTACATTCCGGTCTATCGCCAACTCGGCAGCAGTACGCTCACCGTGGTGAACAATCTGGCCAAGGCGTTGCCCAACATGGAAGCTCGCCTCAGTCGGTCGAATATTGCACTGAAGCTGGTCATGGACCAGTCGGTCTATGTCAAGCATTCGATCTTGAGCTTGCTCGAAGAAGGCGTGCTGGGCGCGATCCTGTGTTCGCTGGTCATCCTGGTCTTCTTGGGCGAATGGAAAATGACGTTGATTGCCGTGATGACGATCCCCATTTCGGTATTCGCGGCGATGATCTTGCTGTATTACACCGGCAACACGGTCAATGTCATGACGCTCGCCGGGTTGTCTCTGGCGATCGGGCCGTTGGTCGATAGCGCCATTATCTGTTTGGAGAACACGCATCGGCACCTGGGCCTGGGCGCCAGCCCCAAAGAGGCGGCTTTCCTCGGCGCCAGCGAAGTCGCCATGCCCGAGCTGGTCGCCAGCATCTGCACGCTGCTGGTGCTTTCGCCGTTGGCGATGATGCCGGGCATGGGGCAATTCTTGTTCAAGCCGATGGCCTTTGGGGTGGCGTTCGCGATGATTTCGGCGTACATCCTGTCGCGGTCGTTCGTGCCGTCACGTTGCGCGGGATGGTTGCGGGCGCACGCGGTCCAGCATGGCCACGGCGCCGCCGATGCGCATGGCCACGGGCAGGCACCGCCGCGCGGGCCACTGGGCCGGCTGTGGGCCGGTTGGGAAGGCATGATCGAAGCGGGCATCCGCTGGTATGTGCGACAATTGAATAAAGCGCTCGACCACCGGCTGTTGGTCGTCGGCGTGGCCGTGGTCACGCTGGTCGTGGTCGTGGTTGGACTCGGCAGCCAACTGAAACGCGAGTTCTTCCCAGAGGTCGACTCCGGCGCCTTTGAAATGAGCGTTCGCGCCAAGAGCGGCACGCGCATTGAAGTGACCGAAAAGCGGATCGCGGCGGTCGAGGCGTTTATCCGCGAGACGATCAAGAAGTACGACGAAGAAGGCGCCGCGCCAGGAGTGGCCGCTCACCACGTCGGCAAGAAGGGTGGCGAGCACGCAGCACCGGCCGCCGAGCACGAGAGCAGCCTCGATACGATCATCAGCGAAATCGGCGTCACGCCCGACTGGTCGGCTGCCTATACGCCCAATTCGGGACCGATGGACGCCGTAATGAAGATTCAATTGACGCACCACCGTAAACATTCGGCGCAGGAATACGTCGAGCGGTTGCGTTATGGGCTGACTCAGGATCCGCAAACATCGCCGAATTTTCAAGATCTGGAAATTGCCTTCGATGCCGGTGGCCTGATCCGCGGCGCCATGAACGAAGGCAAATCGACGCCAATCAATATTCGCGTTGAGGCCAAAGACCTGCACAAGGCCCTGGAAGTGGCCGAAAAAATCGAAAGCGAAGTGCTGCCAATCAACGGGGTGGTGGACATCCGGATCGTGCAGCGGCTGAATTATCCCGAGTACATCGTCAAGGTCGATCGGGCGAAGGCTGCCGATCTAGGGCTGACGCAGAGCGACGTGATGCGCAACGTCGTCGCCGCCTTCAACTCCAGCATTCAATTCAACAAGAAGAACTTCTGGATCGATCCGATCAGCCACAATCAATACTTCGTCGGCGTGCAATACCCCGAAGGCGAAATCCAGTCGGTCGAGACGCTGAAAAACATCCCGATCACGGGGCCGAACCAGGCTTCGCCGGTTCCTTTGGAAAACCTCATTAGCCTGGAACCGGGTGAAGTGCCCGCCGAAGTGGTCCACAATAATCTGGCGCCGTCCATCGACCTGGTGATGGGTGTGGCGGGCCGCGACCTGGGGCACGTCTCGGACGATGTCTACAAAGTGGTCGAGCGGTTCGGCGATCCTCGAGCCGATCAACGCGACACCTGGACTCCCTACGATCCCGCCAAGCTCGGCAAAAAGGAACCCATCAAGGGCGCTCGCATCGTGCTTAGCGGCGAGTACTCCCGCATGCAGGACACGTTCCGCAATTTGGGTTTCGGGCTGATTCTGGCCGTGCTTTTGATTTACTTCTTGATGGTCGCGCTGTTTAAGTCGTACATCACGCCGCTGGTGGTTTTGTCGGCCGTGCCCGTGGGCGGTGTCGGCGTGGTGGTCATGCTCTACATCACCGGCACGCCGCTCAACGTGCAGTCGCTGCTGGGTGTGATCTTCATGGTGGGCATCGTCGTCTCGAACACGGTGCTTTTGACCGACTTCGCCCAGAACCTGCGCTTGCAGGAAGGCTTGTCGCCGACCGAAGCGATTCGCAAGGCGGCCTCGATTCGCGTTCGGCCGGTAGTGATGACGGCTTTGGCCGCCTTCTTCGCCCTGGTGCCGATGGCGCTGGCCTTGCAGCGCGGCAGCGAGGCCAACGCTCCGCTGGGCCGGGCGGTGATCGGCGGGCTTTTGGCCGGCCTGGTCACGACACTGTTCGTCGTGCCCTCGCTCTATTCGCTGGTCGTGTACGACTCGCACATCGACGACGAAGAGCACGCCGAGCCGGCGCTGGCGTAATCCGATTTTGGATTTTTGATTTTGGATTTTCGATTTGGTTCCACTCATGCGGGTGGCTGGGGCAGAGCCTTGGCGATGCCCCGGCTCGGACCCGAGGTCGATCCAACAATTGAAAGCCTTGAGTCTCTCGGCTCGAAGGCGGCCGGCGTTCGTTACAAACGCCCCGGATCCAGTCTACTCTGCCCAGCTCCTGGGGCCGAAAATCGAAAATCGAAAATCCAAAATCCTGCTTACCACACTACCTGCGCCAATCCTGACACCACATCGCAGTTGCTCGCTCGGTTGTTGCGATTCAGGAAGGCATGAATGTAGTTGATGCTGAAACGCATTTGAAACGTCGCGTACCAGTTGAGGCCCAGCGTCACGTCATTTAGCGTGCCGCCTTGAATGTTGCGGTCGCTAAGATTCATCGATGAAAAGCGGGCGGCCACTTCCCAGGCGCCCGGCCCCATGGCGATGCCGCGATTGGTTCGCACCCGGAAAAAATTGCTGTTCGGCTTGATCGCCGTGTAGATGCCCTGTTTTCGGTCATATACGCGGTGCTCGCCGGTCAATAGATAGCTGCCGTAGACGTACATGCCTTGAAAGAACACCTGCGGGTTGTGGACCTGATTGACCAGCGTGCCATAGTACTCCGCCTGAAATGAAAGTGGCCCCAGCACCGTCGAGGCCTCAGCCTGAAAGATCTGAGTCTGATTCGCGGTCAGCGTGCCGGTGCTGACGAACGACGGGATGATTGAGGCCGCATCGTATTGCAGATTGACTTCGGGGCCGGTCGAGAATTTTTCGGTCCGCCCCTTCAGATCGCGTAGGCTATAGCCCACGCCGAGCTGGGCCAAATAGCTCCCGCCCGACGGTTCGTCGTACCAGGGCACCCAAACCAGGCGGTTGTCGTAGGCCAGCCGGGCGGCGTCGCCGAAATACTCGCCGAAGTTGGTGGCATGCTCGTTGAACAGGCCCGTCCACCAATACCATTGTTCGTTGTTCGAGTTGTTGTACAGCATCACGCCGAAGGCTCGCGAGGTATGAAACGCCTGCGGCAGACCGCGCTCGATAAACGTCAGGTCGTTGGCGCTGGTCAAACGCTCGACACTGTACGGCTCGCGGTATTGGCCGATGCGGAACGTCCCCAGCGTCGGCAGCTCGCGGATTTCGAAATACCCGTCGGTGATTCGCGGCCGCTTTCCGGTGACTTCGTCGGGCTGCACGAAGTCGATTTCGAGCCGGTAGAACAAAATATCATAGCCGGCGCCCTGAATGCCGGCCCGCACCCGGCGGAAGTCGTTGCCGTTGGGAATATTGCCCAGTTGCTTAATGTTGGCGGGGTCTTGGTTGAATGTCGCCCCTTCGGCCTGGATGCGGCCAAAAATCTGATGCTCGAAGCGAGGCTCCTTTTTCCCTTTGTCGTCGGTCGTTTTACCACCGTCTTCGAGTTGCTTGACCCGCTTTTCGAGTTCCTGCACCAGCGCGCTGCGTCCTTCGTTGGTCGACGATTGCCAATAGGCCAACTCGGCGTCGGGCTGACTGGCCGTCGCCGTCTCGCTGGGGCTGCTGGTGAGCGGCTCGCGATCGACGAACTCGGCAAATTGTTGCGACGGACTGGGCGGAAGGCGAGTGAAGAAAGGCGAATTACCCGCAGGACCTCTGCCGGCCGGCACGGGGTGCGCCGGCTGGCCTGCCCCAGAATTGCGAGGCTGCCCCGGCGATTGCGGCGGTACGCGGGAGTTCGGGGCGAGCCGGGGTGGCTGCGCAGTTTGTACCGTGGCGGGTTGCGCGGTGGGCCTCGGCAAATAAGTGAAGCTTGGGGGCGGCGCATCGACACGGGTAGGAACTGCGTATCGGCCTGACGGCATTGGACTTGTCGCCGGCGGCTGGCCGTGCGCCTGAGCCGCCGCAATCGCGAGCACCGCCATGGCGTGCAGAAAGATCGCCGTGCGCCGTCTTCGTCGGCTGCGCTTTTGGAAAGGGCCGGCGAGCATGGCAAGATGGATAGACGCTACGTTCATACAAGGATGTAGCGCCCTTTATCGGCTTCACGCAGCCGGCAAATTCAGAGAAATCGGCATAATCGTTAATGTTTACCATGCGGCTGACTGACCGCATTGCGTGCGGGGATGACATTTTGTGCGGTGACCGGCCATCCCAGGGCGCGGTGCAGGCTGAATTGTGCGAGGTTGTATTCGGTAATCGTCCGCAAGTATTCGCGTCGGGCAATGGCGAGCGCCTGCACCGACTGGAGCACCTCAATAGGCAAGCCCTTGGCCTCCTGGATGCGGGTCAGATTGCGCTCATATGACTGAAGTGCGGCTTCCACTCCCTCTCGGGCAATCTCAATCTGCCGGCGTCGAGCCCGCGATTGGGCGTAAGCTTCGGTGATTTCGCGGGCCACCAGATCCATCGCCGCAATCTGGCGTAGTCGCGCCTGGCGCACTACCGATGAGGCGCTTTGCCGCGCGGCGCGATCGCCGAGTCCCAGACCGTGCATTTCCCAATAGGCGATGGCGTCGAAGTCGAGGCGGCCCACGGCTGGCGCCATGCTGGGCGAAACGCCCGCCCCCATCGCTCCATAGCTGGTGCCCAACAGCACGCTGGGCACCAACGGCGCCCACCGCTCGCGCTGCAGCCGCGATACCGCCTCAGCAACCAGCCAGCGACTTTCCGATAGTTCGGGCCGGGCCGATAGCCCCCGGATGACCAGCTCGCGAACGTCCGCCGTCTCGGGCACCAGCTCGATGGGCGCCGCCACCGGTTCCACCGGCCGCAAGTCAAGTGTCGGATCGAGGTGCAGCAGTTGCGCCAGCCGGGTAGCGGCCACTTGTCGGGCTTCGTCGGCCCGCAAGACGTCGTTCTTGCGGATCGTTAGCTCGACGTGCAGCCGATCGGCGTCCGATTGCAGACCCTCGCCCGTGAGAGCGTAGTCGGCCGTGATCTGTGCCAACCGTTCTGTCTGTTCGGCGATTTCTCGGGCGATCTCGTAATCTTGATGGGCGCGCAGCAACTCCAGGTAAATCTGAGCGACGTTCAGCAGAGTGTCGTTCGTCACGGCGGCGGCCGCGCGGCGCTGCGATTGCGTGAATTGCCGGGCGGCCAGCGGCTGAAACAGCGCATCCGCCAGGTTGAAGTTGGCATAAACGCCGGGCAGCAACGGCACGCCCGCGCCGAACACGCCGCCTCCCAAGCCGGCATAAACGGCGCTGCGGCTGGTATTGAGCTGGGTGCCGTTGATGTTCTGAATCGAGCCGTCGTGCCGGTTATAATTGGCGCCGCCGCGAATGGTGGGCAGCCAAAGCACGTTGGCCGCCGCGACACGGGTCAGCGCCTGGCGGACCTGCTCGCGGGCCACGGCCACCTGCAAATTGTCGGCGTTGGCCAGGCGCAATGCTGTCGGCAGGTCGATCGGCAGGCTCCTCGGCGGGATGGGCGCTACCGGAGCCGGCGTCGGCACGACTTCCGCGGTTGACGGCGGCATGGGCGCGCGGCTTGGTGCCATCAGCGCCGATGACGGGCTTTGAGTGATGGTGTTAGCAAGAACTACTTCTCGGCGATGCGATACGGGCCGGACAACCGGCGTCGTGCCCCGGTTCGACGAGCTCGTCATCACGACGGGCGGCTG
>DATFDL010000261.1:0-20852 GCA_035252155.1 Pirellulales bacterium | reverse complement strand
CGAGAAGGGCATCTATCCGGCGGTCGATCCGTTGGCTTCGTCCAGCCGTATTCTCGATCCGCAGTACGTGGGCGAGCGGCACTACGCGGTGGCCCGTCGCGTGCAGCGCACCTTGCAGCGTTACCGCGAGCTGCAAGACATCATCGCCATTTTGGGCATCGACGAGCTGAGCGAGCAGGACAAGCTGGTGGTACACCGTGCCCGCCGCATGGAGCGGTTTCTCTCGCAGCCGTTCTTGGTGGCCGAAGTTTTCACCGGCAAGCCGGGCGAGATCACCAAGCTCGACGACACGATCCGCAGTTTCGAGGAGATTGCCGACGGCAAGTGGGACCACTTGCCCGAGAATGCTTTTATGTACGTCGGCCCGATCGAGCAGGCCGAGGAGCAGGCCAAGAAGATGGCGGCGAAAAAGTGATTTTGGATTTTAGATTTTGGATTTTCGATTGGTCCCGTGGCGGCGGGCAGAGCCTTGGCGATGCCCCGGCGTTGCAAATGCAGCGTGTGAAATGCGGAGTGTGGAATGTACGATGACCAATCCACGGTAGCTCCGACACTCCGTGGCGGAGAGACGGTCGCCTTTGGCGACCACAATCCCCGTCACGGAGTGCCGGGGCTACTTTGCCCCTAGTCCCCAATCCCGATTTTCCCTGACCTCTGGCCTCTGACCTCCGGCCTATGCTGAACCCTCTATCCTGAACCCTCTTCCCATGGACTCCACCCCCACCGACCGCCGCCATCTTTCGCTCATCGTGGTCACGCCCGAAGCGACGGTGCTGGAAGAATCGGCCGAATTCGTGGCTTTGCCGCTCTTTGACGGCGAGATCGGCATTGCGCCTTTGCACAGCGCGATGATCGGCCGGCTGGGCTACGGCGAGATGCGCGTGAAGCACGACGGGCGTATCGAGCGTTACTATCTCGACGGCGGCTTTGTCCAAGTGGTCGACAATGTGGTCAGCGTGCTCACCGGCCGGGCGTTGCCGGCCGCCAGTCTGAGCGCCTCTGCCGCGTCGGAACAACTTGCCGAGGCCCGTCGTCGCCCGTCGAACACGCCGGAGCTGATGGCCCTTCGCGACCGTGCCGAGCAGCAAGCCCGCGCCCAGCTTCACGTCGCCCGCCACGCCGGCGCGGCGTGATTGATCTCACTCGACCGCTTTTTTCACACGCCCGTCTGTAGGGAACGCCCTCTGTGGCGTTCCGTCCGTCGTCGCGCGCGACGCTCGCACCAAGCGCTGTGGGCCTGTAGGGAACGGACTCCGTGCCGTTCCGAAAGCGGCGGAAGCCGCCTCAGTAGCTCCGGCACTCCGTCACGGAGATTTGCCGGTCGCCAAGGGCGACCCGGCCCCCTCAACGCCGAGCGCCGGGGCTACTTTGGGTGAGCCCCGAGTTGCTAGCCCCCTGATCGGTTCCCGCTCGCCCGTGGTATACTAGGAACATGGCAACGAATCTTTCGAGCAATGTGGCAGATTTATCGGACGAGCAGCGCCGGATCCTGGAGTCCGTGATCGGCCAGCCTTTGCAGAGTGATCAGACCGTGCATTGGTTCGTCGCAAGCCCAGGCCGCCAACCCACGGCCGCCGACCGCGCCGCGGCTCGTTCAGGTCTCGAGCGCGTCTTCTCGAAGGTTGACCGGTACCTCGACCAAAACCACATCGAGCAAGCGGAATGGGAGGCCACCGTCGACGAGGCCATTCGGCACGTTCGTTCGCAGCCCAATGAATGAGAGTCGTTCTCGACACGAACCTGATTGTTCGCGCTGCGGGCGACCGCGCCGGGCTGGGACGCGAACTGCTGTTGCTAGCGATCAGCGAACCGCATGCATTGTTGCTTTCGCACTCACTTTATTCCGAAGTGCGGAAGGTGATGCACTATCCGCGGTTGCGCGCGTTGCACGGCCTCGACGACGCGGGGATTCAGTCGTTTTTGGACCATCTGATCGCGGGCAGCGAACAAGTTCAGGTTACGGCGGCACCGGTGGGTCCAATCGTGGGCTTTGACCCGGCCGACGATGCAGTTCTCTTGACGGGAGTTGCCGGTAGCGCGAACGCGATAGGAACGAACAACCGGCACTTTTTTGCCCCCGACGTTCTGCAATTCGCCCAAAAATACGGCATTCGGATCTTGCACGACATCGACCTGATCGCCGAGCTGCGCCGTCCGTAGCGCCCGGCAACGCGGTTGTTTTCCTACAGTTGGTGGCACTCCTGGGATCGCGCGTCGAACACGCCCACGTTGATGGCCCTCCGCGATCGCGCCGAACAGCAAGCCCGTGCCCAGCTGCACGTCGCCTGGCACGCCGGCGCGGCGTGATTCGTTTCTCGATGTATCGCAGTGAACCGCGCATTTATGGGATATTCGTTCACCACTGAATGAATGAAATTGAGGTTAACGTAGCGACAGCCCGGACGCCGATTCTCAGCGAAGTGCATAACGGGGCCCCTTCGCCGTCTCATGCCGGGTTACGATTTCTTGGTCCACTAGCGCGGCAACGATCTCTTTTAATCGTTGGTTCGTAAGTTGCATCTTCTGGATCGCTCTGTCCATCGCCAGCAGCGGTACACCAAGCGGCTCCCTCGCATTCTTTAGAGCCGTGACTACTGCCGATTGTTCGCTGGGCGAGACAGGAGTAGACGATTTCCGACCACTCGCTAGTGTTGCCGAGCGATCGTTTACCGTGGTTGTTTGGTCAGGTCTGGTATTGGCGGAGATAGCGGAGTCCTCGGTCGTGCGTTTGCTCGTTTCGAGTGTCGCCACGTTGTCAGCGGGCGCGCTGAAGAACTGTTTTTGCACGACGGGCTTCGGCGCATCATCGACGCGTCCGTTACCGAGTTCATTCATGCATTCCCTTCCGCATACCTCGCCAGCCCAGGCTCTCGATTCGGTGCTGCAATGCGACTCGATGCGAGGTTCAACTCCTAGGGCTCGAATCGCTTCAATCATTTGTGATGCAGCCCTAGGCCGATTCGCGTAGAAAACGCTGCCGCGCACGCGGATGAACTGCCATCCACACCGTTCAAGCATTCGCTGGCGAGCCATATCGGCCTCATACCGATCGGGGCCGTGCCATTTGGATGGGGGTGTGCCACCGATTTATCCGGCGATACTGTGGGCCGCTATTTCCGGGATCAGCCCTGCATGACCGTAAAGCTTGCCCAAATCACCGAGGGAGTGATTTGCCGGTTCGGGCACATGCGGTTGCCCGCCGCTCGGAAATTCATGCGGGGCCAGACGGTGTGCTGCGAGCGTCGGTTACACGGACGCCGGAAAAAGGCAAGGCCAATAAGGCCATCGTCGATCTACTGAGTCGCCGGCTCGGCTTGAAGAAATCGCAAATCGAACTAATTTCCGGCAAAACTCGCCCGCAAAAGCGGTTCCTGGTGCGCGGCATCTCGCTCGCCGAGATCACCCGGCGATTGGACGAAGCGATTGAGCAGCGCCCGTAGCGTGGCCCAGGGCGCGCCGCGGTGCGGCTGTTGCCGATGCGTTTTGCCTTGGTAAAGAACGGATTCCGTGCCGTTGGTTTGCCGGGGTTCCGAACCTATACTCACGGCCAGGCAAACTACATCAAGGGCTTGGCGCTCATGGGTCTTACGATTCACTACCGGTTCCGATTGACGACCAAGTCGAGCCCGCGCGCGGAGCGATTCGTCAGGCAAATGCGGCAACTCGCTCTCGACTTGCCGTTCGCGTCGGTGAGTGAACTCCACGTGGTGCGCGAGGAGCAAGACGACTCCGAGATGGACAGCGATGGGCCTTTGTTGCCGATCATCACGGTAGAAGTGCCCTGGGCCTCGAAGCGGGTCAAGCTGTCGAGGGGCCGTGAGCAAGTGTTGGGCAAGTATGTTGAGATCGCTCCGTTGGAGGCGTTCTGGTTCTTCATCCAGCCTGGACCGGGCTGTGAGACCGCCGGTCTGGGATTGGCCCGTTACCCAGATCGAATCGAAGTGGCTTACGACCCGCGGGAGGACGCACGGTTTCTGGACCAGACGTGCAGGTTCTCGCCGCGGAAATGGTCGCGATATCTGACTCGCAATGGAATGTCGCCCGAGCGGTCGCCGGCCGATTTCATCGAAGAGCGGCAAATCGCGCTGCGCCCGCGCGGCTGGCGCTGGGCGACCTTTTGCAAGACGCAGTACGCCTCGGCCCCGCAGTGCGGCGGAATGGCCAACCTGCTCCGCAGCCACATCGGGCTGGTGACCCTGCTCGACCGCATCGCAGTGCTGCCGGGGCTCAAGGTGTACGTGAACGATGATGGGCGATATGGCCGTCATCGTTGCTTGGAAGACCCGGCAGCCGAAAAGCCGCGCAGTAGATGGCACGAAGGGCACTACGATCCGAAGTTGTTGATTGCGGAGGTCGGCCAGTGGAACGAGCTGATTGCCGCCAGCGCCGGAGCGTTGAAAGACGCGGTTGGGCACGGCGTGGTGGCGCCAATCCTGTCTTATCCTAACTTCGAGCAGTTGGAGTTCAGGGGACAAAACCGTGAAGAGATCGAACCGTTCTTGCAAGCCATGAAAAAGCTCGCGGAGAAAAACGCGCCGCCTTAAGCGTGAGTTCGGTTCGGATACCCGTGCTTCATCGAAACGATCTAATTGGGCGGCGCTGGAAAAATGCGCGAACTGCGCGGAACAAATTGAGCGCGGTGGGCGATTTGTGCCGAATGAATCAGTAATCGGGCAACCGCGTGGTCTGCCCAAGTTGCGAACTCGATGAAAACCGAGCCCTGGCGCCATGCTCCCTCGCGACCAACGATCGCGCTTCGCAGCGGCCACTGAGCCGCGCTTCGGCGGTCCAGACTACTGGGACCGCTGGGCGCGCCGATTGGCATTGGCCGGTAGGCAATCGCCGGCGCCAAACTCGGCAGCGGAGATCACGCTGCGCAGTTCGGCCAATGCCCAGAAGGCCCAGGTGCGTTGCTTTCGCGCTCGGATCATGGCCAATCTCGAGCGATTAATTGACGAACTGCACCAGGAGGCCGAGCGCGTCAACGAACAAGCCGTCGAAGGATTGCTGTTCACCGAGTCTGTTTGAGCAGCTCGCGAAAGCGGGTTTTGAGCTCGGGGCCGCCAAGCTCGGGGTGGAGTGCCTCGGTCAAGCGGATCAGTCGGGCGGCTTCGTCGGATTTGCCAAGCCCGTGCAGCGAAGCAGCCTGATAATACGACGACCGCAACCAGCGGTCGCTTCCCTCGCGGCATTTTTTTTGAATTGCCCGCCAGGCGGTCAGGGCCGCCGGCCAATCGGCCGAGTCGACCAGCAGCCGGGCGTACTCCTCTTGCGCGTCGCCGTCGCGGGGCGATGCGGCCGCCAACTGACGGGCTGATTCGACCGCCTCATCCAGTCGGCCCGCCGCGGCCAGTCCCCGAACAACCGCCAGATCCAACGCCCGCCGCTGCGAGGGCGACAAGACTTTGGCCTTCGATCGCACCAGCGCGGCGGCCTGCAGTTGCAGCTCGGCCAGCTCGCGGCGGACCGCCGGCGTCGCCTTGGCCGCGACACGCGAAAGTCCTTCGACGACGAGCAACAGTTGCTCCGGGGCGCCGTCGGCCAGCTCGGCCAGGCGTTTGGCCGCTTCGTCGCGGCGACCTTGGGCGGCGACGGCGAAAACATCGAGCGCCCGGGCCGAACTGCGCCAGGCCGCCGGCGCCTCGTCGGCTTCGGCCAGGGCCGCGGAAAGCAGCCGTTCGGCCCGCTCGAACTCGTCCGTATATTGCAGCCACAGCGAAGCAGCATTGAGGGCCGCCGCCCGTTCGGTCTGGCTCCAGCGTTCGGGCAGGTTGCCGCGGGGCGAAATGACCAGTCCCTCGAAATATCGTGCGGCGTCGGTCGCCAGGCCCAGCGTCGGCCGGCCAGCCGCAGCCGAATCGGCCAAGATGCGGTTGTAACAGCGCGCGATCGCTTCGACAGCCTCGGTCGCCCGTGGATCGTCAGGCGTCACGCCGCGATAAGCCGCAATCGCGTCGCCCCATTTTTTCGCTTGCTCGTCGAGCCTGCCCAACCATACGCGCGCTTGATTGGCGCTGGCGGCTGTCGGCCAACGCTTCAAATGCTCGTTAAGTAACGCCAAATCATCGAGGTCCGCCGGCGTGGCGCCGCTTGGCATCGGATCATCGTGGGCTTGAGCCGCGTTGTAAATCGCCAGCAGATGCGCCTCGCTTGCCTTGGGATGCTCGGGCGCCGACAGGGCCACTTGGCGAAAACGCTGGACTGCTTCGGCATGCCGGCCCCGTTCTTGCTCGATGGCCGCGGCCGTGTAGGCTGCGTCGAAGGCCAAGTCGGGTTGTTTGGTCTTTGACGCCAGTTCGGCCGCGCGATCGTAAGTTGTCAGGGCCTGATCGATCTGTCCATTGCGATAAAAGCTTTCGGCGGCGCGCACCAGCAGCGTCAGGTTTTCGCCCCCTCCGCTGCCGACGCCGCCCGCCACAAGCAAGTCAGCCCGGCGGCTCCAGTAGGGGCCGTAGCGGTCGTCGATTTGCCGGGCGAGGGCCGCCGCTCGGTCTTGCCACTGCGATGATTTTTGCTGATCGTGCGCTTCGGCCGCCGCGCGCCAGGCCGACGCATAGACCTCGAGGCAGGCATAGTCGAGATCGGCCGACGGCTCGGCGACCTGGCGGGCCGCTTCGACCGCCCGCAACGCATCGGGCAAGCGGCCAACGGCCAGCGCCAGGCGGATTTGCTCGGCGCGAGCGCCGACCGCGATCGTCGGCGGCGGGTCGAGCGAAGCCAGTTGCGCCAGCCGCCCCGCGGCCGCGCGAAAATCTTCGAGCAGCCGCAAACAGGCGATTTCGTCGAGCCGGCAGCGCCACGTCACTTCGTCAGGGGCATCGGCGCCCGATAATTCGGCGAATTTCTCGGCCGCCAGGCGAAGCGAATTGACGCGGTCGGGGCTTTGGGCCGGATACGACTGACCCTGGTTGCGATACGCCCGAGCCAATTGAAAGGCGACGTTCCGCCGCAGCGCGATCAACTCCGAGGCGTCGAGATCGCGCGGCTCGGTTTGCTTTACCTGGTTGGCGCGGCGCAAGGCCTCGGCGGCATGTTCGGCCACGTGATCGAGGGCGGCGACGGCGGCGCGCAGCTCGGCCCGCGCGGCTTCGACTTGCGGCGCGGGCGACCCGACGATTTCGGCTTCTTGCCGAGTCAGTTCGCCCTGGGCCAGATGCACCAGCCCGGTCTGCGCATCGAGAAGCAAATGGCGCGAGCCTTCGATCTTGGCGGCGGGCAACACCGCGTCGAGGGCTTGCCGCCAAAGCGGCCCGCGCTCGCTGGGCGCCTGCTCCAGAGCCTGTTCGACGTGAGTCCGCGATTGCTCGATCATTAGCATCACGCGCTGCGAGTCGCCCAGGGCCGAGTCGGCCAGCCTCGCCCGGCACTCAGCGGCAGCCAAAGCGTACAACCGCCGGCTGCGCAAGCCCGCCAGAAACGCCTGTTCGGGCGAATCGGCATCGAGCTTGGCAATTACCGCCGCTTCGTGCGGTTCGTCGCCCGCCGGAAGTTTGGCGAGCTTCGCGGATCGAGTTTCGGGATACGCGGCAATCAGCTCTCGCCGCAGGCGCGCGGCCCCTTCGACGTCAGCGAGTTTTTCGAGCAGTTCGGCCGACGTGGCCAGCGATTCAGCCGCCAGATCGCGCGCGTCGGGATAGAGGATCGGCACGCGGAGTAACGTCCGCGCCGCCTCCTCGAAAGAACCATGCTGAGCCAGCGCGTGGCCGAGCACCGAAAACGGCCCCGCGCGCAACGCTTCAGGAAATTCTTCCGCCCGACGGCGCCACCGGGCAAGCCGGACATCGTCGGCGGTGGCGATGTTTGCCCGCCAGCTTTGGGCCTCGGCCAGCCCCGCAATCCGCGGGTCCCTTTCCATCTCCAACGCGGTCAACCGTTTGAGTGCCGCCGTTCGCCGCGCGGTCGCCAGCAAGTGGCTAGCGCCAAGCAATGCGGCCAGAGGGCTTTCGTCATCGAGCCAGGCGGCGGCCGTTTGTTCAAGGCCGGCCGCTGGATCGCCCGGCAGCCAGGCCAGCGGAATCTGATCGAAATACGGTGTCTCGGGATCGTCGTGCGCCAACGCCAAGAAGAGCTTTCCGGCCGCGTCGAACTGCCCCAGCTCGCGATGGCAGGCAATCAGCCGCGCGAACATTCGCCGGCGGACCCAGCGGCGGTCTTCTTTGCGAATGGCGGCGGTGTATTGCTCACGGGCCGTCTGAAATTGATGCTCGGCGAACGACCGGTCGGCTTCGAGCTGTTCGGGCAGCCAGTCGCTTTCGATTTCGACTACCTGGCTGCTAGGCCGCTTGAGCTCGCGGCCGTCGGCCAGCTTGATGACGATCTGCTGGCCCGTGTAATCGAGCACCTGCCCTTTCACCCGCGCCCGCGCCTGCCGATTGGTGGGCGATGTGAACGTAACGGTTTCATCGGCCCGCACGTGCGCGGCGGCGACAAGAAGCAGCAAAGCAATGGTACGCGAGCACATTGAGCGACGCCGGACATTTGCAAACCGGCCATCAAGTGAAATGGGCAATGCTCTGTTCGAAGTTTGTGGTGCGAAGTCCGTAGGGTGGGACGAGTGAAACGAGTCCCACCGTTTGTCCATATTCGCGCGTTAGGCGCATCGCCTCCCGTGATGGTGGGACTCGCAAGCTCGTCCCACCCTACGATCTCCGTGGCGTTCCGCGAGGGGCGGGTGGACGTCGCGCCGCCCCTCAACGGAACGGCACGGAGTCCGTTCCCTACAGAGGCCGTTACCGGTCCCCAGTCCCGAGCCCCTAGTCCCCAGTCCCGAGCCTCTAGTCCCCGAGCCCCCAGCCTCTACTGCAACGCGCCCTGTTTGGTGATGTCGATGTAGACATACTTGCCGCCGTTCTCTCGGGCAATGCGGCCCAAAAAGTTTTCGCGGCTGCTGTGCGGATGGTCGCCAAACTCGATGGTGTGGATCGACGTGCGGCCCGAGTTGAGGCGGTTGATCTGCTCGAACTGCGGGCGCGTGAGGCCCGGCTGATCGGCGTCGGTCAGAAAGAAGATGACGTCGGGATGCAGACGCAGCCCCGCCTGCAAGGCCGCGAAATGGTCGGTGCCGCCGCTGGCGGTGATGCTTTGCACGTGCTTCTTGGCCTGGGCCTTGGCCCATTCGTCGGCGAACACGAGCCCGCCAAATTTGCGGCCCAAGTCCATCGTGTGCGGGCTGGTGTTGTAAAAGATAATGTGAAACTGATTCTGCTCAGTCAGATCATCCAAGCTGGCGATAAGCTGGGCCTTAGCCGAAGCCAGCGGGCTGCCGCCGCCCACGCCCATGCTGTCCGACCGGTCGAAGACATAGACGAACGAATGTCCTTCGGCCTCGATGCCATACACGCCGGTGCGGGCCAGGCCCTGGCCGATTTTGGCCGGACCTTTCGGGCCGCCGCGATGAAAATCGCCCGCCCCCGTGGCCAGCCCGGACGCCAGCCCTTCTTTGCCCGCATTGGCCGCCGCCTTCGAAGGCAACGCTCCGCGGACATCGACCGGCGGAACGTCGCCAAAGACGCTGCGCGCCCCGCCCGACGAATCGTTGTTCGGCTGCGCCGATTCGTCGGTCGCGTCGTTGGCCTGGGCGTCGTTGGCCTGTTGCGCCACTCCCACTTCGAGCGAGGCCGCTTCGTCGTCGAACAGATCGTTTTCGTTGGGGACGATGCTATAGCTGGCGACCAGTTGCGCCCCGGGCGCCGCCCCGGTGCCGTGCAGCTCTCGCTCGGCGACGTAACCCAGCAGCACCACCAGCAGGGCGTGAAACACCAGCGACACCAGCCAAGCCGGCGCGGACGTTTGCCATCGCCACTTCGGCCGCACATCGGCAGGTTTGACGCGCGGACGGGCGGCCGGCAGCACGGTCGTAAGGCCAACGCCGGCAATAGATTGCGTGGCAGACATGACTTGCAATTTTAGGTCGTGCCGCCGGGCCGGTCAACGCGAGTGCGGTGCACGGTATAATGTCGAGTTTCCATCGCGGGAGTCTGCCGTTGCTTCAAATCGTTAATTACCCCCATCCGACGCTCATGCGGCGCTCGAAGCCGCTCAAGCGGGTCGACGCCGAGTTGCACCAATTCGTGCGCGAAATGTTCGAGCTGATGTACTCGAAAGAGCATCGGGGCGTCGGGCTGGCCGCCAATCAGGTCGATTTGCCATACCGCCTGTTTGTGGTCAACCTGACCAGCGACCCGGCCGCCAAAGACCAGGAATTTGTATTCCTCAATCCTGTGCTTAGCCTGCCCAAGGGATCGGCCGAAGAAGAAGAGGGCTGCCTAAGCCTGCCGGGGCTGTTTGCCCCGGTCCGCCGGCCGGAAAAAATCCGCGTCAACGCCTATAACCTTTCGGGCGAGGAAGTGGTCTATGATCTGGATGGATTGTTCGCCCGTGTTGTGCAGCACGAGACCGACCATCTCGACGGCATTTTGTTCATCGACCGGCTGACGCCCACGGCGCTGTTGTCGGCCCGCGAACCGCTCGATGAATTCAATCGCGACTTCGCCTCGCGGCGACAGTTGGGCGAGATTCCAAGTGATGAAGAGATCGAACGTCGCCTGGTGGAACTGGAGCGGCTGCGGACCTAGGGTCGGGTGGGCCGAGCGAAGCGAATCCCGCCGTTCAGCTTGGAACCGCGACGGACGGTTTGATCCCAATGGTGCGACTCGCAAGCTCGTCACCACCCTACTGCCGGGAGCGTGCAAACCCTAATCGGTTTTGACATTCACGACCGGTAATGGCGGGAACCGGCATGTGGCACAGCCGCCCTCGGCTGTGCATCGCCGACGCAGTCGGCGTCGCGGAACCAGCCGAGGGCGGCTGGTCCACATCCCGATTTTGAAGGTCGAAACCGATCAGGGAGCGAGAATGGCCGAACAGCATTCGTCTAAATTACGTCTGGTGATGATGGGCACGGGACCGTTTGCCGTGCCGCTGTTTCGCGCGCTCTTCGACACGCGGCACACCGTCGCCGCGCTGGTCACCCAACCGGTCCGGGCGTCGCGCGCAGGTCGGGCGTCGATCAATCTCATGCGCGAGGTCGCCCATGAGCACGGCACGCCAATTCTCGATCCCGAGAGCGTGAACACGGACCAGGCGAGGGACGAGCTCCGCGGCTTGTTGCCCGATCTGTTCGTGGTGGCCGATTACGGGCAGATCCTTTCGGCCGAGACGTTGTCGGTCGCGCGGCTTGGCGGAGTCAATCTGCACGGCTCATTGTTGCCCAAGTATCGTGGAGCGGCGCCGATCAATTGGGCCTTGTACCACGGCGACATCGAGACGGGCGTGACGGTCATTCACATGACGCCGCGCGTCGACGCCGGCCCCACGCTGGCCCAGCGGCGCACGGCGATCGGGGCCGAGGAAAACGCCGTCGAGCTCGAGCAGCGCTTGGCCGAGATGGGCGCGCCGCTGGTCGTCCAGGCCATCGACGATTTGGCGGCGGGCCGCATCGAGCCGATCACGCAGGACGCCAGCTTGGCCAGCCCCGCCCGGCGGCTGCGCAAGACCGACGGGGCGATCGACTGGTCGCGCTCGGCGCAGGCGATCAAAAACCAGGTTCGCGCGCTGGAGCCGTGGCCTAAGACGTACACCTTCTGGCATCGCGCCGGTGGAGAGCCTTTGCGGCTGATCTTGGGCCGCACGTCAGTGCAATCGGTCGGCGACTCTGCGCCGCCGGGCACCGTAGTGCGGGCGGCCGGCGACGAACTAGTCGTCGCCACCGGCTCAGGCCAACTGGCCATTCACGAGCTTCAGCCGGCCGGCAAGCGAATGCTCACTACCGCGGAGTTCCTGCGCGGCTATCCAGTTTCCGCTGGTGAGCGGTTGGGGCCAGAGCGACGCCAGGCGAACGAACTCTGATCAGTTTTGCTCTCGGAATCGCTCAACTTGTTCGGCGTTCGCGAGGAAGTTAACATGGACCTCGCGTGATCGGGCATCGTTGATCCCGACCTTTTCGTTGCCCACCTCGAACGGACCACCCTTGTCAACTCTTTCAGGAAAAGTCGCCTTGGTGACCGGCGCCAGCCGGGGCATCGGTCGGGCCGTGGCTGTGGCGCTGGCCGAGGCGGGCTGCGATGTGACCGTTAATTACCGTTCGGGCGCCGCTGAGGCCGAAGAGGTCTCGCACGAGATCACAAAGTGTGGCCGCCGCGCGTTGCTGGCGGCCTGCGACGTGGCCGATCAAGTTGCCGTCGATCAGATGATCGAAGAAACCGTCCGGCGCTTTGGCCGGCTCGACATCGTCGTCACGAACGCCTGTTACAGCGATCGCGAGCTGTTTCACGAGGCCGATCTCGACGGCTTCCGTCGCACGGTCGACGTCACGATGTGGGGCGCGTTTTACACGCTCCGGGCGGCCACGCGGGCGATGATCGAACAAGGCCAGGGCGGTTCGATTGTCGTGATCAGCTCGCCCCATGCCTTTGTGGCCGTGCCGCGGGCGATGGCTTACAACATGTCGAAGGCCGCCATCGACCAAATGGCCCGCACCGCCGCCATCGAGCTGGTCGAGCACCGGATTCGCGTGAACATCGTGCATCCGGGCTGGATCGACACGCCCGGCGAACGCAAGTTCGCCAGCGAAGAAGCGATCCAGCGGGGCGGCGCCAAACTACCCTGGAAGCGGATGGGCCGGCCCGACGAGATCGCCCGCGGCGTGGTCTTTCTCTGCGATCCGGCCAGCGATTACATTACCGGTTCGGCGCTGGCAATCGACGGCGGCATTACGCTGCCCTGGTGGGCCAACCGCGGTTCGGCCGTCCCCGATTGAAGCTGCTCCCAAGGGAACGCCGCACCCGACTTGAACGCCGCGCCTGAGCGAATCATGAGAACCAGCTATCTATTGCCGTGCTCGTGCGGCAAAAAAATCGAGGTCGACGCCAATCAATCGGGCCTGGCGGTGCGCTGCCAGTGCGGGGCCGAGCAGACGGTGCCGACGCTGCGCGGCCTGGCGGCGCTCGAGCGGGTCGAAGCGGCCGAGCTTGCCAGCGCCAAAGCTGGCGCGAGCTGGAGCATGCGCCAGGGGCTGATTTTTTTAGGACTGGTGATCCTGGTCGGATCGCTCATCGGCTGGCTCGTGCTACGGCTGACGATTCGGCCGCAGCCCATCACGCCCTTTGAAAACTTCCGGGAATTCAACCGCCAATACCTCAACGAATTGGCGCCCGAAACATTGATCGCCGAGTGGGACAAATACCGCAAGGGCATCGAGGATCCTGAGTGGCGGATGGGCATGGATATTTTTCTCACTCGCGAGCAAGAGTACCACCAGTCGCTCTATGTCGTCGCGTTTGTCGCGGCGGTCGGCTTGGTCATCCTGGTCATCGGCTTGTGCATGCCGAGAGCTCGCGCGGCGCAAGCCGCCCGGCGGTGATTTCTATAAATTACCGCGGCCGCGCGGGCGCGATCGTGCCTTCTTCGGGGCTACTCGCGGTGGCGTAGAGACGCTTGGGAATACGGCCTGAGAGATGCGCCAATCGCCCGGCTTCGGTCGCAGCCTTCATGGCCCGGGCCATGCGCACCGGGTCGGCCGCGTGGGCAATGCCTGTGTTTAATAAAACGCCATCGACGCCCAACTCCATGGCGATCGCCACGTCGCTGGCGGTGCCGACGCCAGCATCAACGATCACCGGATAGTCGGGGTCGCCTTCCTTGAGGTACTCCAGACAAATCCGGATGTTGTTCGGGTTAAGAATTCCCTGTCCGGAACCGATGGGGCTGCCGGCGGGCATCACGCTGGTCGCCCCGGCTTCTTTCAAACGCCGGGCGGTGATCGGATCGTCGGTTGTGTAACAAAGCACCTGGAAGCCGTCGGCTACGAGTTTCTCGGTCGCTGCAAGCGTGGCCACAGGGTCGGGAAGCAGCGTTTTTTTGTCGCCGAGCACTTCGAGCTTCACCCAGTCGGCGCCGGGATTTTCCAGACCCTGCAAGAGGTCGCGGCCCAGCCGGGCCACGCGCACCGCGTCGTCGGCTGAAAAACAACCGGCCGTGTTGGGCAGCAGCACGTAACGGTTGGTGTCGATATAGTCGAGCAGGTTGCGGCCCTGCGAGTCGACCAGCCGCTCGCGGCGCACAGCCACCGTGATGCACTCGGTGCCCGATGCTTCGAGCGACTCGGCCATCACCGCGTAATCGACGTATTTGCCGGTGCCCACGATCAAGCGGCTGGCGAGCGTGTGATTGCCCAACCGCAATAGCTCAGACGAAGTTGATGTGCTCGCAGGAGGCGCCAACGATTCGATGCTCACGTGGTTTTATCCTCCCCCGACAAGTGTGACGACTTCCAAATGGTCTCCCTCGGCCAGCTTCCAATCGCGGTGCCGCGCGCGAGGCACAAGTTCTTGATTGACTTCGACGGCCACATACCGAGGCTCAACGGCCAGCTCTACCAGCAAGGCCGCCACAGTGAGCGCGGCGGACACCTGGCGAGACGAACCGTTGACGATGATGTCCATGTTTCGGATTGATGAGGCGACCAATTGTAGGTCAGGCTTTCCAGCCTGACGCTCTGCCAGGCTGGAAAGCCTGACCTACAAGTTGGAGATCAACGTTCTTATTCTTCTTGCGGCAAGGGAGTACGCATTTGCATGACGCTGAGCAGTTTCATCGCGGCGTTGTGAAGCGGAACTGATGTATTGGTCTGCGCCAGCGACCACGGCACGGCGTAAGCGGCCACTTTGCCGCTGGTCAATTCAAACACGTAAACGATGCCGCTGGCCGGCTGCACGGGACCGCCGCCGGGGCGGAACTGAGCATTGCCGGTGGCCAACAGGTATTTAGGGTTGCGCCGGGCGTCGACACCCAGGTCATGCGCCACATTGGCGCTGAACGTCGCGAAAAACTTGCGCGTCACCGGGCTGAGCGCCGTGCCTCGCAATTCACCGCTTGCGAAATCAAGAAAGTAAAATCCCTCGAACGAATCGTCGAGTGGGCCGGTGGCGATCGCGCAGCTTTCGTCGCTATCGGTGGCCACCGCCCAGGCGGGCGTTTCGGGCCATGCCCCGCGGATGAGAAGTCCTCCGCACAGACCCACGACTAACCACGCGGCTCGACGGTCCTTTAGCTTTTCCCACATCGCGGCACTCCTTGTTTGCGGTATGCGTCCATGCCCGTTGCGGCCCGTATGGTAACGCGCCGCGGCCCGCGATGCCAGCGAAGTTGGCTACCAGACCTGGGCGGCCTTCGAGGCGCAGTCGATGCAATAAGGGGTGTACGGCAGGGCTTCGAGCCGGGCTTCGGCGATCTTGCCACCGCACTCGTCGCACGTGCCATAGGTGCCGTCTTCGATCCGTTCCAAGGCCCCTTGCACATCGGCCAGAATGGCCTCTTCGTTGTGAATCAACGACATCTCGTTGTCGATGTCCTCGCTTTCACGGTCGGCGTTGTGAGTCGGCACGTGCGAGAGGTCGCCGGCCGCCCCGGCCTTTTCGGGCACCGCCTCGATCAGCCGCGAAACCTCGCCCGAGAGCCGGTTGCGAGTGTCAATCAGCATATTCTTGTACTTGTTCAACGCCGACTTTTGCATCGTAGCGATCTCCTTTTCGAACAGGGACGGTTTCTGGCCCTCCTCGGCCGCTGGCCGATGCCAGGGCCGATGTGGGAAAAGGGGGCCGAGCAAATCCAATGCCCAACGCTGCTTCCTCTAAGCCTATCCGGCCCTGGTGTCCCGCACAACTAGTCTTCCCCCGGCTTTGGCTCTTCGTTCGCGGTGGCGTCGGGCGTTTGCCGTTCGGGGTTTTCAGTAAACTCGCCGCGTAGAAATCGCGGCATCACCGTGCCGCGGGGCAGCATCTTGGTTGAAGCCCGATCGCCGACGCGGATCAAACCTGACTGCGGCCCGCGGATAAAAACGCCCTGCAAGCCGACCGGCCCGGCAATCGGACCCAACTGCGAGCCTGGCGCCAGATCGGCCGAGCCCGGCTGGCCCGTATAGGGCACCCACAGGTCGCCGTTCCAATAAGCCCACGCATTATCGGCCGTCCAATACCACCAGGTGTCGCTGTGGAATCGGTAGCGCCAGCGGTTTTCAGGCCGGCCTTGGGGCGCATGGTCGGGCGACACATTGGCGCTGGGGGTGAGCTGGGCCGCGTAACGCGGAGCTTGAGCCGCGACGGGCGACTGCCCCACAAGAAGTCCGCCGGCCGCCACCCAACACGCCGTCAAGCAGATTCGCAGGTTCATGATCGTTACCTCGCTGGATCCGAAAGAATTTCAAACTGTCCTTAATTGTATACTCCACGCGGCCGCGAATTCGAGATCCGCCGCCGGTGTGGCACAGCCGCCCCCGGCTGTGAGGTGGTCGCCAAAGGCGACCGCGAGACAGCCGGGGGCGGCTGTCCCACATTACCGCAATCACGTCCGCGTGAAGTATAGCTCCTGCGATCCGTCTTGCGGCAAACGAGCGTGCGTGGCATGCTAAGCAGTCACGCACATGGCCGACTCCGACAACCCTGTTTTCGCGACTCCAAAGCCTCGCGGGGCGCAGCCGCTGGCGTTCGATCCCGCGGCGGCGGTCGAACATCTTTCGCAGGCCGACCGACGGCTCGCCCGGCTGATTGCGCGTGCCGGCCCGTTCACGCTGCGGCCCGAAAAAGTTCAAAGCCCGTTTCAAGCATTGTTGCGGGCGATTATTTATCAGCAACTTTCGGGCAAAGCCGCCGCGACAATTTTCGGCCGCGTGACGGCGCAGTTTCCCCATCGCCGCGGCGTGCAGCCCGAGGCCATCGCGGCGGCCCGTGACGAGGTGCTGCGGCAGGCGGGCCTCTCGCGGGCGAAAGTTTTGGCGGTCAAGGACCTGGCGGCCAAAACCATCGACGGCACCGTGCCTAGCTTCGCCCGGCTGCGAAAGATGGACGACGACGAGATCGTCGCCCGTCTGATCCAGGTGCGCGGCGTCGGGCGATGGACGGCCGAGATGCTGTTGATGTTTCGGTTGGGCCGGCCCGACGTGTTGCCGGTGGCCGATCTCGGCGTGCGGCGCGGTTTCATGCTCACCTACGCCAAGCGCGAGCTGCCGGCCCCCGCCGACCTGACGCGCCACGCCGAGCGCTGGCGGCCGTATCGTTCGGTCGCGAGTTGGTACATGTGGCGCGCCGTCGATCTTGAGCGTCGCTCCAAGCTCTTGTTGCCTGGGTGAGTGCCAGGCGCCCACGCGCGATCGGAAGCGGCGGAAGACTCTCGCGCGCTACCGCAATTCTGTACCTGGGCGCGGCGTGGCCAGGCGTGGCGCGCGGATGGCCGGAGCCTGTGCGGTATGCGGCGCTTCTTCAGTCGGCGCTTCGGCGTGAACCTCGGGCGACGCTTCCTCACCGTAGAACAGCGTCGTCTCTTCTTGCGTCAGCTTCGTGCCCACCGATTTGCATTGCAACTCGACGCGGAACCGGTGCGTGCCAGCGCTTTCGGCCTTGGCGTGTACTTTGAATACCAGTTCTTTGCCGGCCGCCAGCGTCGGAATGCTATCGAATGAAACGGTACCCGGCGTCAGGGTGAACGCCCCGCCATCGACCGTTACCGGCTCGATTCCCTTCGAGAAGAAAGCGACGATGTCGATGCCCTCAGCGGCCTTGTCGCCCCGGTTACGGATGCGCACCTCATAGAGGGCATCGTCACCAATCGCGATCGCCCCCGACGGGTCCGACACGTCGAGCACCAGGTCGGCCACCGCCAACACCTCGGTCAGGGCTACGTTCGAGTGCCGCAGATCGCCGTCGCCGATGGCCGTCGCTTCGACACGGTTCTCTCCGCCGGCATGCACGATGCACTTGACTGTAAAAATCTGCTCGACGCCGGGCGCCAAGCTCGCCACGCTCCATACCGCTTGGTTGTGCTTGGCGTCGAATTTGCCGTCGTGACTGGCGGCCACATACTCTGCTTTTTCGGGCAGGGCCGCGGTCACTTTCACGCGGCGGGCCGGGGCGTCGCCGGGATTGCGCAAGTGAACCTGGTAAGTCGCGGCGGCGCCGGCATATTGCCGGGCCGGGCCGACCACTTCGAGGTGGATGCCGGGCTGGCGGACCGTCACTTCTTCCACCGCGGAGGCCTTCAGGTCGCCGTCGCCGGTCGCTTGCGCCTGGATGCTAAGCTGGCCACCTTGGCGCGCGGCCAACTCGATCTCGACCACTTTGCTTTCGCCACCGCCCACCGTGCCGATGCGGTGGCTCGAAACCTCGCCTTCGTCGGACGTGAGCGGTAGCAGATGCACCACCACGTTTTCCGCGGCTCCATTGCCCGGATTGCTAACGGTGAGGCGATATACTTCCTTGCTGCCGGCCAGCACCTGGCTCGGCCCATCGATGGCCAAGGCCAACTGGGCTTCTTCCACCTCGACCGTGTGCTTCACCGCCACGGGCGCCGCGTCGAGCTTCACATCGAAGTCGAATGGCCGGTTGTCGCGGGCCGAAAGTTTCAATACGCATTCTTCTTCGTTGTCAGGGGCCAAGGTCCGCAGCGTCCATTGCAGGGCGCCGCCACCGGTGGCCGGCTCGATCGCGCCCGACGTTGCTTTGCTTGATTGCACTTCGATGGCGGCGGGTAATCCGATCCGCACCGCCACGTCGCTGGCCGGTTGCGAACCTTCGTTGATTACCACCACTCGGTATTCGGCGACTTGTCCAACCGCCAGCCGCCGCGGCCCACTGCCCCGCACCGTTACCAGCGGCGTGCTGCGCGAAAAGAGCATGCTGGGATCGGGCCGTGTTGGACCCGATGTGTGCCTTTCGACGCGGGCCACGCGGGGCGCGTCGTCGTCAGATTCTGACGCAGCGGATTCCTCGCCCGCGGCTGAACCGGCTTCCTCAGTGTCGGCGACCAGCGGTTGTGGTTCGATTGCAGTCTCGTCATCCGACAAAACGGGCGGCAATTCGGCGGGCGTCTGGTTGGCCGCCGTGCCGCGACGACTGGAATTCGACTTGCTGGCCGCGGCCGACCGGCTGGGCCGGGCGCGCTTGGCCGTGGACGTCGACCAGGTGGAACTAGGCGGTTTGGCTTTGCCCTGGGCCTTGACCGCTGATTGCCGCGTCATGCGTGGCTGGCTGCCGCCATCGGTGCGCGTGGTGCTGGGAGCGCGGGCCACTTTAGCCGGGGTCGGCGCAGGCTCGTCCTCACCCAGCAGCGAGCGGCGGAACCGGTCGAACCGTTCGCCGATCGTCGAGCGATGCGGGCTATGGGTATAGTGTTGCGCCAACACGAGCCCGTGCGACGAAACCAGGATCGCCACCGCCGTGCATGCCGAAGCGAAAGGAATGCGAGCCATAAACATGCCGCCTTCGGATGATAATTTAGCTGTCTCATCGCGATTTATCGGCCGCGAGGCTTGGCGGGGTTTAACCGGTAGTTCAGAATCTTGCGGTTCTCGGGGTTTTGGGCAAGGAAGCGAGACGGTAATCGGCTAGGCGGATTCCTTGATCGCTGGCAGTTATAGTGATAGCTTCGACGAATGTATTTTGAGCTGGTCGGCGAACTTCTCGATACCCAGACGATCGCCGTCAACCTGTCGATCAGGGAGAATGCCGATCTTAAAGCTCGCTTCGGTGGCCGCCGCTGGCGAAAGCTCAAAGCGAGGGCGCGTGTGTGGCTGGCCAACGGCAGCGTCCGCTGGGCGGAAGTCCATTGGTATGAAGCGCATGGAATCGGCAAGCGAAAGATGAAAATCAAGCGGTTCCTACGATAGAATATCGGTATGGCAAGCACACAATCGAAGATCCGATTTGCGGTCTGCGTCGCGAACGATGGATGCGATGATTTGACGGCCCGAAAGATTTATCGAATTCTGCCCGACGATGATGCTGCGCGTGAGGACTTTCTCCGGGTGGTCGATGACTCGGGAGAGGACTATCTTTATCCGGCGGATCGTTTTGTGCCTGTCAGGGTTGCCAAAACATCACAACAGCGATTGCTGGCCGCGGTCGCATCTGAAGTTAACTGAGCCGTTTGGTGGGACTCGCAAGCTCGTCCCACCCTAATTCTCTTCCATTTTTTGCCTTCATTCGCCGCTGTCCGACGTGTCGGCGGTCAGAATCGCCGCCAACTGCGCGGCCAGCCGCGAGACGTACGGCGGCTGGAAGAGATTGACGTGCTCGCCTTCGAGGGGGTGCTCGTCGACGCCCCCCAAGGCCCAGGGCAGCCAGCCCAGCGCCGGCTGGTGGTGCAACGGCGTGGCGAGCTGCGCCGCGCGGAATAGCGTCAGCTTGCCGGCATAGGGGCGCGGCTGATACTCCAGTAGCGCGCTCATATTGGCTTGAAACACTTGAAAGACGTGCTGGTCTTGAATGGGGCTGTCGCCGCCCCCGACAAGCTGCGCCTGCTCGGCCCGCACGCGGAAAAAATCAAGCTGCTCAGCCGCCGACAATCCGTTCAGGTCCTCCAAGGCGGGCCGGTATTCATTCGGAAAGAGCTGCATCAACATCGGCAGGAAGTCGTCTTCGCTGAATTTCTGATCGGGGCCGATCATGCCCGCATCGATCACCGCCAGCAAGCCGATGGTTTCGCCGCCCTCGGCAAGCTGCCGCGCGGTTTCGTAGGCGATCAGCCCGCCCAGCGACCAGCCCAGCAGCAGGTACGGCCCGGCCGGCTGCACCGATCGCATCTCGGCCGCGTAATCGGCCGCCATCTCTTCGAGCCGGGCACGGGGGGGCTCGCGGCCATCGATACCGCGGGCCTGCAAGCCATAGACCGGCAGATCGTCGGGCAGGTGCCGCGCCAATTCGCGATAACAAAACACCGTGCCGCCCGCCGGATGAACGCAGAACAGTGGCCGCGAACCGGCCGACATCGGGCGGATCGGCACCAGGCACGCGGCCGGTTGATCGGCCGAACGCAGCACGTCGGCCAGCCGCTGAATGGTCGGTTCTTGAAACAGCCAAACCAGC
>DATFDL010000260.1:0-3265 GCA_035252155.1 Pirellulales bacterium | reverse complement strand
CCCCCAAATACAGTTCGTCGATGATTTCCGGCGGCGATTTCTTCTCGGCCAGACGTCGGGCGATCACGCCATCGCCCGCGGCGATCTTGCCTTCGATCTCTTCGGAATTCGACAGCAGCAACACTTGCCCCAGCGTCGCCCCGCTGCCGCGCTCGCACTCACAGCCCGTCACCCGCTGCGGTCGATCGAACGTGTCGAGAAAATACGAGCCAAAACCTTCGTGCGGCAGATCGACCGCCCGGGCCGTGCGGGCCACCCGGCTGAAATGGCTATGCGTGCCGCAGGCCTGATCGACCGCGTCGAGCAGCACCTCGGCGATCAACCGCCGCGCATAAAACCGGGCAAAGTTCTGGTGGTCTTGCCGATTGCCCGGCGTCGGCGCCGCATCGAGCTGATACGTGCTGCTGGTCACTATCGTGCGAATGATGTGCTTCACGTCAAAGCGGTGCTCGACAAAATCTTTCGCCAGCGCCTCGAGCAACTCGGGGTTCGAGGGCGGATTGGTGTCGCGCATGTCGTCGACCGGGTCGACCAACCCACGGCCGAAGAAATGGCCCCACATTCGGTTGACCAGCGCCTTGGCAAAGAAGGGATTGTTGGGATCGACCATCCAATCGACCAGTGCATGCCGCGGATCTTGTTCGGGCGAGAGTTTGGCCACCGGACCCGCCAGAAACTTCGGCTCCGGCGTTTTGCCGGTCATGGGGTTTTGCTCACCGGTCGTCACGTTGGTCGAGGCAAAATACGGCGGCGGCTGGCCGAAACTTTTGCGGCCCAGCCGGGTAAAAAAGCCGGCCAGCCCGTAATAGTCGTCTTGGCCCCATCGCTCATAGGGGTGATGGTGGCAGCGGGCGCATTGCAGCCGGATGCCCAAAAACACTTGGGCTGTGTCGGCGGTCGGCTGGTGCAACTGGTCGTCGCGCATCTGCCAATACCAATTGACGGCCGGTGCGTCTTGCCATTCGCCGGCGGCCGCCACCACGCCGCGCACCAACTCGTCGTAGGGCCGATTACGGGCGATCAACGATTTGATCCAGTCGTGAAAGGCATAGGCTGCTTCATCGGCGCCCGCCAATCGCGAATTGCGCAAAATGCTTCCCCAGCGCAACGCAAAGAACGCCGGGTAGTCGGGCGATGCCAGCAACCGATCGACGAGCTGGTCGCGCTTGGCCCCCGACGTGTCGGCCAGGAACGTCCGCACCTCATCGGCGGTCGGCAATCGGCCGCACAGATCGATCGTCACTCGCCTCAAAAAGGCCGCGTCGCTAGCCGGCGGCGACGGCACGAGACCGAGCTGCCGCCACTTGGCCAGCGAGAGTCGGTCGATGTAATTGGCAATGCGGAAGTCGGCCGGATCGGCCGTCGGTGCGCCGTGCGGCACTTCGGCCCGGAAGACCGCCACCTGGCCCATGTAGCGCACCATCACGGCGGCCTCGCCGGTGTGCTCGCCACAAGTCACCAGCCCGCGTTCGTCGACCATGGCCACCAGATCGAGATTGCTGGCGTATTGTCCTTGCCGGGTGACATCGCGGCGGCTGCCGTCGGTGTATTCGGCCAGCACGGCCAATTGCTGACGATTGCCCGATTTCAGCAGGCGGCGCGAAGGCTCGACGATGAGCTTTGCGACGCGCGGCGCGTCGGGCGACGAACGCGGCAGACCTTGGGCAATCCAACGACGGAGCATTTGGTAGGCTTCGCCGGAGGTGTCGAGGCGCTCGCCGCCGCCGTGGGGCAGCGTGTTCGTCGCTTTCATCAGCAGCAAGCTATCGTCGGGAGAGGCGGGAAATACGCGTCGCCCGCGGCAGGCCAGGGCAATGGCATCGTAATCGAAGGCCGGATCGAAACCGAACAGCGACAGCTTGAAGCCGTTTTGCCCCGTGGCCTTGCCGTGGCATCCGCCGGCGTTGCAGCCATACCGCGACAAAAGCGGCACCACTTCGTTGGCGAAGTCGATGGTTCGTCCCGAGTCGAAGGCCGCGACTATGATGGGCACGCTGGCCTGCCGCGCACCATGCCGCACGACGATTTCAGCTTTACCCGGCCCGACTGGAACGAGATAGCCACCTTCATCGACGGTAACGACCGCGGCATTCTTGGTTTCGTATTGGCAATCGTGCGTCAGGTCTTGACCGGCCGCGCTCACCTGAAGCTGCCGCCGGGAGAAGGCGTCGTCGAACTGAACTTCGCTCGGCGCGACCGTAAGAGGCTCGTCGGCGACAGCGCGGGCAACTGCGACACAACCCAGCACCGCCAGCAGCACCGCTAGCCGGATCGCCGCGCAACGAAGCGAGCGCTCGCTTTTGGCAGCTTTGGCGGACATGGATGATGTCTCCCCAGGCGGGTGGTGGGGCGGCGGGCAACTCAACGCATCAACCTACTTGGATGATAACCATTCCGGCGCCGCCGGGCAACAAGGCAAAGCCCGTTCCATAGTTACGCGGTGGGGCGAGGATACCACCTCCAGGTGCGTTGATCGGCCATAGAGAGTTTGCCGGCGTCAGGCTGGAAAGCCTGACCTATGGCTTCAATTGAGCGACGGATCGGCGGGCACGTTCTTGATCTTCAGCGCCGAGAGGAACGCGGCGGAACTGACCTCTTTGGTCAGCCGCTGCCAGAGATCGTCGGGAGGGCCGAAAATCAGTTCGGCGGTTGCGGCGGCAACCAGCCAACCGCCGTCGCGCAGCTCGCGTTCGAGTTGTCCTTCGCCCCAGCCCGCATAGCCCACAAAGAACCGCTGGGCGGGGTCGTCAGTAAGTACAAGTGCCTCGAGGCTCTCGCGGCCGGTGCTCACATAGACGCCCGGCAGCACGGTCAACTCCGAAAGCGACTCCTGGCGATGCACGGCCATCAACGGCCCTTCGACCGGCCCGCCCAGGTAGAGTGCGGCGTCGGTATGGCAGTCGGTCTGGCTCACCTGCTGCCAGACTTCCTTGACGGTGGCCGTCATGCCGCGATTGAGAATCACGCCGGCCGCGCCTTCGTCGCTGTGCCTGAAGATGAGCACGACCGTCCGAAAAAAATTCGGGTCTTGCAGGTCGGACGAGGCGATCAGCAGATGGGCCGAGAGTGACTTCATAGTTGGTGGCCGGCTGGGGGCGAAATCATTATACCGCAACCGCCGCGGTCAACCGAGCTTGTCGGCCGATTTGGCCTGGGCTACGTTGGGTTCAAGCGCCCCTAGCACTATTGGCGCCCGTAGCTCAATTGGATAGAGCAGCGGACTTCTAATCCGCAGGTTGCTGGTTCGAGTCCAGCCGGGCGTGCT
>DATFDL010000259.1:0-7268 GCA_035252155.1 Pirellulales bacterium | reverse complement strand
TTTTCGTTTCACTTTCGCCTTTTTACGCTTCGACGCCGCCACCTTGACCGCCAGGGCCGCGCCACCCAACGCCAGCGCGCCGACGCCCAACACCGCCGCGGTGCGCATCAATGCCTTTTTTCGCTACGGGCCGCCGAACCGCACGTCGGGATACCGGGCCTCGGGATATCCCGCCGCCGGGCCGTCGGGCGATTCGTGCAACGCCATCTGCAACACCTGCGCCAAGTGCAGCCCGCGCCGGTCGGTGCCCTCCATGATCTGATGCTTGCAGCTAAATCCATCGGCCACGATCAGCGTGTCTTTTTCCGCCTCGCGCACCGCCGGCAGCATCTTGTGCTCGCCTATCTTCATCGAAATATCGTAGTGCTCTTTCTCGAAGCCGAACGACCCCGCCATGCCGCAACAGCCGGTGTCGGGCATTTCGAAGTTCATGCCCAGCTTCTTATAGATGTGATCGTCGGCGCCCATTTTCATTACGGCTTTGTGATGACAGTGGCCATGCACCACGGCTTTGCGCCGCAGCAGCGGAAACTCGTGGTCGGGCGCGTACTTCTGCAAGAACTCAGCCAAGGTATAAAACTGCTGGCCCAGCCGCTTGGCGTCTTCGTCCATGGGGAACAATCCCTTCAACTCGTCGCGGAAGACAGCCGTGCAGCTTGGCTCGAGCCCGACGATGGGCGTGCCCGCCTGAATCTCCGGTCGCAGCGTGTTCATGATCTGCTGCAACAGCCGCTTGGCCGTGGGCAGCATGCCGTAGTCGTAGAGCGGCCGGCCGCAACAGAGTGACTCGCGCGGCACCACCACTTGCCAACCGACTGACTCGATGACCTCGACAGCGGCCTTGGCCACCTCGGGATGCAGATGGTTGTTGAAGGTATCGGCCCAGAGAATCACGCGCTGGGCGCCGATGTTGCGCACCGGCCGCTCAAAAAACCACTCCTTGAACGTCTGGTCGGCGAACGGCGGCACCTTGCGGTGCGGCGACACGCCACCCAGCAGCTTGAAAAGTGTGCTGATGCCCGGCGTCTGGCTGACAAAGTTGGCCAGCGGCGGCGCGAGCGACGCCAGCCGGCTCCACCAATAGATCCAGCCCATTGCGTAGGCATGCCGCGGGCGCAGCCGCCCCTGGTAATAATGAGCGAGAAACTCCGCCTTGTACGTGGCCATGTCAACTTTCAACGGGCATTCGCCCTTGCACCCTTTGCAGGCCAGGCAGAGATCAAGCGCCTCGCGCACCGGCTCGCTCTTCCACATCTTTTTCATGGGATTGCCCTGCAACATCTCGAACAGCAGGTGTGTGCGCCCGCGCGTGGAGTGCATCTCCTCTTTGGTGACCATATAGCTGGGGCACATCGTGCCCACTTCGCCGCGGCGGCACAGCCCCACGCTCACGCAGCGCTCGGTGGCATAGGCAAAACTGCCGTGGTCGTCGGGATATTTGAAATACGTCTCGACTTGAGGCGGATGATACTGCGGCCCGAACCGCAGGTTGTCGGTCATGCTGTAGGCGTCGACCTTTTTGCCGGGATTCATCATCCACTGCGGATCCCAGATGGCCTTGAACTCGCGGAAGGCCTGCACAATCTCAGTGCCGTACATCTTGGGCAACAGCTCGGCCCGCGATTGCCCATCGCCATGCTCGCCGGACAGCGAACCACCGTAGCTGAGCACCAGGTCGGCCGCCTCGTACATGAACGAGCGATACTTTTGGACTCCCTCGGCGGTTTTGAAATGGAAGTCGATGCGGGTATGGATGCAGCCCTGACCCAAATGCCCGTAGAGCGACCCCTGGTAGTTGTATTTGTCGAGCAGCTTTCGCAGGTTGCGCAGATAGTCGCCGACCTTTTCGGGCGGCACGGCGGAATCTTCCCAGCCCTCCCAGTTGTCGGGCTTGCCGGGAATGCGCGCGGTGGCGCCCAGGCCCGCCTCGCGCAGCTCCCACACCATCCGCTCTTCTTTCTTGTCGGTGTAGATGTGCATGTCGGCCACGTGCGGACTTCGGCGCAATTCGCGGCCCAGCTTGTGCGCCTTGTCGTCGGCCTCAGCCTGACTGTCGCCGCCGAACTCGGCCAGCAGCCAGCCGCCGCCCTTGGGCAGCAGCGGTATCAGGTTCAGGTCCGACGATTTGATGCGCAGGTCCTCGATCAAGCGGTCGTCGAGTCCCTCCAGCCCGGTCGGCCCGTGCTTGAGGACCTCCATCACGTGATCGCCAGCGGTAGCCACGTCGGGAAATCCGATGATCAGCAGCGTGCGGTAGGGCGGACTGTGGATAAGCTGCAGGTCGGCCTCAAGAAACACCGCGCAGGTGCTTTCGGAACCGACGAGCGAGCGAGCGACGTGAAACCCCTTGTCAGGCAGCAACTCGTCGAGGCTATAGCCCGACACGCGCCGCGGTATCTGCGGATATCGCTCGCGAATGAGCTCGGCATAATGATCGCGCAAGGCCCGCAATTGGCTGTAGATTTCCGCACGGCGACCGCCCTCCATCACGATGCGGTCGTACTCGGCGTCGCTGGTGGCGCCGACGCGCAGTCGCGTGCCGTCATAGGTGACGACGTCGAGCGATTCCACGTTATCGACCGTTCGCCCGCCCATGATGGAGTGAATGCCGCACGAGTTGTTGCCTAGCATGCCGCCGATGCAACAATGGTTGTGCGTCGAAGGATCGGGGGCGAAAGTCAGATGGTGCTGTTCGGCCGCCTTGCGGACGACGTCGAGCACGATGCCCGGCTGTACTCGGGCGATGCGGCGCTGCGGATCGAGCTCGATGATCTTGTTCATATATTTAGACATGTCGATCACCACCGCCACGTTGCAGCAGCCGCCGGTGAGGCTGGTGCCGCCACCGCGGCCGAGCACCGGGGCGCCATACTCGCGGCACGCCGCGAGAGTGGCTTCGACATCTTCCGCCGATTTGGGCAGCACCACGCCGATCGGCACCTGGCGATAGTTCGAGCCGTCGTGGGCGTAGAGCGCCCGGTAGCCATCGTCAAAATGCGCTTCGCCGCGCAGGTCTTTGCGCAGCCGCGCGGCCAAGCCCTTGGCATCGACGTCGGTATGGGGCCGCGGCTCGTGCTTGTGGACCGCGGCTTCGGGCAAGACATCTATCGACATGGGTTCCTCGTTACGGCTGGGGAGTGTGATCAGGGAATCGCCTCCTGCAATTCCAGGCAAAACGACGGGAGGCAAAAAAGCTCCCATCTTCCTGCCCTTCGTTTTTTCGCCTTATGTTTCAGCAACGACAGATGGTGGAACTCGCTTCGCTCGGCCCACCCTACGCCTTCCCGCGCGCCTTATTTACGTTCATTTTTCGGGCAGCGAATACGGCCCATCGCCCTTGCCGGGCCAGATCGCCTCCAACGAATGGTGCGGCTTGGCGTCGAGCACAAACCGCTCTCGCTTCACCGCGTAGCCACGCTGATGCAAAATCTCCGCGATCTTGCTCAAACGGGCCTCCTCGAAATGCCAGGCATTCAAGGTGAGTGTGTCCTCGTTGGTCCGCCGCGCGTACAACCTGACGCCGTCGATCTCGTCGATCACGACATCGCGGACATGAACGCCGCTCTCTTTTTGAATGGCACCCATTAGCTCACCAAATCGCTCAATTTGTCTCGGAAAATGGTCGTGGCGATGTGCGGGCCTTTGGGCTGCCCGCGCACCAATGCCTCGGCCAAGTGCAGCGCTTGCTTGGGCGTGGCGCTGGCCGGCATGGGTGGCTCGAGCGGATCGACCACCGCTTCGACCAGGGCGGGTCGCTTCGAGGCGAAGGCCTGCTCGAGCGCGGGCCGCACTTCGTCGGGCTTTTCGCAGCGGAAGCCCACGCCGCCGCAGGCCTCGGCGAATTTCACAAAGTCGATCGGCTGCAACTCGACACCGTACTCCGGATTGCCCAAGAAGATCATCTGCTCCCATTTGATTTGCCCCAGCACATTGTTCTTGACGATGACCACCTTGATCGGCAGGTTGTACTTGACGGCCGTGATGAACTCGCAGCCGAGCATCGTGAAACCGCCGTCGCCGACAAACGCCACCACTTGGCGATCGGGAAAGGCAATCTGCGCCGCGTTGGCATACGGTAAGCCCGGCGCCATCGTGGCCAAGGTCCCAGAGAGAGAGAACTTCATGCCGCGCCGCATGTGGATATGCCGTGCAGCCCAGGTGGTGATGGTGCCCGAATCGCAGGTGACGATGGCATTGTCCTTCAGCATCTCGCTGACGTGCCGGGCGACGACCTGCGGCTTGAGCGGCGAATCTTCGCGGGTGGCGCGGCTCATCATCATCTCGCGCCATTGCTTCATGCCTTTTTGCGCCTGTTCGAGGAACGAGCGGTCCTCCCTGGGCTTGATCAGCGGCATCAGCGCTTTGAGTGTGGCCCGGGCGTCGCCAGCCAGACCCACCTCGATCGGGTAGCGCAATCCCAATCGCGTTGGATCGCGATCGATCTGAATCGCCTTGGCTTGCCCCGGCTTCGGCAAAAACTTCATATAGGGAAAACTGGTGCCGATCATGCAAAGCGTGTCGCAGCCTTCCATCGCTTTTTCCGAAGGGGCGGTGCCGACCAGCCCCAGGCCGCCCGTGCTGTACGGCGAATCGTCGGGAATGACCGCCTTGCCAAGCAGGGCCTTGATCACGGGGGCGGCGAGCGCCTCGGCCAGCGCTTCGACCTCTTCGCCGGCGCCGAGCGCGCCTTGCCCGACGATGATCGCCGTCTTCTTGCCACCATTGATGACCTCGGCGGCAGACGCGAGCGTGTCGTGCGACGGCACGGCGATGGGCGGGTGCCAGGCTTCCGAAGTGTGCCCCTTGACGTTCATCATCGAGACGTGACCCTTCGAGAGCGGCATCTCTTGATAGTCGTTGCAGCACGTGATATGGGCCACTCCGCGAGTCGATAGCGCGTTGCGGCAGGCCACGTCGATCAGCGTTTCGATGTGATCGGGTCCCATCACTTGCTGGTTGTAGCTGGCCACGCCGGCGAAGAGTTGCAACAGGTCGACTTCTTGCTGAAACCGCATGCCGAGCAGGTCGTGGTACGTCTGGCCAGTGAGCGCCAAGACGGGCGTGCTATCGAGCTTGGCGTCGTAGAGACCATTGAGCAGATGGATGGCGCCGGGGCCCGACGTCGCGAGGCAGACACCGAGCCGCCCGGTGAACTTGGCATAGGCGCAAGCCATGAAGGCGGCGGCTTCTTCATGGCGCACCTGAATAAATTTGACCTTGTCTTTCAGCTTCCGCAGGGCTTCCATGATGCCGTTGATGCCGTCGCCGGGTATGCCAAAGATAGTGTCGACTCCCCAATGGGTGAGCCTTTCGATCATTACGTCGGCAGTGGTTTTGGCCATGAATCAATCCTTTCGATGGAAAAGCCGCGCGGACAAGCGCGGGCGACGATCCGACACGTGGCTCGCGGGGCCGCTGAGCGGTCGGGCCAGCGCGCCTGACGGGCTGGCAGAGCAGAAACCGTTCCGTTCGCCCGCATACCGGGCGAATCGACGGCAAGAAAAACGATTCACGACGCGGTCACGACCGCGCCGAAAGTGCAGGCAATGCACACACAGAAAGCGACCCCGCGAAACAGCATCCGGCTTGGGGGGGCTACGTCCGCATTTTAGGGCGATGGCTCGTTTCGTCAAGCGATTTCTGCCGACGCGCACGGGGCACGGCTAGCTACCTGTGAAACAGTTTTGGTCTATACTCCTCGGCATGCCCGACATCCCTTCTCGCGATCAGCTTGGCGAACAGTACTTGCAACAGTTGCCATATGTGCCGTACCCGGTGCAAGAAGAAGCGCTGTTGGCCTGGTTTACTGCCGATCAAGGTGTGCTCGTTTGCGCCCCCACCGGCACCGGCAAAACGCTCATTGCCGAGGCCGCGCTGTTCGAAGCGTTGCACAACGGCACGGTCGCCTATTACACCACGCCGCTGATCGCGCTGACCGAGCAAAAATTCGCCGAAATGCAAGCGGCGGCCGTCCGGTGGGGATTTCGGGCCGACGACGTGGGGCTGGTCACCGGCAACCGCCGCGTCAACCCGCGGGCGCGCATCTTGGTGGTCGTCGCCGAGATCTTGCTGAATCGGCTGCTGCACCCGGCCGCCTTCGACTTTACGCCGGTCAGTGCCGTGGTGATGGACGAATTTCACAGCTTTGCCGACGTCGATCGCGGCATCGTGTGGGAGCTGTCGCTGGGCATGCTGCCGGCCCACGCGCGGCTGCTGCTGCTCTCGGCCACGGTGGGCAACTCGCGCGAGTTTATCGCCTGGCTCGATCGTTGCCATCGGCGCAAGATCGACCTGGTCGAAGGCAGCGAGCGCAAAGTGCCGCTGACCTATCAATGGGTGCCCGACGAGCTGCTCAATGAATTCATCACGCGCATTTCGCAGGGCGACGCCGGCAGCCGGCTGACGCCCGCGCTGGTCTTTTGCTTCAACCGCGACGAATGCTGGAGTATCGCCGAGCAGCTCAAGGGCTGCTCGCTGCTGGCCGAACCGGGGCGCTCGCGGTTGTTGGACGAAGTGAATCGGCTCGATTGGTCGCAAGGGGCAGGGCCCAAGCTCAAGCAATTGTTGATGCGCGGCGTGGGCGTACACCACGCCGGCTTGCTGCCCAAGTATCGCCGCGTGGTCGAGGATCTTTTCCAACGCAAATTGTTGGCGGTGGCAATATGCACCGAGACGCTGGCGGCGGGCATGAACTTGCCCGCCCGGAGCGTGGTGCTCACGTCGCTGGTCAAAGGCCCACCCGGCGAGCAAAAGCTGATCGACGCCAGCTCGGCCCACCAGATTTTCGGCCGTGCAGGCCGGCCGCAGTTCGACGATCGCGGCTATGTGTTCGCGCTGGCCCACGAAGACGACGTCAAGATCCTGCGCTGGAAACAGAAATACGACGCCATCCCCGAAGACACCAAAGACCCCGGCCTGATGAAAGCCAAAAAGGCCCTCAAGAAGAAACGCCCGACCCGACGCGAGAACCAGACCTATTGGAACGAGCAGCAATTCGAGAAGCTCAAAATCGCTCCGCCGGGCAAGCTCTACAGCAAAGGGCCTTTGCCGTGGCGGTTGCTCGCCTATTTGTTGACGATCTCGCCCGAAGTCGAGCCGATCCGCAATCTGATTCGCAAGCGGCTGATGGACGAGCCGCGCATCCGGGCGGGCGAGCAGGCGCTCGATCGGATGTTGATGACACTCTGGGCCGGCGGCTATGTGACGCTCGAACCGGAGCCGCCGAAGCGGTCAGACGATCGGGAAACCGCCCAATTAGCCGGCGAGGG
>DATFDL010000258.1:0-2652 GCA_035252155.1 Pirellulales bacterium | reverse complement strand
GAGAAGACTCGTTCAATTCAAGGGTTCCCAAGGGACATTCAATCGGTCAAGACACCGAAACCATCGTAAGGTTCGTTGGCGGCACAATTTCCACCAAGCGGACGCAAGCTCGCTATTTTTCCAAGAGCGTCGCCAGTCGGCCGGCTTCGTCGCGATATTCGTCGAGCTTGTTGTTCGTTTCGGCCGGATCGTTCCGTAGATTGTAAAGCTCTCGCGATTGCCGGGCATCGACCGGCGCAATCAACTTCCAATCGCCCTGGCGCACCCAGCGATGGGTCAGATTCAAGGGCGTCTGCTCCAGATCGACGCAGGTATGAACATAAATCTCGCCACGCACAAAAGTCCGCGGCAGGCGGCCCCGCCCGGCCGCCACTTCCAGCAAACTGAGGCCGGGCATCGTTTTGGAAGGTTCAACCCCGCAGGCGGTGAGGACGGTCGGTGCAAGATCGATGGTCGATACCAGGTCGTCGTAGCGGCCGGCGATGGTGTGACCAGGCAAGCGCAGCAGGATCGGCGTCCTTACGCCGCCGTCGTACGGCGACCGCTTGCTCTTAGGTGCAAACCCGCTTCGACCCGGCTCGACGTTTTGAATCCAGCCGTTATCGACCACAAACACGACCAAGGTATTGTCACGCAATCCGCGATCGTCGAGCCAGCCGAGCAATTCGCCGCACGTTTCGTCGAACCATTCGCACATCGCAAAATATTTGGCCAGCGGTTCGGGCCGGTCGGCGGTCTGGTACTTCTTGAGCAGCCGCTCGGGCGGATTGTGCGGTTCGTGCGGCATCATCGGCGCGTACCAAATGAAAAACGGCTGCCCTCGATGGGCCTCGATGAAATCGTAAATCGGCTGCATCGTTTTGCGGCCAATGATGAGGCCGTCGTCGCCATGGCGGCCCTTAGTGGTCATGCCGCTGGTAAAGCCGGCATTGGCAAAGTGTCCCTCCCAGAATTTGCCGGTTTGCAGGCTGCCGTACCCCACCTGCCCGAGCAATCGCGGCACCGTCGGCGCGTGTTGAATGAAGGGATGCATCGCCGCGCGGTCGACGCCGTCAGGCGGGTCGTTGCAACAGATCTTGTGCTGCGCGGCGTAGAGGCCGGTGAGCAACGTCGCCAGGCTCGCCCGGCACAGCGACGTTGGCACATAACCGTTGTCGAACCGCGCGCTCTCGCCGGCCAGCCGATCGAGGTGCGGCGTTTCGATGGCGGGGTGTCCCATGAAGCTGAAATCCGTCCAGCCCTGATCGTCGGCGATGATCATCACCACATTGGGCGGAGGCCGATCGGCCGCCAGACCCGCGGATGCGACCAAGGGCCACCAGAACAGGAGCGCCCCGAAGAGAGATTCTGCATTATGAACCGCCACGATCTTCTCCCAATCGCCGAGCAACCACGCTAAAGATCTCGTACATGGCGTCCAAATACGTCTTCGCTTCATCCAGCGGCAGCACCAGCGGCGGACTGACGCGAATCACCTTGCCGGCCAACGGGCCGAGCAAGTGAATCGCCGCGCCGTCAGCATTGCCGCGATAGCAGGCTTCGACGCAGGCGTTGGCCACGTCGGCGGCACTGCGCGCGCCGATCGCCGCGCACTCCAGCCCCCAGACGACCCCCTCGCCGCGGACGTGGGCCACCACGCCCGTCTCAGTCAGCCGCGAGAGGCCGGCTTCGAGCACGCGAGAAAGCTGCCAGGCATGTTCCAAGACGGGCGTGTGCTCGTATTCGTCCAAAGTGGCCAGCACGGCGGCGCTGGCCAGTGGGTTGGCGCTCCAGGTGTCCGAGGCTTCGCCGTAGCGCATGTTGGCAAACAACTCGGTGCGGCCGACGGCGGCGCTCACCGGCACGCCGTTGCCAAGACCCTTGCCCAGCACCACGATGTCTGGCTCGACACCGTACTCGGTAAACGCGAACATCGAGCCCGTGCGGCCGAAGTTGGCCTGCACTTCATCCAAAATGAAAAGGATGTCGTGCTCGCGACAGAAACGCTGCAAAAGCTGCAAGTATTCTTTTTGTGGATGATACGAACCGCCGCCGCCCAGATACGGCTCGGTGATCAGGCAACAGATGCGCTGACCGTGCTCCTTGTGAAGTGCAACAAGCTCGGCCTCATAGGGCGCCAGATCAATGGCCTGGCGGCGGCGCTCAAGGTTGATGCACTCTTGGCGCGGGAAGGCGATGAATCGCACGCGGCGGTCGCGCTCGGGATCTTGCTCGCTGCCGGTCACAGCGCCCGCCAAGCCTTTTTTGCCATGAAAACCGTAGCGCGTCGAAAGAATGATCTCTTCACCCGGTCGGCGGTCGAGCGATGCCCAGAGCGCTTTTTGAATTGCTTCGCTGCCGCTGGCGGCCCAGAGCACTTGCTCACACCGCGCGCCGCCCGGCTGCGCTTGCAGGCATGCGATCAGGCGTTCGCTGGCCTTCACGTCGAGCTCGGTGATCGCGTTGTAGGCGTTGAGCGTAACGGCCTGGCAGAAATCGCCACAGCCGGTAAAGCCGTGCAGCCCGAGGTAATCGAGCAATCGCTGCCACCAACGGGTCGGGTTGTGACCGAGGTTCGCCACCAGCACGCCCGAAGTGAAATCGGCCAGACGGCGTCCATCGGGCGTCCAGTGATAGCACCCCGAACTTTTGGCCAGCACGGCCAGGCTGGGT
>DATFDL010000257.1:0-36849 GCA_035252155.1 Pirellulales bacterium | reverse complement strand
ATCATCGTCGTTTAGTTGGGCCGCCTTACGCAGGAAGATTCCGCCCGGCTTGTCGACCAGCGCATGCGAATCGCTGGCGCGAATCATCCCGAGAAGCTGTTCGTGCAGCTCGTCCAAATATCCGCTTGGATCGTCGTTGATGACCACCAGATCGACTTCGAGCCCTTGCAACCGCCAATAGCCGTGGGCCGCCAACAGTTGCCGGGCCAGGGCAAGGTGCTCACTGTGGCCGATATGAGCCAGCACGATCGGCTTGTCGCCCGAAATGCCGAACCGCCACAGGCCCGACTGGCCCTGGAGGTTGGCGTCCTGCGCCTGCTGCGGACCGCGCAACGTGCGCCCAGCGTACACCACGTGCGACGCCAGCCGCTGAAACAGGTGAACCTCTTCCGACGACAGATGAAGATGGCGCAGTTGCACCTGGCTGTGCGCCCAGGCGAGCTCGAAGGCCCGATTGACCCCATGAAAGTCGTTGTACTGATCGGCGAGGGTCAGCGCTTCTTCTCGCGATGTGGCGACCGCGGTCGAGAATGCGGCCGAAACCGACGCCCCGGGGGCGATGCGCAGCCGGCATCGGAGGCTGAAGACCGGATCGAGCACAGGGCCGACCGTGCCCGACAGGACCGCTCCCGCTTCCAATGCCAGCGGCCGTTCGGGCGTCCGGCCGCGCCCCAGAAAGCGGCAACGATCGGTCTCGTACTGCACGTCGCCGACGATCTGCCCATCGACGGCCAACACGTGAAGCCCCCACTGCGGCTGCTGATCGGCGGCCCGCGGGCGACGGCGGCAGACCAGGGCCTGCACGCCCGCGTGGTACTCTGTCTCCAAAAACAATTTGCCAAACGCGGGATGCGCGCGGTCGGCCCGGTGCGGCGACAGCACCACTTCGGCGTAACTGGTCAGCTCGATGTCGTGGCTGCGCGTGTCGTGATTGGTGAGCTTGAGCCGCCGGATTTCGGCGGCGTTTTCCGGCGAGACGGTGATCTCCAGATGCGTTTCGATGTTGCCGTCGCGGCGGTGAATCTCAGCCTTATCGATCGAGAACCGCACTTCATAGTGATCGGCTGGGCGGCAAAGCGGCTGATGTCCGGCCGACCAGAGGCCGCCGGTCCGCAGATCGCGCACGTAGCAGAACTGCCCCCAGGCGTCGCAGGTGCGGTCTTCGCGCCAGCGCGTCACATCGAGATCGCGCCACGTGCTATAGCCCGAGCCGGCATTGGTCACTAGCACGCTGTATGTTCCGTTCGAGAGCAGCAGCGTGCGCGGATGAGGCGTGTCGGGGGTCATGATTTTTCTCGTCTTCGGCAGGACGAAGTCGCGGACGACGGCGGGCGGCGTGGCCTCGTCGCCGTGAGCTTCGACATAGGGGGGGTCGGCCGGCGCCCGCTCTTGCAACAGCAGCTCGGTGGCCCGCACCTCGGGCCGCGCGTGGAAGCGGCGCGAGAGCAGATCGCCGCGCAAGCAATTGACCAGCGCCAGCAGCGCCATGCCTTGATGGTGCGCCATGTACGACCGCACGACCGCCGAGTGGCGTTTTTCCATCAGGCGGTCGCGGGTGTAGTCGACGGCCTCGTAGAAACCGAACGGTCCCTCGGCCCGTTCGCCGCTCAGAACGCGCAGGTTTCCGGCCGCGGCCTGGACATCGACCGCCAGCGCCAGCGCCGTGGCATACGGCGCCACGACCAGATCGCGCGACAGGCCGCGCTTCAACCCCAGCCCCGGCACGCCGAACGATTGATACTGGTAATCGAGATTGCCGTCCAAGGCGTTGAAGCCCGACTCAGAAATGCCCCAGGGCACGCGGCTTTGCCGGCCATATTCGACCTGCCGGGCGACCGCGCCGCGCCAGCTCCGGTCGAGCAACGTTTCGGCGTAGCGGCGGAAGAAGAGCCGCGGCATCAAGTACTCGAACATCGTGCCGCCCCACGACAACAGCGTGCCGCCGCCGGCCCGCGACAAGTATCGGCCCAACTGGAACCAGTGCTTGCGCGGCACATCGCCGCGGGCGATTGCCAGAAAGCTGGTAAGACAAGCCTCGCTGGCCAGCAGGTCGTAATGCGCGTTGTCGAGCCTGCCCAAAGCATGGTTGTAGCCGATCGAAAACAGGTGGCGCTGCTGGTTGTAAAGGAACTTGAAGTGCATCGGCTCGGCAAGCCGTTCGACGCGGACGACCAGTTCATCGATGCCTCGTGCAATTGGGCATGCGTTGGAGGATGGCCTTCCAAGGCCGTCCCGTTCGCCCGTGGACGGCCTGGGAAGGCCATCCTCCGAATTTCCACCGCAGATCAAACAACGTTGTTCTGCCGCTTCGGCACAATCGCGGGCCAGCGACCGGGCCTGCCCGCCCACTACATCGAGCCAGCGGCCCAGTGCCTCGGGGGTCTCGCGGATCGCCGCGGCGAGCGCCTGCTCGTGGCGGTTCAGCGCATCGACCTGTTCGAGAAACTTAGCTAGCCAATCTCCGGGTGGCGACGCATCGGCAGGCGGCGCGGCCAAGACCGCGTGGGCCGAGTCAAACGCCGCCTCGAACTGTTGAAAGAGATCGTCGGGTGCGTGTCGCGGCGGTTCGATCGAGTGAAACGCCTCTTCGGCCAACCGCAGCGCGTCGGCCAGTCCGTCGGCCCAGACGCGCGTGTCGAGCGGCGCGCCAGCCTTCTCTCGCAGACCTTCGGCCAGCGTCCAGAGGCAGGCCAGCAAGTTGCCACTGTCGACGGTCGAAACATAGGCCGGCCCGAGCACCGCCAGCGTCTGCGTGTCGTACCAGTTAAACAAGTGTCCTTGATGTTTGGGCAGTTGTTCGAGCGTCTCGAGGGTCTGGCGCAGCCTTTGGACGCAGTCCCGCACGCCCAGGTAACCCAAATCATTGGCGGCGAGCGTCGAAAGCAGGTAAAGCCCGATGTTGGTCGGCGACGTTCGGTGCGCGATCTGCCCTTTCGGGTCTTCCTGAAAATTGTCGGGCGGCAGCCAGTGGTCTTGCCCACCGACGAAGGTCTCGAAGAAAAACCACGTTTTGCGAGCGATGCGCCGCAGCGACCGCACTTGTTCGACCGTCAACGGCGGCTCACGGCGACGCGGCGGCCCGCTGATCCACCAGGCGACCGCGGGCGAAACTGCCCAGGCGATCAACAGCGGTGCGGCGATCGGCAGCGAGCCTGGCTGAAGCAGCATGACGAACAACGCGATCGACGCCGCCAGCGCCGGCGCCGACCACATGTTGCGCCAGAAATCGAGCAGCGCGTCGCCTAGCCGTTGTTCGGCCGACGCGGCGGTCTCCCATTCGAGCAGGTTGCGACCGCTCACGTACATCCGATAGATGGTACGAATGATGGCGTCAAGTAGGCGATGGCTTTGCTCGGCGAGAAAGACGATGGCCAGCGCCGTTTGGCCGGCCGTTGCCGCCAAATCGCGCCGTGTTTCTTTCCAGCGCGCAGTGTTTAGCAAGCCAAACCAACCCGAAGCGCGAGCGACGATCGTCGCGCCAGGTTCCTCGCTGGCGCTTCGGGTTAATGCGTGCGGCGCCTGTCGCAGGATATGCCAGAGGGTTGCAGTCAAGCGGAGAATCAGCGGCAGCGCCAGCACCGCCAATGCCACCGCCGTCCAGAACCAGGCGGTGCTCGCGTCGAGCGTCCAGCCTAAGATCAAGAGCAATAGCAGCGACGGCGGCACCAGGCTTCGCCGCAGGTTGTCGAACACCTTCCAGCGCTCGACGAGCGGAAGCGCCGCGGGGCCACGATCTATGTAGGGAACGCCCTCTGTGGCGTTCCGAGCATTGCGTACCGACGTCGATTCGGAGTTCACGGAACGCCACGGAGGGCGTTCCCTACAGGGCGCATGTTCTTTCGTCGAACGAAAGATCGTGGAAAGCCACGGTAACAACTGCCAATCGCCGCGCACCCAGCGATGCTCGCGTCGGGCATAGGCGTGGTAACGCGCGGGAAAGTCGTCGACCAGCTCGATGTCGGTGGCCAGGCCGCACCGCGCGTAATTCCCCTCGATCAGATCATGGCTGAGGATTTGATTCTCAGGAAACGTCTGCCCGACCGCTGCTTCAAAGGCGTCGACATCATAGATGCCCTTGCCGATGAAGCTGCCGCGGCCAAACAGGTCTTGATAAACGTCGGAGCTGGCGGTGGTGTACGGATCGAGCCCCGCCGAGTTCGACAACAGCCGCGAGAACCGCGTGCGGCCCACCGCCACCAGGTCGAAGCTGACGCGCGGCTGCAAGACGCCGTAGCCCTCGACCACGCGGCCCGCGCGGGGGTCGAAGCGGGGGCGATTGAGCGGATGGTCGAGCGCGCCCACCAGCCGCCGCGCGGTCTCGCGCGGCAACTGGGTGTCGGCGTCGAGCGTGATGACGTAGCGAATACGAGGCAACTGGCCGAGGTCGCCGCTGACCACCGTAAAACTGGTGTCGCCGGCGCCGCGGAGCAGGCGGTTGAACTCGCTCAGCTTGCCGCGTTTCCGCTCCCAGGCCATCCAGCAGTTCTGAGCCGGGTTGAATTTGCGGCAGCGGTGAAACAGAAAAAACCGCGGCGGCCCGTGCCGGCAATATCGCTCGTTGAGCGTTCGGATCCGCGCCAGCGCGTCGTTCAGATACGCGTCGTCCTCCGGCTGATGCTCGTTGGGCGCATCGGCAAAGTCGGTCAGCAAGGCAAATCGCAATTGCGGATCGGAGTTCGAGAGATAATGGACTTCGAGCTTGTCAGCCAACAACTGGGCGCTGTCGCCGCGAACGAGCATGCTGGGCATGACGACAAAGGTGGCGCATTCGACGGGGACGCCTAGCTTAAAATCGAGCTTCGGCAGCACCCGCGGCGGCAGAAGCCAGGTGATCGCCTTGTGAACGAGCCCCACGGCCACCTCGCTCACGGGCAGCACCAACGCCAGGCCCATCAAGAGCAGTTGCCACCCGCCGGCGGCCAGCAAATAATGCGCGGCGGCAAGCAGGGCCGTCAGCACCGCGCCCGCGACCAGCGTCAACTCTCCGAAATAGAGCAGTTCGGCGTGTGCGAGCACCGCCTCATGCAGACGCTCGCGCCGCGTCGGACGGTAGCCCAGCTCCGAGCGAAACTCGAATCGCCCCGGGCCGATCAGGTAATAGCCGACATGAGCCGCAGCCAGGTAATCCCGGCCCTCGTGGCCGGCCTCTGGGGATTGTCGTCTTTCGCTCCGCGAAAGAACGTCCTTTCGCGGAGGGAAAGCCGACCTTGCGCCGCCCGCCTGGCCGGTGCCGCCGACCGGCGCTGCCTGGGCCAAGTCAACGGCCCGCCGCGCTACAGTCAGTTCATCGTACCGCGAGCGGCGGGCCAATTGTTCGACCGTCTGGCGATAGCGGTCTTTCGTCGCAAAATCCTGCATCGCGTAGATTCCGCCCGGATCGCCTCTCAACACCGCTTCGACCAGGCTGGTGCGGTCGAAAAAGATCGACCAATCGATGCTCGACAGCACCCGCAGACTGGTAACGCAATTGCCCACCGACACCTGGCTGGCCGCTTGCCGCTGGTGCTCGCGGCGCAAGACGTCGGCGATGCTCGCGCCGTGCTCTTCGACGGCCCGCTCGAGCCATTCGACGGCGTGAAGGGCGTCTTCGCCTTGGTCGCGCAGGGCCTGCATCAGCCGCACGAGAAACGCATCCGACCAACGAGTGGCCGGCGCCTCGGCGAATAACTCCGTCAGCCGCATGACAATCGAACCGGCCACCTCGTGGGCGGCCGTCAACCGCCGCGCCCAACTGTCTGCCTTGTCGCGCTCTTGCCAGGCTTGCAGCATCTTGCGCGAAAGATTGCGCAAGTTCTCCAGCAGCCCCAGCCGCAGCATGATCGGCACGGCCCACAGCTCGCCGATCGTCAGCGGCGCGACTTGCTGATACGCCTGGACGAAGCGCGTGACGTTCGTTTCGTCGAGCGAGCTATCGGTATGGGCGATCAGTTGGACGCCGATCGCATAGACACGCGGCAAGCCGCGGAACGGAGGGTCGAGCAGCTTGGGCAACTGGGCGTAGTAACCGTGCGGCAAGTCCTGGCGGACCTCGCGCAGCGCGTCTTCGATAATGTGATAGTTGTCGAGCAGCCACTCGGCGTCGGTGGTGATCGTCTCTTCGCGCGTGGTGGCTGCGACGATCCGCCGGTGGGCCTCGGCCAGCTCGCGGCCGTTGGCCACAAAGCGGTGGTGCAGCGGATAGGGCCGCACCCGCCCCACGCGGGCCGCTTCGGCTAACTGCCGGGCGTGATTCTCCAGTCCTTCGAGACCGAAAACCTCGGCGCGGATCGGCTCGTCGCCCAGCAAAAACGAGAACAGGCGATCGGCCACCCCAGGCGCGCCGGCGGCGGTCGGAGGAAGCTCCGTCGAGACACTCATGCCAATGGACTCATGGACTCAGCGACGGCGGATCGCTGGCGGGAAACGAACCCTGGCTCGCCAGATCGACCGGATGCTCGACGTTCATTTCAACGAGCGGCTCGTCGGCTCGTGAAAGCGATTCGGGCGACCGGCCGTACGGTCCACTCAGGCTGTAGGGTGGGACGAGCTTGCGAGTCCCATCATCGGCCTCGTGCAACGCTGCGGATGTTCGCCGCTGATCCCAGCCATAAAACAGCAAGCCGGCAGCGGCGGAAAGAAAGCCAATCCGCCAAAAGCGCTGCCGCCGCGTCAAACCATAGCCGGCCAAGAGCGCCCCGGCGCACGTCGCCAACCAAGGTTGTGGCAAACCCGCCCTCTGTGGCACAGCCGCCCTCGGCTGTGATTGTGGCACAGCCGCGCTCGGCTGTGGTGCCGGGCGGGCCGATGTCTCGGGCGTCCCATGCACCAGATCGTACCGCAAGCGATCGAATTCAATCATGGCTGCCATGCTCCGATTGAGTATCAGCCCCAATGCGCAGAGCGCCCGAGGCGATGCACAAAGCGTACCAAATCTGGCTGATGTTGGGAACCAGCCCCTTGTAGAACGGAATTCATTCCGTTTAGCAATTGTCGTTGCACGTAATTCATTCCGTTCGCCAGGCTATTGCGATTTTGCGCAGCGCATTGGCGACGCAGTCGATGGTCTCGGGCGGTTCGAGCAGCACAGGATGATGCAACACCAGGCAGCTCTCGGCCGCGCGGCGGCTCTCGACCAGCTCGCCCGCCACTCGGCAGCGGCCCGGCCCGCGCAGAGCAAACCCACGAAAGCCGGCGTCGATCGCTACGCCCTCGGCCTGTGCCGCGGCGATGAACTCCGCCCTCGTTCGCCCACCCAACGCCCGAGCGTCGTATTGAAATCCCAGCTTGTAATAAACTGGCGTCGAGGCCGCGCGATTCACCAGCGGCGTCAGTCCGGGCACGCCTGCCAGCCACGACACTAGCCGCTCGGCCGCCGCGCGCCGCGCGGCATTGCGTTCGCCCAACCTTGCAAGTTGCGGCAAGAGCACGGCGGCCTGCAGCTCGCTGAGCGGAAAAGCGTGATTGCCGTGTTCGCAAAAAATCTTGCCGCGCTGGTAGGCATCGGCATGTCGTGTCAGCACCGCTCCTCCGCGCCCCGCCGAGAGCAGCTTGCTGCCGCCGAATGAGAGCGCCGCGCAATCGCCCCACGTGCCCGCCGGCCGGCCATCGACCACGGCTCCCGGACACTGACAGATATCTTCGACAACTGCCAAGTGGTGTTCTTTGGCGAATTGCATGACATCCCGCATCGGCACTAAGCCGCCATGCAGATGCGACACGACGATCGCCCTAAGCCGCCCGGGCAGTGCGCTCGCCGACTCGGTAGCCCCGGCCCTCGTGGCCGGCTTGTTGTCGTGTTGCTCGGTAGCCCCGGCCCTTGTGGCCGGCCAGCTCTCGTTTTCGTCCAATGCCAACGGCAACAACTTCGCATTGAGATTCCAATTATCCGCGTCGACATCGACCAGCACCGGGCGTGCGCCGACCGCCTCGATTGCCCGAAAGTTGCCCGGATAGTCATACCCGGCCAATAACACTTCGTCTCCCGATCCGACGTGCAGGCAGCGCAGGGCCAGCTCGACGGCGAAGGTGCCCGAGCAGCAGGGCAGCACGAAGGGCGATTGATAAAACTCAGCCAAGGCCGCGGCGAGCCGTTCGACGTGCGGGCCATGGTAGCGTCCCCACGATCCATCGGCCCAGGCGGCCAGCAGCGCCTCGCGCACCTCGGCATCGGCCGCTGGCCAGTTCGGCGGCCCGTCGGGCAAGGTCGGTTTTCCGCCATCGATGGCCAAGTACGTCATTTGCTTGCGGAGTCATGGACACGGCGGCAGTCGGGCAGCGATTCGAGAAATAGTTTGCCGTAGGGCTTCGTCACCACGCGCGGGTCGAGAATCACCACGGTTCCCCGGTCGTTGCGACCCCGGATGAGCCGCCCAAAACCTTGCTTCAACTTCAACACCGCTTCGGGAAGCTGGTAGCTCTGAAACGGGTTGCCGCCGCCGGCGCGGATGGCTTCGAGCCGCGCTTCGAGCAGCGGCCGATCGGGCACGGCGAACGGCAGCCGCGTGATGATTACCGTCTGCAAGGCGTCGCCCGGCACATCGACGCCCTGCCAAAAGCTGTCGGTGCCCAAGAGCACGCCCCGCGGGTTGGCTTTGAACACCTCAATCAGCTTGGTGCGCGGAGTGCCGTCGGACTGCGAATAGAGCGCTAGGTTGTGCTCGGCCAGCCAAGGCGACAGGGCCGCGGCCGCCTGCCGCAAGTGCGCATGACTAGTGAAGAGCACAAAGGCGTGGCCGTCGGTGCGCGCCACGTAGCGGCGGACGATTTCGAGCGACGCCCGCTCGAACGCGTCTTTGTCGTTCGTCGGATCAGGCATGTCGGGCAGCAGCACCAGCGTGGCTTGCTCGCGATAGTTGTAAGGGCTGCCCATCGCCTGCCCGGCCGCTTCGGTCAGGCCGATGCGCGACTTGAAAAAATCGAACGAGCGCGCTCGGCCGGCCGCCAAGGTGGCGCTGGTCATGATCACGCTCGGCACGTGGTCGAAAAGGTGCTCGCGTAGCAGCGGGCCGACGTCGATCGGGGCCGAGCTGAGCGCCGTGCGCGGCCGCCTGCCCTCGACTTGGTCGATCCAATAAACGCTGCCGGTTTGCGATTGTTTGAGCCAAGCCTCGATTTGGCCGGCCAGCAAGCTCAGGCGGTCGCCGGCCGATTTAAAGTCGTGCCGGTCTTCGGGCTTGGGCAACGCGTCGCCGCGGACTTCCAGCCGAGCGGCCAAACGCCGCAAGGCGGGGCTGACTTCGTTGGCCACAACTTCCGGCTGAAGCACGCGGCCGTTGGGCCGGCCTTTGAGCCGCTGCCAAATGCCGATGTTGTCGAAGAATTCGAGTGCCCGATAGCGGCAGGCGTTCACTTCATCCGTTAATTCGTGGAGGCGATGATGCACCAGCAGTCCGCGGTTGGTCCGCTCGTTGTAGAGCTTGTGCAGCACCCATTCCACCTGGCTGGAGCTGACGCTCAGGCCCAAATGGTCGCCGGCCACCCCTTCGAGCGTATGCGCTTCGTCGAAGACAACGACGTCGTAGTCGGGCAAAATGCTGGCGCCGGCCATGCGCAGCGCCAGATCGCTGAAAAACAAGGCGTGGTTAACCACTAGCACCTGTGCGTTCTGCACGCGGCGGCGGGCGCGATAATAAAAGCAGGCTTCGTAGGTCGGGCATTGCCGGCCCATACAGTTGCCGTGATCGCTGGCCGCCTCGTCCCAGACGCCAGACAGGGGGCGATAATCGAGATCACTGAGCGAGCCATCGTCGGTTTGCCGGCTCCATTGTTCAAGCCGCCGGAGCTCACGCATCTCCTCGCCGGGCAGGAAGAGGCTAGCCGCCCGGCGGCCGGCGCTTTCCAGCCGCCTCAGGCTGAGGTAGTTGTGCCGTCCCTTGACCAGCACCGCGGTAAATTCCCAGGGCAGCACCGCCTTGAGCAGCGGCAGGTCTTTCTGCATCAACTGCTCTTGCAGGCTGATGGTATGTGTCGAGACGATAACACGGCGAGGCCGTGGCCTGCCGGTCTCATCAACGTCTTCGCTCTGCGCGGGGGGCGAGGGCGTGCCTACCTGTTGCGTCCGCGTGGCGTGCAAAATGGCCGGCACCAGGTAGGCAAAACTTTTACCGACGCCGGTGCCCGCCTCGACCACCAGGTGCTGTCGCTGGTCGATCGCGGCGGCCACGGCCTCAGCCATGGCAAGTTGTTGCGGGCGCGATTCGTAGTGATTCAGGCGCTGGGCGATACGGCCGCGCGGACCGAGAATTTCGGCGACGGAAAGCTCAACGCGATCGGTTTCAGACATCGCCGGAGGTGTGCTCGAGGCTAAGCGGATGTATTGGAGTTGCGGATCCGGACCCCATCCGCCTTGTGCGGATCGGTGAAAGAGATGGTGAGCTAGCAACCGCCGTACGAACTGGGCAAAAGACCCCATCCAGCTTGCCTGGATGGTGAATCAGATGGCGCCGCGCGGCTTCGTGGGCGGAAATCTTCTTCACCATCCAGGCAAGCTGGATGGGGTCGCAGAAAGAGCCTTGTTCCCGGTCTAGCACACCATCTCCTTCACCCTTGAGGCAAGCTCAATGGAGTCGAAAGCGCAATACCAAAAGGGGACGTAAGAGCGTTTTCATCCTACCAGTTGCCGCACGCGCCGCCAGTGGCCAGCAATCGTTCTCCAAGCGCCCAATCGGCTCATGCAATCTTCTGGCGATAAATTGTTGCGGCTTACCTGAGGTCGTGTGATAATCGGCCAGTGGCCGTCTAATCTCATGCTCGCGAGGCACGAATGCTAAACCTGGCTGCACTATTGTTGCTTGCCGCCTGTGATGTGAGCGAGACGGCGACCACCATCACGGGTGCGGTTGTCGATGGCGCCGGCAGGCCGGTACAGGATGCCGAAGTATTTCTCGCCGAGGGACCGTATGTCGGCCCCAATCGGTGGCGTTCGATGGGATACATCCCCGCGCGGCCTGAACTGATTGCCACGACGCGCACCGACCAGGCGGGCATGTTTGCTTTCGATCTCGCCCCAGAGGTTCCTGAAAGCGATTGGGCCCGAACCTGGCTGGTGGTGTGGGTGCATCGGCCGGGGCAGACGCTTGCGTCGTACCTGGTGGGACGCGATTGGCCGCGGCACGCCGCGCCGATCAAGCTACGCCTGACTGCCGAACAACCGCTGCTCCTGGAAGTGACGTCGCCGGATGGCAAACCGCTGCCTGACGCCCGTGTCACGCCGCATCGCGTCAACAATGCTCGTCTGCCGCGCGAGCTGGCCGATAAGCTCGGGTCAACCACCGACGATTCTGGCCGAACAACGCTACGCCTTCTCGATCCGGCAAGCATCGACCTATTGCGCGTCGAGTGCGACGCCTACGGAACTCAATGGGTCGGACTTCCGCTACCTGAGGCCGATGGCGCGCGGCGGGTGGCGCTGACGCCGGTAGGCTCCGTCCGCAGCCGGCTGATGGCCGACGATCCGCGCGCCGTGTCCGCGGTGCCCATTCGATTGGCCACCGGCCTGGAGCGCAACGAAGAAGCCCCAGGCGGCGGATTTGCCGAAACCGTCACCGACGCCCTGGGACGTTTTGAAGTCAAAGCGCTCGCGGCCGGAACTCTGGCAACCACGGCGGAGGTGCCCGCGGAGATACCCTTTCGTTGCCAACACGGGCCGCGGCAAGCGGTCGCCGAGGGAGTTGCCAATGAGTTTACGATCTCGCTGGAGCGCGCGGTGCTGGTCGAGGGTGTGGTGCGCGATTGCGATAGCGGCGAACCCCTGGCCGACACAAGCATCTGGCTCGATGTTTTCGCGCTTCCACGCAATATGCCCCGTAGCGACCAAGAAGGCCGCTATCGAGCGTATTTGTTACCGGGGCAAGCGTCTGCTTCGCCATGGCGCATGCCTCGGGATTACTACTATCCGAGTTATACGCTTGACGCGCAGCCCGTGCGCGAAGGCGCCGAGCGCGTTGAACTGCCTCCGTTGCTGCTCGCGCGCGGGGCGACTTTGCGGGGCCGAGTCGTCGATGAGAAGGGGCGGGGCGTGGCCGGGGCCGAGATTCACTGCCAATGGCGGTTGGCTTCGAGCGGCCCAGCCAGCCAGCACGCCTGGAGCGATCGCGAAGGCGCGTTCGAGGTTTACGCGGTCGAGCCCCACGCCCAGTTGAGTCTCTGGGCATCGTCAGCGCAGGGCGCGACCGCCGAGCCGGTGCAAGCCGTCGCCGACGCCGGCCAAGAAATCGAATTGGTCATTTCTCAGGCCAGCGCGCTGGCTCTTGAGGGGCGTGTGCTCGATCGCGAAAGGCGACCTGTGGCCGACGCGGTCGTGCGTCTAGTATGGCGGCAGCCCGATGACGAGAATCGCGCCGCGGCGTTCGCCCATTTCGGCGGCAGTGAGCGACTGCTGACCGATGGCGAGGGGCGGTTTCGCACGCCGGCAAGTCTACCGCGTGGGCTGGAATATCGGGCCGAGATCGCCGCCCCCGGCCGATCGCCGACCGTCACCGAATTCATCGATCCGGTTGCCTGGAAATCGACCAGCTTCGGCGACATCGTGATGGCGGCGGAGCCGGCGCTGCGCACCGTGGCGGGCCGTGTGGTTGATCAGCATGGCGCGCCGCTGGGCGCTGTACGTATTTTTCAATCGGGCGACGGCCCACGGCGTACCCAGGCCCTTACCGACGCCGCCGGGCATTTCGAGCTGCCTGGCGTTTATGCGGGGCCGGCGTTTTTATTCGTTGAGGGGCCAAATTTGCCGCTCCAAGGCTTGCGGATCGATAACGACGGCAGCCCGGCGGAGCTACCCGTGCACGTGGGCGATGATCGACCCGTGCGCCGCCTCGAAACGCTTCCCGAGCCGCTGACATCGGCCGAGCGGCGCAAGACCGCTTTGCGGCTGATCGAGCCGCTTCTGCCGGCGTTGAAACAAGGCGAATTGGAGTCGGAAAAAGTCTCGGTGCTTGGCATCTTGGCGACGCTCGATCCGAATCGCATCGCCGAGTACGCGCGGCTGCCGGTATTCAGTCAGCTCGGCCTTGTCGATTCAGAATACTGTTACCACGCTGCCCGCACGCTCATCTACGAAGACCTCGAAGAAGCCCTGGCGATGGGCGAGGCGATCGAACAGCCGCACTATCGCGGGCGGCTCTATCTGGCGGCGTGCGACAGCCTGCCCGACGAGCAGCGCGAGCGTAAGATGGAGTTGTTGAGCACGGCCCTGTTGCACGCGCGGGCCGAGCCTGAGCGGGCGCAGGCCGTGGAGTTGATGGGCCAGATCGGCGAGCGGTGGCTCGACCTGGGCGAAACCGAGCGTGGCACGGCGCTGCTGCGCGAGGGGCAAAAACTGGCCGAGCAACTGCCCGCGCCGAGCGAAGCGGCCGAGCGGGCCCACGATCTGGCGGCCCATCTGCGCGCCTACTTCGCCGGCTCGCTGGCGCGCATCGATGGCCCCGCCGCCATCAAGCTCAGCTCCGGTTTCTCTAGTGATTTCGCCGACCGCTATCGGGTCGTCGTAGCCCGCGGTTTGGCCGCGCACGATCCCGCGGCCGCGGAGCGCGTGTTGGACGATCTCGATTACGGCACGGGCCGCGATGCCCGAGCGCTGCGCGTCTTGCACCGCATGGCGGCTGTGGATCCGCGGCGAGCCATACGGCTGGCGCGGAAATTGAGCGAGCAAGCGGATCGCGGCTATGCTTTGGGCATTGTGGCTCACGGGCTGGTGGCGCGAGACGCCGCGCAGGCGACGGCCTTGCTCGAGGAAGCGTTCGGGTTGCTCGAGCGGGCCTCTGCCGGCGGAGCTTACGCTTGGGAACATCCGGCGGTGTTGGCTGCGGCGTTGCTGCCCGTGGCCGAGCGGATCGATCCGGCTTTGGTCGATGGCTATCTGTGGCGGGCGGTCGCCATGCGGTCGCCGCGCGCGGCGCGAGTCGCCACGGAGCCGGGCGCGGCGCTCACTACCGGCGCGCTGGCGATGTTCGTCAGTCGCTACGATCGCCAAGCGGCCCGCGTGCTCGCCGCGCCGATCGCCGACCATATTCGGGTGTTCGCTAGCGACGAAGATTACTGGGTAACGCGGCTGGCCTGGACGTCGCTGGCGGTGGTCGATGCCAAGCGGGCCGAGGCGCTGCTGGACGCTTTGCCAGAACCACCGCCGTTGGCGTTGCGCGCCTCCAAAAACATCGCCCGCCGCACCCTGGCCGATGCGTTTTCGCCCACAGCCGATCGTTGGTGGCACAAGCCTTACCAGTTTGTGCTCCAGATGTACGATCCCGACGCGCGAGACGATGCGCGGTGATCGGTTCGCCGTTGGCGCACGGTGTATCCCTCCGGAGAAATGCGCGACGGTGCGTGTAGCAGAATTCGTGAGAATTCTGGCCGTAGTCCGCTGGCGCGGCCCGACTTCTCACGACGGCGGCTACGGGCTCGTTGGCGGTATACCATGCTCAACCGTGGACCGCGGGCGTATAATGACGCGGGAAATGATGGGTGCGCAAGCGAGCCGGCGGCGGATGATCTCGATCGCGGAATTAGGGACCAGAGTCGAGCAGGCCCTACTGGCGGACCGCTGGCGATTGCGCCGCGCCTTGCGCGAGGCGGAGCGCAGCCAAGGCGCCGGTCGGCGCTGCGATGAGCGGCTGTCGCGGATCGCCGAAGAGCTGGAACGATCGATCGCCCATCGCCAAGCCCGCCGGGCTGGCGTGCCTCACGTACGCTACGACGACCGTCTGCCGGTGGCCGCGCGGCGCGGCGAAATTGCCCAGGCCATTCGCTCGCATCAGGTGGTGATTGTCTGCGGAGATACCGGGTCGGGCAAGTCGACGCAATTGCCCAAAATCTGCTTGGAGCTGGGCCGCGGCCTGGAAGGTTTTATTGGGCACACCCAGCCGCGGCGCATCGCCGCCCGCAGCGTGGCCGCTCGAATCGCCGACGAACTGTGCACGCCGCTCGGCCAACAAGTTGGTTTCAAAGTGCGGTTCACCGACAAAACCGACCCGCGCACGTATATCAAGCTGATGACCGACGGCGTGTTGCTGGCCGAGTCGCACCACGATCCATATCTGAACCAATACGACACGCTCATCTTGGACGAAGCCCATGAACGGTCGCTCAATATCGACTTTTTGCTCGGCTACTTGAAGCGGCTGCTGCCGCGGCGGCCCGATCTGAAGCTTATCGTTACCTCGGCCACGATCGACGCCCGGCGATTCGCCGAGCATTTTGAGCCCGTGGCGGGCGATGTGCTCGTGATCATGGTTTCGGGACGCACCTATCCGGTTGAAGTGCGTTATCGCCCGCCGGCGGACGATAAAGAGGGCGATGACGCCGGCGGCGAGCGAGCGTTGGTTTCCGCGGTCGATGAATTGATCGCGGCCGGCGACGGCGACATTTTGATCTTCATGCCGACCGAGCAAGAGATCCACGCGGCGGCCAAAACGCTGCGCGGGCACTTGAGCGGCAAGTCGAACAAGCCGACTGAAATCCTGCCGCTCTATGCCCGGCTGTCAACAGCCGAGCAAAACCGGATTTTTCAACCGCACGCGGATCGCCGAATTGTCATCGCCACCAACGTGGCCGAGTCGAGCCTGACGGTGCCCGGCATTGCCCATGTGATCGACACCGGCACCGCCCGCATCAGCCGCTACGCGCCGCGCTTTAAGATTCAGCGGCTGCCGATCGAACCGATCTCGCGGGCCTCGGCCGACCAGCGCAAGGGGCGGTGCGGGCGACTCGGGCCGGGCGTTTGCATTCGGCTGTACAGCGAAGACGACTATCTGCATCGCGAGGCATATACTCCGCCCGAGATTTTGCGTAGCGACCTGGCGGCCGTCGCCTTGCAGGCCGAGGCGCTGCGGCTGGGCGAAGTGGCCGATTTTCCGTTTCTCGATCCGCCGCGCGGCGAAGCGGTGAGCGACGCCTATCGCACACTGTTTGAGCTAGGGGCTGTCGACCAAGAGCGACGGCTCACGGAGGTGGGCCGTCAGCTTAGCCGGTTGCCGGTCGATCCACGGATTGGCCGCATTATCTTGGCCGGCGCCCAAGAGAACTGCCTGCATGACGTATTGATCATTGCGGCGGCGCTCGAGGTGCAAGACCCGCGCGAGCGGCCGCCCGAGGCGCGCGAGGCTGCCGACGAGGCCCACGCCCGAACGACCGACGGGCAGTCGGATTTTCTCAGTTATCTGAAACTTTGGAGGTTTTTCCACGAGTTGAAGGCGGAGCTGTCGCGGAACCAGTTGGCCAAGGCCTGCCGCGCCCAGTTTCTATCGTACAACCGGCTGCGCCAGTGGCTCGACGTGCATCGGCAGCTTGTCAGGCATTGCACGCAGGCCGGCTTTGACGTGCGGCCGCGGCCGACCGATTATCAGCGCATCCATCGGGCGCTGTTGACCGGCTTTTTGTCGAGCATCGCGGTGCGCACTGGGCCATATGAATATCTGGTGGCGGGCGGCCAAAAAGCCTTGCTTTGGCCGGGATCGGCCGCTTACGCCAGCCCGCCCAAATGGCTGCTGGCTAGCGAAGTTGTCGAGACCAGCCGTCGATATTTGCGGACGGTCGCTCGCATCAACCCCGGGTGGATTGAGCCGCTGGCCGCGCATCTGGTCGAACGCGAACACCGCGATCCGCATTGGGACCCAGGAGTTGGCGCGGCGATGGCCGTCGAGCGAATCTCGTTGTTTGGGTTAACCATCGTGCGGCAGCGACGGGTACGGCTCGCCTCGGTCGATCCGGCCCACGCTCGCGAACTATTTATCGAGCACGGGCTCGTGAAGGGCGGCTATCAGACGCGGGCCAAATTTCTCTCGGCGAATCAACAATTGCTGGCCGACCTGGAGCGTTGGCAGCGCAAAGTGCGCCGGCACGGGCTACTGCGGGGCGAGCACGCCCGGTTTGCATTTTACAACCGCCGCCTGCCCGATGACGTGTACGACGGGCAAAGCTTTGAACGTTGGCATCGCGAGGCCGAGCGCCGCGAGCCGGGGCTGCTCTTTATGTCGACGAGCGATCTGCTGACTGAACCGGAAGCCTTCCGCACCGACGCGGGCTTTCCCGAGGCGTTGTTGATGAAGCATCTGCGGCTGCCGCTCGATTATTGTTTCGAGCCGGGGACGGAGCACGACGGTATCACCGCGACGGTGCCAAAAGAAGCTTTTCACGAGATTGAGCCGCGGCGGTTCGAGTGGCTTGTGCCGGGTTTGCTCGAAGAAAAAGTGGCGGCGCTCATCAAGTCGCTGCCCAAGACCGTGCGGCGCGCGTTTGTACCCGTGCCCGATACGACGAAGCGGGTTGTAGGCGAGTTGCGATTCGGCGAAGGGGACCTGCTGGCGGCGACGGCTCACCTGCTTACGCGCATCGCGGGCGACCCGATTCGGCCCGACGATTTTCGGCTGAGTCAGTTGCCCGCGCATTTGCGGCTGCGGCTGCGCGTGGTCGATGCCAGCGGTCGGGCGGTAGCCGTGGGACGCGATCTCGCTGCGGTTCGCCGGCAACTGCGGGCCGAAATGCCCGCCCTCGCGAACGAGCAATTCGACCACTCGCCCGTGGTAGCAGGCACACTCCGTGCGCCGTCGCTTCCTACCGAAGACGCCGACCCGAAATATCACCGCACAGGATTGACTACCTGGGATTTTGACGATTTGCCCGAACAGGTCCAGAGCTGCTGCAAAGGCATCGCACGGACGCGTTATCCAGCGCTCGTCGATTGCGGCGATAGCGTATCATTGCGGCTGACCGATTCCCTCGAAACGGCAGGCCACCAGACGCGCGGCGGAGTGCGACGGCTTCTGGCGTTGGCCGTGCGCGATCAGGTCGAGCCGCACCTGGCGTGGTGGCCCGGTTGGAGCAAGCTGTTAGCCAGCGGTGCGCCGCTGGGCGACGCAGCCTACTGGAACCGCGAAGTGACCGACGCCATCGTCGAGCGCGCCTTTCTGGCCGAACGGCCGGCGCCGCGCAGCCGGCAACAGTTCGAGCAGACACTCGCCGAGGGCCGCGAGCAGATCGGCCTGGTGGTGCAAGACGTTTTGCCGTTGGTCAGCGCGCTGCTCCGCGAGTACGGGCGGGCGCGGGACGCCCTGGGGCAATTCACCAGCCCGCAGTTTGGCTATGCGGTGTCCGACATCGAGCGGCAACTTGGCGAATTGATGGCCCCGGGTTTTCTGTGCGCCGCGCCGCCAGCGATTCAGTCGTACCCGCGCTATTTTCGCGCCATCGAGCGGCGATTGGATGGATTGCGGGCCGGGGAACTGGAGCACGACCAGCGGGCGTTTGCGCAGATCGACGCTCGCTGGCACGCCTACCTGGCGCTCGCCGCGCAGCACCGCGCCGACGAAACGTTCGATCCGAAGTTGGCCGAATATCGTTGGCTGCTCGAAGAGTTTCGCGTGTCGCTCTTCGCGCCCCAGCTTGGCACGCCAACTCAGGTCTCAGCCCAGCAGCTCGACGAATTATGGAAGGCCATCGAAGCGTATTAACCTAACCGTTCATCTGAGATCGTCTTACGTCCCGAATTCCGGCCGGCGGCGCTCAAGCTGCGATTGCAATCGCTGCACGATCGAACTGTGCATCTGACTGACGCGGCTCTCGGAAAGATCGAGCGTAGCGCCGATCTCTTTCATCGTCAGCTCTTCGTAGTAATACAGAATGATGATCAGCCGCTCATTGCGATTCAGACCCTTGGTGACCAGCCGCATCAGGTCGGTCTTTTGGATCCGCCGCGTGGGGTCTTCGCCCTTTTTGTCTTCGAGAATGTCGATCTCGCGGACATCCTTGTAGCTGTCGGTCTCGTACCACTTTTTGTTGAGGCTGATCAGCCCGACCGCGTTGGCGTCGAGGATCATCTTTTCCAATTCCGGCACGCTGATCTCGAGCTGCGCGGCCAGCTCGACCTCGGTGGGCTGCCGGCCGAGCTTGGTTTCGAGCGATTTGATCGCCTCGTTCAGCTTGCTAGCCTTCGAGCGGACCAGGCGGGGCACCCAGTCCATCGTGCGCAGCTCGTCGAGCATCGCCCCGCGGATGCGCGGCACGCAGTAGGTCTCGAACTTCACGCCACGCGTCAGGTCGAAGGCGTCGATCGCGTCCATCAGGCCGAAGACGCCTGCCGAAACCAGGTCGTCCAGCTCGACGCCTTCGGGCAGGCGCGACCAGATGCGCTCGCCGTTGTATTTGACCAGCGGCAGATAGAGCTCGACCAGCCGGTTGCGAAGGTCCTGGTTCTCCGGATCGGCCTTGAATGCGTCCCACAGTTGCGCCACGTCTTCCGCTGCGACTGCTGTTGCCATGCACTCCTCCATGATTGCACTGCCCGGCCGATGTGCCGCGCGGACCTACCGCCAAGCGGTGGGCGGGGCGCGGCCGATCGGTCAGGGGTTGGTCTTGCCGGGGGCCGATTCCTTGGCTTCCCGGGCGGCGATTTCAGCCGCAAGCTTGCTGCGAATTGACTCTAGTACGATTCCGTCGGCCAGCCACCCCAAAACGCATCCCAAGGGAAACGCCGCGAGCAGACTTAGCCATGCCGCCAGCAAGGTCGGTGTCGCCGCCCCACCGTGCATCCAGCCGCGGACGATCACAGTGAGAAAGGCGATCAAGCTCAGGGTTCCGCCGTAGCTGCGTGACACGCGATTTGCTCCCGGCGGCCGTCAAAGCCGACATAACCGGCAAAGTTTGCCAGTCGGTGGGCTACCGACACTGGCCCTTGGTATCGGTCGCAGGGGGCGTGACACTTGAATCGTTTAATCCAATTCGTTGTATTCTCCGGGATCGGTGGAAATGGTTGCCGCAAGCTGTTCAATTTGCCGGGTGGCGGACGTCTGGGGAAGCGCCCAGACAAACGGATGTTGTTGGCGACCGGCCTCCGTCACTTCAATGGCGTGCGACAACTCGCCTGCCCAAGGCAGTTCAAAACCCAAAAACCGCCGACAGGCTTGCGCCAGACGGCGATGGGTTCGGCGCGCTTCGTCGGCGTGGCCGGCCAGGTTGACGAAGAGATGAAGCGTGGGTTGGGCATCGATGGCCCGCAAAAACTTGATCGCGGCATAGGTGTTCATCACGGAAGCGTCGTCGGGCGACGTGACCAACAGCACGCGATCGGCGGCCTGGCAGAAGCTCCGCACGGCGCTATGGGAGCCGTTGCCTGCGTCCACCACCACCTGCTCGGCGTGCGGCCCGAGGCGGGCCAACTCGCGCAGCAATCGCTCGTGCGCGGCGGGTGCGCAGTCGGTGATATGGCCGGTGGCCCAGGCGCCGGGCAGCACCTGCACGCCGGCCGGTCCGAGCTGCAGCGCTTCATGGATTCCGCGGCGGCCCGCCAGCACGTCGGCAATGTGATAGGCCTCGCGCGTGCCGCAGAGGCCGGCGGCGTCTGCCGTGCCCAAGTCGCCGTCGACCAGCACGGTGCGATGGCCGTCGCGGGCCAATGCCACTGCCAGATTCACGGCGATCGTCGTTGTGCCCACGCCGCCTTTACCGCCGGCCACGACCACGAATTGCGGCCGCTTCGAGCGCGGCGCCGCTGGCGGTGCATCGCCGCGATCGGCACGCATCAGCGAGCGCAGTCGTTCGGCTTGGTCGAGCATAAGCAGGGGTCGGGATTCGGGGGTCGGGGGTCAGGGGCCGTTGCGTAAGCGTCCTCGCTTGCGCAGAGCTAGTGGTTGGTGGTTAGTGGTTAGTGGTTAGTTGTGAGTGGTTGTCTGGCGTCAGGGCCAACCGGTCATTCAATGCGCCAGGCTGTACCACCAGCTCAGGTAATACTCCATCGCCCGTGAGATCCCGGTTGGGAGTTGCGGCTCAATTGCCTGCATCGGTCGATAAAACCAAATAAGTGCGGCGTGCAATGACCTTGGCCGTCCGGTAGCCTCGACAATGTAGCAGGCCGGCCCCGCACTGAGCGGGTAAAGCACGGCCATGCCTAGAATCAGCAGCAGCGGATAGAGAACGGCGGCGCAATTCGACCAACGCTGGCGGCGACTTCGATCGACGGCAACGGCGAGTTCGATTTTTGGCATCACGATGGCGACCCTTTTGGAGCCCGCACTCATTGAACCCCCAGCATTCGCTCCGCAATTGCGCGCGCTTCGGCTGGTGCGATATCATCCGGCACGTTCTGCCCGTGCGTCACGTAACTGAGCGGCAGACCGCTGTTCCGCAGCAACGGCAGCAGATTGCCCAAGCCCGCGGCCTCGTCGAGCTTGGTCAAGATCAGCGCGGTTGTCCCCACGGCGGCAAAACACTCGGCCGTGCGCTCTAGCGCCGAAGCGCCCGCCACGCTGGAGAGCACCAGATGCACCTCGTCGGCTTGGGCTTCTTCGAGAAATACTTGTAGCTCTTGCAGCTTTACGTCGTCCTTGGGGCTGCGGCCGGCGGTGTCCAAGAGCACCAGGTCGAGGTCCGACATGCGTTCGGCCGCCTCACGCATCTCGCTCGGCGTACTGACCACTTGCATCGGCAGGTCGATAATGTCGGCGTAGGTCCGCAATTGTTCGACCGCGGCAATGCGATAGGTATCGACCGTGATCAGTCCGACGCGGCGTTTGTCGCGGAGCCTAAAGTTGGCGGCCAATTTGGCGACGGTCGTGGTTTTGCCGACGCCGGTCGGTCCGACCAGGGCCACCAGCCGCCGCCGCCCGGCCTGCGCGACGATCGGGCCGTGAATGGCGATCTGCCGCTCGACTTCACGCGCCAACCAGCGGAGGGCTGTCGCTGCGTCGCGAGCCACTTCAGCCGGAGCAGAACTTCTCATGTGCTCGACCAGCTCGCGGGCCGTTTCTTCGGGCATGTCGGTCTCGATCAAATCGGTATAGAGAGCGAACATTGCTTCCGGCCAGTCGGGCGGGCCGCCTTTGCGAGTTCGCCGGCAGAGGTCTTCGACCAGCGAATGCAGCTCGTCGAGGCGGCCCTTGAGTTCGTCGCGGAACATGGTTTTGGCTGCCCACTCGAGGCCCGGCGCCAACTCAGTTCCGGCAGACGCCGCTTCCTCGCGTCGCGGCAAGCGGCTGGGCACATTCACGTGCGCCGAGGCCGTTATTTCGATCTGCCGCGCCCCCGGAATCCAACTCAAGAGTCGGCTGCCGCGGATCTCGCGCGTATGCAGCACGGCCGCCGTGGGACCTAGGTCGCGGCGCACCAGCGCCAGGGCTTCTTGCATCGTCGGTGCTCGGAAAGTGCGAACGTCCATGAACAGGGGTCGGGGATCGGGATTCAGGGGTCAGGGAAGGTGGCTGGGGCAGAGCCTTGGCGATGCCCCGGTGCTCATTTTGGATTTTGGATTTGGGTCGCGGACGTATTACTTCCCTGGTGCCGCGTCGACGACTAAGCCCAATGATTCCAATTGCGTGTCGCGGGTGATCTCGTTGTAGCTGAGGATGATCGCCTGAGGCAGATGCGCGGCGGTCATCTGCCGCAGCGCCGGCCGGATTTGCGGGCTGACCAATACCACCGGCGGATGTCCTTTGACGATCAGCTTGTCGAGCTCCTTGCCGATCACCCGGCAGGTGGCCTCGATGGCCTGGGGCGACATACGGATGAACAACCCCCGGTCGCTGTGCTCGAACCCTGCCCGGATGCGATCTTCCAGGGCGGGATCGAGCGTGACCACGTGCAGCCGGTTCTGCGCGTCGCGATACCGTGAGCAAATGGCGCGGGCCAGGCGGTGCCGCACATACTCCGTAAGGAGAATCGGATCCTTGGTGCGACCGCCATAATCGCCCAGGGTTTCCAAGATCGGACTCAACTGGCGGATGGGCACTTGCTCGCGGAGCAGCATTTGCAAAATCTGCTGCACTTCGGGCAGCTTCATCTGAGCGGGGATCAACTCTTCCACCACGGCGGGCGACAGCTTTTTGAGTTCGTCGATCAGGTGCTTGGTGGCGTCGCGTGTGAGAATTTCGTCGGCGTGTTTGCGAACGACTTCGGTGAGATGCGTGGCCAGCACGCTCTGCGGCTCGACGACTGTGTAGCCCATCATCTCCGCCTGATCGCGCTGGCCCGGCTCGACCCATACCGCAGCCGTGCCAAAGGCCGGCTCGCGAGTGTTGATACCGGGCATTTTGCCCGACGTAACTCCCGAATCAATTGCCAGCAGCAGATTGGGATGAACGGTCGACTCGGCGACCGCGCAATCGGCCACTTTGATGCGATAGGCGTTTTGGTCGAGCCGCATGTTGTCGCGGATGCGCACCTTCGGCATCAGAATGCCGATGTCGGCGGCCACATTCTGACGGACGCGCTGCACACGCTCCAACAGGTCGCCGCCGCGCTTGGGATCGGCCAGGCGAATCAGCCCGACGCCGATCTCGATCTCCATCGGGTCGACCGCCAGGTAGTCTTCGATCCGTTCGTCGGGCGGTTTTTTTTCGGCGGCTTGGGCCTTGGCCTCGGCGGTGGCTTTCTCTTGCTGTTTCCGACGGGTCATGGTAACTGCCAAGCCGATGCAGCCGCCGCCCAACGCCAATAGCGGGGCACGGGGAAGATTCGTAAATACCAGCGCGCCTAAGAACGCACCGGTCACGCCCAAGGCCTGCGGCCGCGAAAAAAGTTGCCCCAAGAATTCACTAGGCAGATTGACGTCGCCCGTGCTGCGGGTGACCAACAAGCCCGCCGCTAACGAAATCAGAAAGGCGGGCACCTGGCTCACCAGGCCGTCGCCGATCGTCAGCTTGGTGAAGAGCGCGGCGGCGTCGCTCACCGTCAGCCCGTCTTCGACTACGCCGATAAACAGCCCGCCAATGATATTGATCAATGTGATGACGATGCCCGCGATCGCGTCGCCGCGGACAAACTTGCTGGCACCGTCCATCGCCCCGAAGAAGTCGGCCTGCTTGGTGATCTCCGCCCGGCGGCGTTGGGCCTCGCGCTCATCGATCACGCCGGCGTTCAGGTCGGCGTCGATGGCCATTTGGCGGCCGGGCATGCCGTCTAAGGCGAACCGAGCGGCTACTTCGCTGATGCGCGTGGCGCCCTTGGTGATCACCACAAACTGAATCAACACGATGATGGCGAAGATGATCAGCCCGACCACCAGCTTGTCGCCGGCCACAAACTCGCCGAAGCTGCGCACTACGCCGCCGGCCGCTTCGAGTCCTTGGCTGCCGGCTCTGGTGAGGATCAGCCGTGTGCTGGCCACATTGAGCACCAGCCGGCCCAGCGTGGTGGCCAGCAGCAGCGACGGAAAAATGCTGAACTCCAGCGGCGTGCGCACGTAGATGGTGGTGAGCAGCATGATCACCGCCACGCTGATATTGGCCGACAGCAGAATGTCCATCAACGGCGCCGGCATCGGCACCATGATGACCAACACGCTGGCGATAATTCCAACGGGCAGGATCAGATCGGACCAGCGCGAAAGCGCAGACCCCAAACCCGACCCCGCCTGCGCAGCGGGCGGCATAACCAACTCCAACGTGCTGTCGGCGGCCCGACGAGCGGGCCGGATAGATGTGAACGCTTGCGGAAGAGGGGCGGAAATTACTGCAAACACGATGAAGTGTCCAGTCGAGTTGATGTCCTCCGAAAAACGTCTGTAGGGAACGCCCTCTGTGGCGTTCCGGGAACCGTGGTTCGGCCCCGCGCCGCCCCTCGCGCCAGCGCCACGGAGGGCGTTCTCTCCAGAGACACGGCAATTGCCGAGCTTTCTTAAGTTCTCTATTCACCGCGGACGATGTTGTTGATGACGGCTCGCACTTGACAGGTTGGGGGTGCGGCCGACAAGCTAGCGGCCCAATTGGAAGGCGGCAGTCAGCAAATGCATGGAAGCAGCTTGCCGAGTGAAAGGACCCGGCAAGCTCGAACAGAAGGATCGACGATGAAAACCCATCGCTTCGGGCGGTTCGTGTTCGCCGCGGTCGCGGCAATGTGTTGCGTAGGCTGCGAAATCAGCGATGTGCCCAGTGGTCCACAGGCTTCGACGGCGCCCGCGAGTGGCACCACGGGAACAGGCGGCGCGGGAGAAGCCATCGGCCCGGCCGGTGCTTCACGAGTCGCTCGCGGACGCATCGCGTTCGTCAATGGTTTCGGGCCGGGGTTGGAGCTGGCCCGCGATCAGCAGAAGCCGATGCTGCTCTTCTTTACGGCCGAGTGGTGCCACTATTGCCATCAACTGGCCAACGAGGCTTTTGTGCAAGATGGAGTGGTCGAGATGTCGCGGCAATTCGTTTGCGTGCTGGTCGACGCCGACGCCGAGCCGGAGGTTTGCCGCGAGTTTCACGTGCGCGGCTACCCGACGATTCAGTTTTTGTCGCCAGGCGGACTGCCGCTAAACCGGGTGACCGGCAAGCAGCCCGGCTATGCCCTGGTGCAACAGATGCAAGCGGCGTTGCAGGTAGTCGCGCGCCAGGCGAAAACCGTCACACGATAGCTAGCGATACCCCTCTCGTCCGAACCACTCCCAGGCGGCGGTCGCGGCCTCGCGGGCTGGGCGCACGGTGTAGCCCAGCTCTTGTTTGGCGCGGTCGATCGAAAAGTGATGTTCCAACAAGCTGATCGCCGCTGAAGCGGTGTTGATGTCGGGCTCGTTTCCTGTCAGTCGTCCCCAGGCGCTTCCCAACACGCCCGCCAGCCGCAACACCGGGCGGCGCATCACGCGTCGCGGCGGTTTGCGTCCCGTGACCTCGGCAAAGATCGTCCAGGCCTCGAAGTACGAGAGTGATTCGCCGCCCAGAATGTAGCGCCGGCCCGTCGCGCCTCGTTCGGCCGCGGCCAGAATGCCGGCGGCCACGTCGCGCACATCGCAAAAATCATTGCCGCCGGAGGGGGCCACGTAACCGCGTCCGCGTCCGACGATCAACAGCATGCGGCCACTCGAGGGCTTCCAATCCCACGGCCCCAGCATGAACGCGGGATTGACAATCACGGCGTCGAGACCTCGGGCCACTTCGTCGAGCACCACCGCTTCGGCCGCGCGCTTGGTGACCACATAGGGGCAATCGATGTGTCCGCCCAGCGGCGTCTCTTCGTCGGCGGGCTGCCGCCGCGTGCCGCAACCCAACGCATCGACCGAAGAAACATGAACGAGCCGCGCGCCGGCCTCCCGCGCGGCGGCGGCCACGTGGCGCGTGCCCTCGACATTGACTGCGGTTTGCAGATCGAGCCCGGTCCAACCCAGATGCACTCGGGCCGCCGCATGGATCACGCGCCCCACGCCATGGCAGGCCCGACGAACGGCGGCCGCGTCGCGCACGTCGCCGCGGACCATTTCGACCTCGAGCCCGGCCAGTGGGCGGGGGTCGCAGTTTTCGCGGCCCAGCACGCGCACCGCTTCGCCGCGCTCCAGCAGCAGCCGCACCACATTGTTTCCCACCAAGCCCGTGGCGCCGGTTACGAGAGTGATCATGACGGTAGACAGATTCGGCGTCGGTTCGCGGCCAAGTCAACCGAGAACAGACCGGACCAAGATAGCCGTGGCCGATATTCCTGCAAACACCCGCTTGTTTGTAAAGGCTCGGTTCAGAACTGGCGCTCGGCGAAGTTTGCTTGCGGAAAACAAGGGGTACCATAGCACCCGGTGCGCCGCAAACGCTTGCACCACGCCCACATACATCGACTCCTCAACGCATCAACTTGTGCCTACGCAAGCGCGAGTCGGGGATCAGAGGTCAGAGGCCGGAGGTCAGAGGCCGGAGGTCAGAGGCCAGGGATTCATGAGCCGGCGCGCTGCATGTATCCGCCGCTTCGTCTTGTCGTCCCCTCCGCCTTGTCGCCCCCTCGCGCCCTCGTCTTCCCTGACCCCCGAATCCCGACCCCTGTTTCCGATCGCCGTAAGTCGTTTTTTCGCGCTTCGCCGCGCACGGCTTTTGCAAATTTGCAAAAGCCGGCAGCGCCCGAGAAAAACCGGGTTGCACCCCTTCTGCAGAGGGAGTTTTTCAGCCGCGCGCGATTCAGCACTTACGTCGAATTTGCCTCTCACTGCCAATCACGCGCGATCGCCGTGTCGCCCCCGCACATTGTCGCCACGTCACGTCCTCGTCTTGCTTGACCTCCGACCTTTGAATCCCGACTCCTATTTTTCCGCACCTCTCCGCATCATCCCACAAATCTGGCTTGGTCGTTTTCCAGCGTCAATATGCGTATGGGTAAGCGTACCCATATGCAAAATCAGACATTGTCTAATCGCGCATAAAGGCCTTTTGTTGCGCCGTGAAGGGCCGTCATCGTTCACCGACTCCGTAATGCCTCGCCAAACCCGCTAGCGTCATGTTCTCGCTGATCGCGTCGTGCGGAATGAGAGCATACTGCCACGGTTTGCCGCCGTAGCTGCCGGCATACTCGCTGGCTTGCTTGCACCATCTCTCCGCCACGTCGCGCTTGGCCAGCACCTCGGCGTCTTGCAGGGCGCCGACGGACTTGGGTTCGAGCATGTAAATGGTCGGGGCCATTTGCGCATGGACGAATTGCGCGATCGATTTTTGGTGATAGCGCACCACATTGCGCACGTCGTCCTCAGAGAGATAGCCGCGAAAATGGTTTACCACCTGCGCGGCCAACTCGTAGAGCAGATCGGCGTGATCGTCGTATGAAATGTCGTCATAATCCACCAGCCCGCTGACGATATAATCTTCCAGCCGCTGCTCCTCGATGCCTCCCGCGCCGAGCGAGAGCAACTCGACCTGCTCGGTCCGTAAATGTTGCTTCATAGGCCAGCCGACTCCGAAAGCCGCTTGATGCGTGGCGATTTGCCGCCGCGCACTTCGGAGTTGATCTTCGAGATGTTGAAGATGTTGATTTTGCAGCGGTAGGCTTGTTCGAGCAGCGGGCCAGCCAGCGCCTCGTAATTATCGCCGGTGATGATCGCCGGGGCGTCGACAGCGAACTCGGCGATGCCCTTGAAGACGTACTTGGGCTTGCCAGCCGAAAAGTCGTTGATCAGCTTGTTGTAGATGGTGAGGTTCGGCGCCAGCACAAAGAAATTCTTGAACCCGTGTGCCAGATGCAGGTAGCTGATAAACGCTCCCATCAGCCGCGTTTTGCCGACGCCGGTGGCCAAGGCGAAACATACCGAGGGAAACTCGCGTTCGAAATCCGTGACGCTGGGAAACTCGCTGCGAATCACTTGCAGGGCCGCCGCGCGGTCGGCGCCCTTCGTGGGCGGCTCAATTTCGGTGATCCGATCGAGGATCTCCAGCGACTTGCGCTGCGGCGGGCGCAAGCTCAAGCGGCCGGCAATGGCATTGAGGTGCCGATTCATGATTTCTTCCGCTTCCTTTCGGTCTTAGGCGCTAGTTCCGCCTTGCCGGCGCACGAAACAAGCCGCGCGCAGTCGCGCTGAAATAGTCGCCCGGGCCATGCGACTTTTGGGCTGGTCAATCGTCCCACAGCCTGCGGGACTTTTGGCGCGTATGTAGCTTGCAGCCGATAGAACGACTGCAAAGATTCGTCACACGCTGCGTGACAAATCCTGGCAACGCGGGATCGTTCGACGTTGCGGCGGAATACTTTGCGGATTAGCGTCGGCCGGGTGAACCGGGAATGGCGCCCTTTCAGGGCTGACAACCGTCGGGGGAACTGACTACCCAGGGTTTCACCCTGGGCTATCGAATGACGCCAGCGTTTCATGTCGCGCCGCTTGCGGCCGACGGGTGAAGAGGCAATCATAAATTATGGCAAGTTCGATTTCTCTTGAAGCTGGCCGGACGACGTGGCGGCAAAGATTGATAGGAGCTTTACCCAATGGCGACAGTCGAACAACTGGCAACGGAACCTCGCTTCACGCTGCGCGGCGTCCCCTGGGAAGTCTACGAGGCGCTGCGCGACATCGAAGCGAACTGCCACGTCAGAATGACCTACGATCGGGGGACGCTCGAAATGATGGTCAACTCGGACCGGCACGAAAACGTGAAGAAACTGATCGGCCAACTGATCGAGGCCTTCACGGCGGAGTTGAACATTCCGCGCCGCAGTTTTAGCGCCACCACCTGGAAGCGACGAGATATCGACAAGGGACTCGAAGCCGACGAGTGCTACTACATTCACAGCCAGGGCCGCGTTTCGAGCCGGCCCGAGGTCGACCTTGCCGAAGATCCTCCGCCCGACTTGGCGCTGGAAGTCATTTTCACGCACGACGACGTGAACAAGCTGGCGATCTACGCCGCACTGGGCGTGCCGGAAGTTTGGCGCTGGGAAGACGGCGAGTTGCAAACGCTGCAGCTAAGCCAGGGCCAATATACAGCCTGCGACACGAGCTTCAATTTGCCGATGCTGCGCGTCAAAGACCTGAAGGAATTTCTCGATCCCATGTTGGCCCTCGACGAATCGGCCTGGATCAATTCCTTTCGAGCCTGGGTCCGCCAGCGGTTCTGCTAGACCGTCTTAGGGCCACTTGGGCTGACGCTTTTCGAGAAACGCGGCCAGCCCTTCGGCGGCGGCTTCGGTGGTCCGGGCGGTGGCGCTGACCGCCGCGCCTGCCGTCAGCAGCGTGGGCAAGTGCTCGGCGATGATCTCGTTCAGCATCCGCTTGGTGAGCTGCAATGCTTCCGGGGCGCAACGCGCGCATTGCTCGGCAAGCTCGACTGCCCGCGGCCACAGATGATCGGCCGAGACGATTTCGTGAAAGACGCCGATGCGGTGGGCCTCGGCGGCGTCAATCGTGGCCGCCGACATTAAGAGCCGGGCTGCCTGCCCGCCGCCCAGACGAAACGCGAGCAGTGGCGCGACCATGCCCGCCACGATGCCGCGTAGCGGCTCGGGCAGGCCAAACGTCGCCTCGCCGGCCGCCAGCACGATGTCGCATCCCAGCACCAAGCCCGCCCCGCCGGCCAGTGCCGGGCCGTTGACGGCGGCGATCAGCGGCTTGGGAAACCGCCACATCGTCTCCAGTAGATCGTGGTAAAGCGCCGCATCATCTCGCCACTGTTGATGGGCGTTCTCTTCGCGGCCGGCGGCCAACATCTCTTGCAGGTCCATGCCGGCGCAGAACGCCGGCCCCGCGCCGGTGAGCACCACCGCCCGGACGCGCCGTTCCAAGTGCAGATCGCCCAACGCCTGGTTCAGCTCGCCCAACATCGCGCGCGTGAGCGCGTTTCGCTTCTCCGGCCGATCGAGAATGATCGTGCCGGCGTGCTGATGGACGTTGATGCGGATGAGCGACATGACACTGTCGAGAGCGTATGCGGAGTGGGGTCTGATCGGTTTTGATAAGCGAAACAGGCCATGTGGACCAGCCGCCCTCGGCTGGTTCTCCGACGCCGACTTCGTCGGCGACCGGCAGCCGAGGGCGGCTGTCCCACATGTCGGTTCCTACAGGACCTCCGAATTCCGCAACATCGTTTCGAGACCCTTCGGTTCGGGCAGTTGAAGCTCTTCAAGGGCCGTGCTCAGCAGTTTGCCTTGCGTGTCGAGGCGCAGCGACTGGCTAGCGCCGCCGGCCAGCGCATCGTACAGCACAAAGTTCAGCGCCCACAAGCGGGGCAGCTCGTATCGAACCACACGGCTGGGGCGCAGGCCCGCGAAATAGTCGGCCACGAGCTGCGCGGTTAACTCCTCGCGCAAGAATTCGTATCCGGCCTGCGAATAGGCGATCGCGCCGATATTGGCATGGTTGCCCTTATCGCCGCTTCGAACGTGGGCGATGCGGCTGAGAGCAATCGTTTTCGCGGTTGTGGCCTCAGGCATCTTGCAGAATCGAGTGCAAATGCTCGCGCAGCGTCCGTTCGACGAGTGGCTTGCCGCCAATCGAGTCGTCGTAAAAAATCACGCGATAGCTCCGTATATCGAAGGGAAGCTCTCGGCCGCGCTGCGCCAACAAGATCGTCGGCTTGTTCAACGCGTGAGCATAGCCGATTTCGTAGTAGACGTTCTGGTTTGGCGCGGTGATTTCGGCGATGACCACTTTCGCGTCTTCAATATGCCGTTGGATGTCCTGGAAAATAATCCCAGGCCGATTGAGTTCGTCGATGCGGACCACATCGAAGCCTAACTTTTGGGCCTTGAGATGAATCACCGTACGGTAAATCGTGTCGTAGGGCTCGCCGAATTGCATGGCGACGAAGGCGATCGGCGCTTTGCGCATCACCGCGTAATCGCGGAAGGCAACCGGCAATTTCGACATGACGAACAGTCCGAGTTGGTTCCCCAACGGAGGACTTGCCAACACATGCTCCAGCACCGGAACGTCGTCCACCGCCAACGACAGCCGTTGGCCTTTCTGTGTCGCGGTGATCTGGTATTCCTGTCCGCACCGCAGATTTTGGATCGATCCGGCGGCTCGGCGGCGGAGCCAACCGGTTGCTGGGACAAACTCCGAAATCGCGTAGGCCTGATCGAACCCGCCCAGGCCGACGATGACGTATCCGCCCGTCTCGGAATGGTAGCCAAGCACGATGCCCGCTGAACTCTCTTTTAATGGCCCATCGGAGCCCTCGAACCGCACCCTGACGCGGATCAGCCCATCGCGAAATCGCTCATCGCATACGGTAAGTCCGTGCATTGCCGGAATGTTTGCGTCGCCCGCGCCGGCGTAACGCGCGCCGTGTTCAGAAAAGGTCCAATCGCCGGAAATCGCGGCCCAGCGAGTGATGTCGGTCCAGAGTGGATGTGCTTGGCTGATCATTATTCCTGGATTTTAGCCGAGTTCTCGCGGTGAAGTAAGCATGGCGAGCGCGATTAAATTGCCATCCACTCCGACGCCGCACGGACCTCGTAGTTGGGCTGCACGAGATTTTTCGGCACGAGCGTGGGCCAATAGGCAAACACAGGCCGCGACGTGGGACGACCGCTGGCGTAGCCTGCCAGCCCTGCCGGTCCCGCGGTCGCCAAAGGAGCAATCTCTTTGCAAAACCGCTCGACCGCCTCGCGCCGGTCATCGCGCACCGTGACGCGCAACATGACCTCGCGCAGGCCAACTGGCGGGGCGTGCAGGCCGGGCACCCCCTCGCCGGCGCCCAGGCATTCGACGTTGACTTCGGCCAAGTCGAAACCGGCCGCACGCACGCGCTCGACGATCAGCTCGCCGCAGGTACGTGCCTTGACCACGGGATCGCGGCCGTAGACCAGCAGTTGTCCGTTGGCGGTAAAGCCCGCGCGATAGGCCAGCGACACCTTGTAGCTGTCCGGCGCCGCTCGCCCGGTGGCGCCCCGCACCGCCACGCGATCGACGTTCATTGGTTCGATCTCGACGGTCGTGAAATCGACATCGACGTCGGGCGTCAGATAATGCGCCGGATCGCCGATCTCATAGACCAGTTGCTCGGCCACCGTCTCGCGATTGACGACGCCGCCAGAGCCCGGCGGCTTGGTGATGACGCACGCGCCGTCGTCGGCCAGCTCGGCAATGGGATAGCCCACGTCGGCCAGCGCAATTTCTGACCAATGCGCGTAAAAGCCGCCGGTGACTTGAGCGCCGCACTCGATCAAATGTCCGGCCACACTTGCGCCGGCCAGCCGCTGCCAATCGCCCCAGGCCCAGCCGAATTCATGGACCGCCGGGCCCACCGTGAGCGAGGCGTCGGCCACGCGGCCCGTGATCATCAGCCGAGCGCCCTCGCCGAGCGCCGCGGCAATCTCGCGCGCGCCCAGATAGGCATTGGCGCTGACCACTTGCTCTCGCAGCTCGCTGAGCGGCCGGCCTGTGTCGAGGTTTTCAAATTCGCAGCCGGCGGCCAGTAAGTTTGGCAGGTCGGGCAGCAGGTCGTCGCCGGTGACCACGCCGATCGGCAGATCGGCCAGCCCGGCATCGGCCAGAATGCGGCCGGCCGCCGCCGCACAAGCCCTGGGATTCATGCCGCCCGCGTTGGTGACGACTTTCAACCGCGGTTGCCCGCGCCAGGCCGGAACAAGGCTCGCGAGCACTTCTAAAAAATCATCGGCGTAGCCGGCGGCGGGGTCTTTCTCTCGCCGCCGGGCCAAAATTGACAGCGTCAGCTCGGCCAGATATTCGAGTGTCAGATAATCAAGCTCGGCCGACTCGATCAGCCGCCGCGGCGCATCGAGATTGTCGCCCAAGAAGCCCGCACCGTTGCCGATTTTGATCGTCACGAGGTTGCTCCAAACGAGGGTTCAGGGTTCAGGGTTCAGGATTTTTTTCATGCCTCTCTCGGCTCGCGCCGAGCTTGGAAGGTCGGATAAAATGCTGAACCCTGAACCCTGAACCCTCGTTACACCTGAAACACCCCTAGCTTAAACGGTTCTTGCTCCGCCTGCCGCGTGGCGATTTCGAGCGCATAAATCAGCTCGTGGCGGGTCCGCATCGGGTCGATGATCCGATCGACCCAGCCGCGGGCGGCCGCGTAGCGCGGGTCCATCTGGCGTTCATAGCTCTCGCGGACCTCGCTGCGCAAGCGATCGAGCTTCGCATGATCGATTTCTTCGCCTGCGCGCTCGAGGCTTTTGATGGTGATCTCCAGCAGCGTCGAAGTCGCTTGTTCGCCGCCCATCACGGCGCAACGGGCGGTGGGCCAGGCAAAAATAAATCGCGGATCGAACGCCTTGCCGCACAGGGCGTAGTTGCCCGCCCCGAACGAACCGCCCACCAGCACCGTCAGCTTGGGCACGCGGCTGTTGCTGATGGCGTTGACTAGCTTCGCGCCGGCTTTGATGATGCCCGACCGCTCGCTGTCGCGGCCCACCATAAAGCCGTTCACGTCTTGCAAAAAGACGATCGGCAGCCAGTCTTGATTGCAGTTCATCACAAACCGGGCGGCCTTGTCGGCGCTGTCGACATAGAGCACCCCGCCGAACTGCATCGGGCCTTCGGCCGGGCGGACCGGATGGTGCTGATTCGCCACGATGCCGACGGCAAACCCGCCCAGCCGCGCCGTGCCGCAGACCAGCGACTGGCCGTACTCGGCCTTGTACTCGTCAAATGTGTGTGCATCGAGAATGCAGTCGAGCACCTCGCGGATTTCATAGTCGTGGCGGGGATTCGGGCTGACCAGATTCTCGATGTCGCGGCTGGTCCGTGCCGGCGCGACGGTCGCGGCGCGATGAAACGGCGCCGCCGGCTGAGGCAAGTCGGGCGAAACCTGTTCGGCCAACCGCCGCAATCGAGCCAGGCAAGCCTCGTCGTTCGGCTCGCGATAGTCGATCGTGCCGCTCACCTGGGCGTGCATCTCGGCGCCGCCCAGTTCCTCGCTGGACACGCTCTGGCCAATCGCGCTTTTGACCAGCGCCGGACCGGCCAGATACAAACCAGAGCCTTCGGTCATCAACAGCTTGTCGCAGAGAACCGGCAAATAGCCCCCGCCGGCCACACAGTTGCCCATGATGGCCGCGATTTGTCCGATGCCGGCGGCCGAGAGAACCGCATTGTTTCGGAAGATGCGGCCAAAGTCATCTTCGTCGGGGAAGACATCTTCTTGCAGCGGCAGGAAGACGCCCGCCGAGTCAACCAGGTAAACCAACGGCAACCGGTTTTGAAACGCGATGCGTTGCGCCCGCAACACCTTCTTGGTGGTGGCGGGAAAGAACGCGCCGGCCTTGACCGTGGCGTCATTGGCGATGATCGTCTGCCGCCGGCCGGCGACCGTGCCGATGCCGCAGATCACGCCGGCGGCCGGTGCACCGCCGTACTCGGCATACATCTGCCAACCGGCCCACAACCCCAGCTCAAAAAACTCCGTCGCGGGGTCGATCAGCCGCTCGATCCGCTCGCGGGCGGTCAGGCGGCCCTTGGCGTGTTGGCGGTCGATGGCGGCCTGTCCCCCGCCCGTGGCGATTTCGGCCTCCAATTCGGCCAAGCCGTGCACGATATGGGCAAGAGAGTCGTTCATGCCACCGCATGATAACAACGTCGGGGCGCTTTGTAAGATGGTTAGTTGGACTTCTTGGATGACTCGTCGCTGTTTTTAGCGCCGGCGAACTGAAAGGGAGAATGGCCGGTGAGCGATTCACTCGTGATGGTCGGGCACCAATACAGCTCGATGTGCCGGATGATCAAGTTCAGCCCGTCGAGATGGCTAACCGCCACGCGGCGATGATACGAGTCGGTCAGGTCGCGACAGAGCACCACGTCTTGCCCCAGGTAGACCAACTGCCGGATGCCGAACGGCCGTCCCAGCACGCAAACATTCGTGTGAACGCCCATGACAATCACATGCTCGATGCCGCGCTGGCGCAGCAAATTGTAAATCTCTTGGCCGTTGTCGCTGATCGCGTCTTCGGGGGCGATCTCGATGGTGTCGATTTGCCTCTTCCAGGCGCGATAGTCGGGACCACACGGCTCGGCCGTGTCGCACGAGCAGCCAGCCGTGGCGACTTCCTGAGGCAGCGGACTTTCGTGCTTCAGATCGAGCTTGTTCCACTGAAACGTCGTGGGGGCCTTGGTGACCGGGGCTTCGATCGCCCGGCGGCGCTGCGGCGTGTCGGCATAGAACTCCATGCAGTCGCTGGGCGCGTGGATGACGAACACGCCGCGCCGACGCGCGGCGGCCACCGCTCGATTCATCGCCGGGGCCATCTCGGCCACGCGGGCCTCAGCGCTGCGGCAGTGATGCTTGTCCCACATGTCGATGACGATGATCGCCGTCTTTTCGGGCGGCCAATGCACCTGCTCGGTGGTGACGTTGGCCGGTTCGCCGGGCCGGTCGGGTTTTTCCGCCTTCCGCACGGTCAATTCCAGCGGCGCGGCCGAAGAGGAAGCAACCCAAAACGTCACCACCCCCGCTGCCAAGAGAAGCTTCACGCCCACGCTAACGAACTCTGGTCTACGTCGCCGACGGTACAGTAATTCACCATTGGATTTTTTTAGGCATCGCTCCGATGTCCAAAGGGCTGTCTCCGTTGTTGGCTCCTCTCCAGAAACTGCGGGTGCGTTCAAACCGCGTGGCAGCTTCACCGTGCGTTTTTTCAGGCATACCGGGCAAATGAATGACGGAATGGCGCGGACGAGTCGAGTTGGCATTTTATACTCCACGCGGCCGCGAATGCGACATCCGTCGCCGGTGTGGCACGGCCGCCCTCGGCTGTGAGGTGGTCGCCAAAGTCGACCGCGAGACAGCCGAGGGCGGCTGTCCCACATTGCCGCATTGACGTGCGCGTGAAGTACAGTCAATGGCTGGGACGAATCGGGGATCCCACAGTACGTTTTTAACGGTAACGCCTGTGCCAAACCCGTGCAAGCGACCCAAGGCGGGGGTATACTGCAATCGTAGGTTTGTGCCGATGTAGCGGGTTTGAGCCTCATGGTGCGACTCGCAAGCTCGTCCCACCCTACGATTTTTGATCGACGTTGCCGGCCACAGTAAACCGGTCGGGGTGCAGAAAAATGCTGAACCCTGAACCCTGAACCCTGAACCCTCTTGGAGCTATGAACGCTCGAACATTGCCCTCGCTGTGCTGGGGCCTGATTGTGATTTCCCTGACCCTCGTCTCGTCGGCCGCGGGCGCGGGCGACGACGAATCGAGCGTGCGCGACCTGGTGCGCAAATATGTGCGACGCCAAGATCAGGCCGCGGCTGCCGGCACGTCGAAGACCACCGGGCCGAAAAAGGGCGACGTGCCCGACAAGCTGCCGGGCGACCTGCGCAAAGTCATTGCCCTGGAGTACACCGTGCTGTTGCTCAAAGGCGACGGCGAAGAGGCGGTCGATCCTCACAAGCACGAATTCAAGTTGGGCGACAAGATCCACGTGCAGGTCGAGCCGCTGAGCGATCTTTACATCTACATCTTTCACGAAGGAGCGAGCGGCGAGCGGATCTGTCTGCTGCCGGACAAGAACGAGACGCCGCCGTTGGCCAAGCGCGAGAGCACCTTGCGACTGCCCAGTGACGGTTATATTGAGTTCGGGCCGCCGGCGGGTGAGGAGCGGTTGATCGTGGTCGCCACCGAAGAAAAGGTCGACCGCAATGTGCTCACGACCCTGGTGTTCAAAAAGCCAGATGAGAAACTTTCGGCCGAAGAACAGGCCATTCAGAAGAAGCTGAAGGCCCGCGACCAGAAGACGTTGAAGTCGATCCGCGAGCAGCGATCGCAAGGCACGAAGTT
>DATFDL010000256.1:0-8201 GCA_035252155.1 Pirellulales bacterium | reverse complement strand
AAAACAACAGGCGGTGCGTTGGAGACCTGAAGGTCGCCCTACTTCATGCACGTTTGCAAAACCGCGCGCGGCCGGGTTCAATGAACTCCGTACTTGAACTTCGGAACCGTTCCATGCTAGCGCCCCAGATGATCCGCCGACGCATCAGGCCGGGCGTCGTGCTGCTCGGCGGCGTGGTGGTGTTGATTCTGCTTTTCCTGGCGGCGCTGGGCATCGGCTGGCTGGCGGCCAAGCAGCGCGTCCGGGCCGAGCTGGCGCGCATTCTTGACCCTGGAATCGGAAGTCGCGGTACGCCATCGTGACTATCGTCGCGCGGCCGCGGCAATTGAGGCGGTTTTGGCTGAAGCCCAGAGCGTGGCGAAAGACCCGACGCTTTCCGCACAACTTGTACGAGTGATTTTCGTTGGAATTGCCCGCGGGCAACTGGAACGCATACTCCCGGAACTCCAATGGATACGGCGAGGGTCGCTGTGGCGATCGAACGTTTTCGACTTCGGCATGCGAAGCTGCCAGAATCGTTAGACGCTTTGGTGCCCGAGTTTTTGCCCGAAGTGCCTCTCGATCCGTTCGACGGCCAGCCGTTGCGTTATCGCGTTGACGAGGCAGCGTATAAGGTCTACAGCGTCGGGCCTGATGAAACCGATCAAGACGGACAGGTGACAGACGCATTGGTTGGCACACCGCCCGACTTGGTGTTTCGCGTGCGGCTAAGGAATCCGTCCGAACAGAAGCGAGCATTCCAGCGGAAACGATCGCTGAAATAATGCAATCTCGTGTCGGGGAAATCGCGAGCAGCCTTCGCGCGACAAAACCCCACAGGAGTTGAGATGGACTCTGCCAGTCCGAATATCGCAGCCGCGCGCCGGTAAATCAACTGTCGACTCAGCGAGGGCCGATTGCTTCCCGCGGTGGCCTGGCAGGAGGTAGGAACATGGCCCGCCGACCCGATCAGCGACGTTGCTCGCCGAACACGTCCAAGATGGCGCGGCAAAAGTCGGGCAGGTCGTCCGGCTTGCGGCTCGAGACAAAATGGCGGTCAACTACCACCGGCGCGTCTTGCCAGATCGCGCCGGCATTGACCAAGTCGTCTTTGATCCCCAACGAGCCGGTCACGCGCACGCCGCGATAAACGCCCGCCGAAATCGCAATCCAGCCGCCGTGACAAATGGCCGCCACCAGTTTTTTCGCCTCGGCGAATTGACGCACCAGGTCGAGCACCTTGGGGTCGCGGCGCAGCTTGTCGGGCATGAAACCGCCGGGCAACAATACGCCGTCGAACTGGGCTGCCTCCACCTCGCCGATCGCCGCATCGGAGACACATGGGTAGCCGTGCTTGCCCGTGTACTTGTGGCCGAACTCAGGCCCCGCCACGACCACCTCGACGCTGGCCTCCTCCAATCGCAGCTTGGGATACCAAAGCTCCAAGTCTTCGTAAACGTTGTCGACGAAGATGAGCACGCGGGCGTTGATGTGCGGATGCGTGAGAGCGGAAGTCATGGGATTGCGCGTGTTAGAGTCGAAGGGAATCGTGTCGCGTGGAGGATGGCCTTCCAGGCCGTCGGCGGTCTTCTACTTGACGCGGCCGTGAGACATTTTCGCCGGTGTGGCATAGCCGCCCCCGGCTGTGGGTGGTCGCCAAAGGCGACCGCGAGACAGCCGAGGGCGGCTGTCCCACATTACCGCATTCACGCTCGCGTGCAGTATAGCGACGGCCTGGAAGGCCATCGTCCGCAGCGCCGCTAAGCTCAAACGAAACCATTGGCTTCGCGGGCGCTGCTTCCAGCATAAGGCACGATGGCGTACATTGACAGGGCGGGTCATTGAATCCAGATCACCGCGACTCTCTTTGCCGGAGCCTTTCATGCGCGAACGCACTTCACCATCGACTCAGCCGACTCATGACCACGACTCCGCTACGGCGCCGCTGGGCCGCCGTGAACTGTTGGCCTACACCGCCGCCTTCGGCTCGGCGTTTTTAGCGGCTCAAGGACTGGCACGCGGAGACGACCAAGACGCTTCGCCGGCAAAGCAAGGCTCGTCGAAGGCGGCCAAACGCTACGGCATGAAGAAGTCGATCAATCTCTGGGCCTTTCCCTATCCGCAGCAAATGTCGTTGGCCGATTGCTTCCATTTGGCCAAGGATGCGGGGTTCGACGCCGTCGAGATCAACTTTGCCCTGGAGGGCGAGTTCTCGGCCGAATCGACGCCGGAAGAGATCGACGCCGTCGACGCGCTGGCCCGCAAGGCGGGCATCGCCGTCAGCGGGGTCTGTTCATTTTTGTATTGGCCCTACTCGCTCACCGCCAACGACCCCGAGCGGCGCAAGAAGGGCCTGGCGCTGGCCCGGCAAATGATCGCCGCGGCCAAGCAGTTGGGCACCGACAACCTGCTGGTGGTGCCGGGGGCGGTCTACATTCCCTGGATCGAAGGCATCGAGCCGGTGCCCAACGACGTCTGCGACCGCCGCGCCCGCGAGGCCATCGGGCAGCTTCTGCCCGACGCCGAAAAAGCCGGCGTCACGCTCAACATCGAAAACATCTTTGCCAACGGTTATCTCTTCAGCCCTGAGGAGATGGTCGAGTTTGTCGATAGTTTTCAAAGCCCGCACGTGCGCGTCCACTTCGACACGGGCAACATCATGCAGTACCAGTTTCCCGAGCATTGGATTGCGGTGCTGGGCGAACGGATCAAGAACGTCCATTTCAAGGAGTGGGACAAGCGAACGCACGAGTTCAATTTGAACACGTTTCGCACGCTGCTCGACGGCACCACCAACTGGCCCGCCGTCATGGAGGCCCTCGACCGGACGGGCTACGACGGCTATCTGACGTTCGAGTATTTCCATCCCTTCCAGCATTATCCCGAGGCGCTGGTCTATCAGACGTCCGACGCGCTCGACCGGATGCTCGGGCGGAAGGGATAACGGCAAAAAGATTGCGGGCAAAAATCGTCTGTAGGGAACGCCCTCTGTGGCGTTCCGTGAACTGCGATTCGGCCCTGCGCCGTCCCTCGCGCCAGTGGCACGGAGCCAGTAGCCATTAGGGTGGGCCGAGGGACGCGAGTCCCACCATCGGGCTCTACGACGCCAGCATCCACAACAAATAGCCCGCCAAAGCGGCGCAACCGACGACGGCATATCCGTCGATGAGCAGATCACGCCAATAGTTGTTCATGGTGCCAAAGGCTGTGTCGGTGAAACTGGCGATGTCATCGCGCGTCGTCAGAATTGACGAGAAGTCGCGACCTACCGGTAGTATCGGAAGAAGCGCCTTGGCGACTTAGCCGCGGCGAAAGCAGGCTGCCAAGTTTGCCTAGATAACCCAGTACCCGACGCACTTCTGTGCGACCTCCCTTATGCATAGTGCGGAAAATTGCGGATGGCATCTTCAATGACCTTCAAGAGTTGGCGCCCGCAACTTGTGTTGAGCTCTTTCCAAACATCGAAATCAAACGCGCAAGGGATATGGATTGGGGCCTTCTGCGGCCACGGATACTCCGGATTTGGGCCATCCAGGGCCAAGGCAGGTGCTAGGCGTTCGAGCGAGTAGCAGGTCGGCAAGATGGCTCGGATCCACCGTTGAAAATCGGAAAAACGCGCGAAGCCAAACGCATCGGCAACTGTTTTGCGTTCGGCTTGTCGGACGCCACCCAGGAATCGCATAAACTGGGTAAATCCCGCGTGATGTTTTGGCGGAGCCGTACCCGTTCGCCAAAAATATGCCTTTCCGAGCTTTTCGGTAGACATCTGCAAATAGTGGAGTTGGTGGCACTCGGCTGCGCCGTGCCTACGAAGCAGTACGAGCACTGAATGATCCGATTTCGCCTGTTGCCACCAGGCTTCTTGAAATCGGTTCATGCTTTAGTTCTGCCCAAACGGGACGGCGTCTTTCAGCGACCAGCCCGGCGGCAATGGCAACGACGATTTCGAAATTCGGTCCCATTGGCGCGGAGTCACGTCCAAGACGAACAGTTTGTGCTCCGTTTCAGTGCCCATATCGACTCCAAAGTCAATCGGTTGCAGCGTGTCATCGTTGCGTTCTCCCAGCAGTTTATTGACTTCGATGAGTCGGATTTCGCGCACCGGAGAGTTCGATGGGAGAAAATGGATTGAACAAATCCCCGGATCCGTTTTGAGATGCTCTTTCGCGTACCAGCGAGCGACTGCATTTCGATCAAATTTATCGCGGGGCATTGTTAACCTCAATTTCGCGCGTCGCATGCAACTATACCAACAGCTCGCCCACCACGTCGCCCGATGGCACCAGCCGCAGCGGGCGGCCAAACTGATCGCGAATCTCGCGGTCGTGGCGGATGCCGAGCGTGTGGTAAATGGTCGAGAGCATGTCGCCGGGCGTGAGGGGATCGGCCGCCGGATAGGCGCCGATCTTGTCGCTGGCGCCGTAGACCAAGCCCGACTTGAAACCGCCGCCAACCATCATCAGGCTATAGCAGAAGTTCCAGTGGTCGCGGCCGCCGTTATTGCCGTTGATCTTGGGCGTGCGGCCGAAGTCGCCAAAGATGGCCACCAGCGTGCGGTCGAGCAAACCGCGCTCGGCCAAGTCGCCGATCAAGCTCGCAGCGGCGGCATCGAGCTGCGGCAGCAGCCGATCTTTGAGACTGACAAAATTGCCGCCGTGCGTGTCCCAGGTGGCGTTGGCGTCGGGCGCCCACGAGAGCGTGACCACGCGCGTGCCGGCTTCGATCAGCCGCCGGGCCAACAGTGCGCTTTGGCCGTAGATGTTGCGGCCATAGGATTCGCGCACCTGGTCCTTCTCGTCGCCCAGCCGGAAGGCGCGTTGCGTGCGTTCGGAAGTCAACAGGTCGAGAGCCCGCTCCTGCATGCGGGTCATTTCGCCCGACACCGGCTGCCCGTCGATGGCCGCGGGAACTCCTGCCACGCGCTCGAAAAGCGCCCGCCGCTGCGCCAGCCTCGCGGCCGAAACATCGGCCTGCACGGTAAGCTCGGGCACGCCAAAGTCGGGGGCATTCGGATCCTTCAGCACGAACAGCGGGTCATAGGCGCGGCCGAAGATGCCGCCAAAAAAGCCCGGCTGGGGTGGACCGCCGGCACCCTCCTTGGTGATGTAAGGCAAGTGGACCTGCGAGACGGTGTCGGCCGTCGTGGGCGGGCGCAGTTTTTGAACGACCGCGCCCAGACAAGGATAATCGCTGGAGCTGGCCGCCCCACCCACTTCGCCGCGGTCATGTCCGGTGAGGGCCGTATACACCGCCGCGCCGTGCGAATTGTTGACGCTGTGGTGCATCGACCGAACCACGGTGGCCCGGTGCATGTGACGCGCCAGCCGCGGCAGATGTTCACAGATGAAGTAGCCGGGCAGCGAGGTACTGACGGGCTTGAACTCGCCGCGAATGCCATCGGCGGCGTCGGGCTTCATGTCCCACATATCGAGGTGGCTTGGCCCGCCATCGAGAAACAGCAAGATGCAGGCGTCGGCCTTGGGGCGAATGGCCGCAGCGTCGTCGGCGGCCAGCAGGTCGGCCAGCGACAGGCCGAGTCCACCCACTCCCAGCATGCCGACTTGCAGCATCCTCCGGCGCGACAGCATCGGCTCGCAAAGACTGGGTTGGACGGCGAAGTGATTCACGATGCGTCTCCTACTGCTTTCGCCTGCGAGCGCCGTTCCGGCCAGGCATGATCTCCAATCGGGTCACCAACAATAAATCAATGAAGTCCCAGGTACTGTCGGGCTGATACACAGTGACGGTGCGACCGTTAGGAGCGGACGCCATGAATTCGGGGCTCTTTACTGGTATCGCTTGACCGTCAGCCATATGAATGACAAATGGCCGGAACGGCTGCATTTTGTAAAACTTGCGGATCTCGTTGATGGTCATCGCCACTCACCTGGTACGGGTTGGGTGACAGCACGATATTCTATCGACGATCGCGACCTCATTCAAACCAAAGAGTGGCTGGCTATACTTCACACGGGCGCGAATGCGGCAATGTGAGACAGCCGAGGGCGGCTGTGCCACACGGATTTGGCATTCACGACCGCGCGAGCGATAAACTCCGAGGGAGTCAAACAAGCGTGCCCTTGGTGCTGGGCACGCCCGAGGTGCGCGGGTCGTGCTCGACAGCCATTCGCAAGGCCCGTGCGGCGGCCTTGAAGATGGCCTCGCTGATGTGGTGGCTATTACGGCCATAGGGGACGTGCACGTGCAAGTTGCACAGGGCGTTGGCCGCCGTGGCTTGCCAAAAATCCTCGACCAGCTCGCTATCGAAGTCACCGATTTTGGCCGATGGAAACTTGGCGTCGAAGACCAGGAAGTAGCGTCCGCTCAGATCGATGGCCACGGTCGCCAGCGCCTCTTCCATGGGCAGCGTGAAGAAGCCGTAGCGGCGGATGCCCGACTTGTCGCCCAGCGCTTGCCGCAAAGCCTGCCCAAAGCAGATGCCCACGTCTTCGACGGTGTGGTGCTGGTCGACGTGCAGGTCGCCCTTGGCGCGGACCATCAGGTCGATCGCCGCGTGCCGCGCGAGCAGCGTGAGCATGTGGTCGAAAAAGCCGATGCCGGTCGTGATGTCGGCCTGGCCGGCGCCGTCGAGATTGAGCTCGAGCGTGATTTCGGTTTCAGCCGTCTGGCGGTGGATCGTTGCGGCGCGTGTCACAGGGATTCAGGGCGAGTTCGTGGTTGGGACAATCCGCCCTCGGATGGTTCCGCGACGCCGACTGGCGTCGGCGATGCACAGCCGAGGGCGGCTGTGCCACATGGGGGTTTCTCGAATTGCCGATTTTGAATGTCAAAACCGATCAGAAGCCGACCGGCCGCTTAAATCATACCCCTGAGCAGCGTCAAACAGGCATCGATCTGCTCGTCGCTGCCGACAGAAATCCGCAAACCATCGCCCCAACCGGCATAGTCCATATACCGTACCAAGACCCGGCTGGCCTTCAACCGTTCGTAGAGCGGCTTGACCGGCAGAGTCGGGTGCGGGCACCAGACGAAATTGGCCTGCGACTCGACCGGCTCGAAGCCCAGCTCGCGCATGCCCGCCGTTAGCCGGCGGCGCGTGGCGATGATCTTCGAGCGGCTTTCGGCCAACCAGCTCTGGTCGTCGATGGCCGCGGTGGCGGCGGCAATGCTCAAGGCATCGCAATTGTACGAATCTTTGACTTTGATCAGCCCCTCGATCACGTGCGGCTGGGCCACCAAGAAACCGAACCGCAGTCCGGCCAGCGCGTACGACTTGCTCAACGAGCGCGAGACCATGATCTTTTCGCTCCGCTTGACCAGGGCGAGGCAATTGGTGTCGGCGAAATCGACATACGCTTCATCGACCAGCAACGGGCAAGGCAGCCGCTCGGCCAGTTCCAGCACGCGCTCGGGCGGAATCATCGTGCCCGAGGGACTGTTGGGATTCGGCAGAAACGCCAGCCGCAATTGGCTGATGTGGGCCGCGAAAGCGTCGGGCAAGGTCCAATTGTCGTTGAAACGCACTTCTTCGCTGACGGCCCCCTGAATCTCAGCCAGTGTTTTGTAGAGGATGTAGCTCGGGTAGGGCAGCCGCAGCAACTGCCCTTCGCCCACGAAAGCTCGAGTCACGATCGTCAATAGTTCATCGCTGCCGTTGCCGCAAAGAATCGATTCCGGCTCGACGCCCAGCACCTCGGCCGCTCGACGGCGAAACGCGCCGGCCATCGGGTCGGGGTAGCGGCCGAGACCTTGTTCGAGTACCGCGGTCACCGCCCGCTTGACCGCCACCGACGCCGGGTAGGGATTTTCGTTGGTGTTGAGCTTGATGAACTTGCCGGCTTGAGGCTGTTCGCCCGGCACATAGCCGGACATCGCGTCGATTGCCGGACGAAAGAAGGACATGCGAGAGGTCGGGGGGCAGGATTCGGGGGTCGGTGTTCAGGGTTCAGGGTTCAGAAGGCGGCGAGGTTCGGGGCTTGTCGGTTGGGTAACACGTTCGACGGAAAGCGAAAAACCGAAAATGGCTAACCATCAGTTGCTAAACCCTGAACCCTGAACCCTGAACCCTCGCATCGAACCCTAATCGCCACACTCTCTCTGTGTGCCGTAAGGCCTTCGGCTTCGGCCAGGGTGCAGACGTCGGGTGCGAGCTCGGCCAGCCATTCGGGCGTGCAATGAATGACGCTGGTGCGACGCAAAAAGTCGTTGGCGCACAGTCCACTGGCCCATCGGGCGGTGCCGCCGGTGGGCAGCACGTGCGA
>DATFDL010000255.1:0-3013 GCA_035252155.1 Pirellulales bacterium | reverse complement strand
CAGGATAAGAGGCGTAGTCCCCCTGCACATGTTGCACATCCCAGGAACCGAGGTGTTGTTGATAATAATAAACGCATTCTGAACATTGTTCAGGTTACTAAGGGTGGCACCTTGAACTTCCACATGCCCCCAGTTCACTTGATTCAGACCTCCGACAGTTTGGCCAGGGTTGGTCGTGACCAACGGAACGCCGGCCGCGCGACCTGCCGTTGGGCTGGCAAGAGGCACATAGTAATATTGTCCATTGTGCCGCCAGACATAGTACCCCAACGTCTGAGGATTAGCCGGCAAGACGGGCGGTCCAGCGTTCAGGTGCGGGGGCGCCGAACCAAGCGGTATCCCGGTGACAGTTGGGTTCGCAGGATTTCCGGTACGCAAAACAGGTGCCGCTAGTAACCTACTCGCGACGAATTGACCCATGAGCGGCGGACCGATATCATACGCCAACCCGCCGGAGGGCGGAAAAGGGGACGCAGCTCATTTTCGCAGACTTTGCCAGCTTTAGAACAACATCTCCCCACCCGCCGCTGGCTTCTTCCGCGGCCGGCCGCGCGGCCGCAGCGTGAACTCCAGCCCCAGACGCTTCGCCGTCCGCCGCTGCCACACTGCCGAGCCGTACGGGCTGCCGCGACGCACTGCATGGCGGATCGCTTCCAGTTCGCCCTTCGTCAATGCCTCGTTCACCTGTTCGAGCCAGTTGGCCGGCTCGCCAATCGGCCAGGCATGCAGCAAACTCCGCAGCGGGCTATCCTCCCTGCCCCGGTGCCACAAGCTCGACCAGCGCCAGTTCTCCGCGCGGCGCACCAAGTTCGCCCGCCGTGCATTGCGCTCCACGTAACGCAGCAGCGTGTACAGGTGCTCGTCCGTCTCCACCGGAAACGATTTGAAACGGCCCTGGTAAAGGTGCCCGGTTCCCGCTGTGTGGTAGTGGGCATGCCAGCGCATGGTATGCGTGTGTGTCAGCCAGCGAACAAACGCCGACAAGTCGCCGTCGTGCCGCGGCCACACAACCAGATGCCAGTGATTCGGCATCACACAAAACGACAGAAGCCGAGTCGGATGCCTCTTGAGGGCCTCGACGAGGATTCGCTCCCACGCTTCGTAATCGCCGTGCTTCTGAAAGAGCGGCAGACGCGCCACCGCCCGATTGAGGACGTGATACACCAACCCGCCTGGTGCGTTACGTGCTTGGCGCGGCATGATCGCTAGCTTACGACCCGTGCCCCCGCTTGTCAACAAAAAGAGTCGCGTCCCCTTTTCTGGCCTGAACGACAGCGTGCCTTGCTCGGTGCGCGTGAACGTCTGGTACAGGCCCTCGCTGCCGCCGGTCTGGAAGACGTACGACACCGAGCCGGTGGCGGTGAGGTCGTAGCTGCCGCCGGAATCGTCGCCGTCCTGGCTCACGCTGCCGCTGCCCGTCGCCGACGGCGAGGTGATGATCTGGAACTGGCCCACCTGGTCCGGAGAGAAGACGTCCGCCAAAGAAAGGGCCACGGCCGTGTTGTTGTCGGAATCGGCGACCTGCACGGCGATGGCGTACGTTCCTTCCTTCGGATACGTATGCGTGCCGGAGACCACGCCGCCGCCGACAACGCCGGGCGACTCGGTGCCGTCGCCCCACCAGATGAGGGCGTGAATCGCGCCGGCGTCCGGGTCGGTGTCGGAATACGTCGCCACCGTGCCCGTGATTTGCTGGCCCTTCAGACCCACCAGGACAGCACCCGAGGCCTTGAGGCCCTGCACGTCCTGGCCGCCACCACCGCCCGAGCCGCCGCCGGTCGACGCCGCGCTCGGCAGGAAATCGTTGTCGCCGCCATAGTCTGTCACCGAGCGCTTCAAATGCCGCCACTCATGGGCGCCTCAAATACCGCCAGCTACCAAAAGTTCAGGTCCGTACATCCTTTCACCAATGCATCGCTCCGTCAAGGAGTTGTCCACGGGCTGCTTCCATGCGCCCTGTTGAGATCCGCCGGGCTGTGCTTTGACCTGCTAACCGGCCGCCGTCTTGCGTGACGCGGAAGCGCCGGAGCGGCCGATGGGCGCTTTGGCGGCATTTGAACCGTCAGGCTCCTTTTCGGCAGCCGGTTCTGCGGCAGAGGCGCTGGCGGCATTTGAACCGTTTTCGTCCTCTGTGGCGGTGCCATCCTTGATGCCTTGGGCCTGGTTGCGCAGTCGATAACTCCTGCCGGTGATCTGCAGGATCTCGGCATGGTGCAGGAAGCGGTCGAGGATCGCGGTCGCGCTGGGCACGTCGCCCAGCAGCTTGCCCCAGTCCTCCAGCGGCCGATTCGATGTCATCATCGTGGACCGCGTCTCGTAACGGCGCATGATGATCTCGAACAGGCACTCGCCGGAGCGGCGCGGTAGGCTTCGACATAGTGCTACATCTCCCCAATAGTGGCTTATTCCAGCGGCAATTCTTGTTGTCGTGGGTCAGTTGACGGACTGCGCCCGCCAGCGCGGACGGCTCGAACTGTGCGCTGCACTTCAGCAGCGTCCAAAGCCCGTCGCTCGATAATCCAGGGGGCGTACTTCACAACTTGCCGGGCGGGCAAGTGTCCAAACTTGATCAATCTCTGAACGACCGTGTGGCTGACGCCGAGCAAGTCGGCAGCCTGCTGCAAGGTCAGCCACTCGTCGTTCTTTTGAAAGTTCGGCAATCGATACTGATACCGCAATTGCGCGACGCGTGAAGTGACCCATGTGTTGCCGTGCCCGGTCCGATAACCCAATCGGTTCAGTACAACGGCGATCATTCGGTCATCGCACACCTTCGACAATTCGCTGACTAAGTCGCAGATTGATTGGTCTGTCGCCCGTCCATGTTTACCGCGCTGGTTCCGCCGTACGCATAATTCGGTGTGCACACCGCCCTGCCAGTGAAGATGCAATTCGTGTTGGGGCGGCTCGTCGCTGCTATCGATGACGATTTCCTGAAGGATGGTTCGCACGATTCGCTTCTTTGTCTCCGCCGTTGTTGCTGGATGATGCCAAAGTTTTGGGAGGTCGGTGC
>DATFDL010000254.1:0-2665 GCA_035252155.1 Pirellulales bacterium | reverse complement strand
GAGGGCTTGCCGCCGATCGCCGCGCTCACGCTGGCCGGCCAGCAGCTTGGCGCGCCGATCTTCTGGGCCTGCATGACCGACGCCGCCGGCTTCGCCTCGCTGATGGTGTCGCGCGTCGGCCCGGTTCACGATTTCGGGCTGATGATGCTCGTCGGTTCGCTGTTGACACTGGTGGGCATCGCCGTGTTTGTGCCCGGCTTATCGCTGTGGGGAAGATTCGACGTCGACCCGCGGCGGGCCTGGGGCGAGCACGGCCTCGATTTTGGGCTGGAAAAACTGGCGGCCTCGATCGAGCGGCATCCGCGCGCCTTGACGCTGGCCATCGCCGTGATCTCGCTGGTTTGCTGCCTGGGAATGCTGAACCTGGAAGTCGAAACCGACTTCACCAAGAATTTTCGCCGCGACAGCCCGATTGTGCATGCCTATGAGTTCGTGGAGTCGCGTCTAGGCGGCGCGGGCGTGTGGGATATTGTGACGCCGGTGCCCGACCGCGGTGTCAAAGACTTCCTCGATCGCGTGGCGCGGCTCGAAGAGCGGCTGCGCAGCGAGGCGGTGGTCGAAACGGCCGACGGCGCACGGCCGGGGCTGACCAAAGTGCTCAGCGCCGTCGATGCCTTGGACATGGTGCCGCTTGCGCGGATGGGCGCCGGCGTGCGGCTCGAGCCGACGCTCGATCTGGTCGCCAAAGAGGTGCCGATGGTCAAGGCGCTCTACGGCCACGACCCCCAAAACGGCAATCGGCTTTATCTGCGGATCATGCTGCGGGCCCGCGAACGCCAGCCTTCGCGGCAAAAACAACTGCTCGTCGAGCAGGTGCGGCGGATTGCCCGTGAAGAATTGCCCGAAGCCGAGGTGACGGGCTTCTTTGTGCTGCTCACCAAAATCATCGAAAGCACCACCCGCGACCAGTGGCTGACGTTCGGCGTGGCGACGGCCGGCATTTTTTTGATGGTGCTGCTGGCCTTTCGCAGCATCACGCTCGCGTTGATTTCTCTGGTGCCCAACGCCCTGCCGATTTTGATCGTCACTGGGTTGATGGGCTGGCTCGATTTGCGGATCAACATGGGCGCGGCGATGATCGCCAGCGTTTCGATGGGGCTGGCCGTCGATTCGTCGATTCACTACGTCACGGCCTTCCGCCGGCATCGCGCTGCCGGGCTGAGCACCGGCGAGGCCCTGCACGCCGTCCACCAGAGCGTCGGCCGGGCGATGGTTTTTTCCACCCTGGCCTTGATCGTGGGCTTCAGCGCGCTGGCGCTCAGCCGCTTCGTGCCCACCATCTATTTTGGCGTCCTGGTCGGGCTGACCATGCTCGGCGGCCTGGTGGGCAACCTGGTGGTCTTACCGCTTTTGTTAAAGCTGACAACTTACCAAATATCTCCCACCGTGAACCCTTCAGGAAATGGATCGTCTTCCTCCAGCACGTAGTTGCAGAAGCCGGTAATCCAGGCCCTGCCGCCGATGGTGGGCACGACGGCGCGGTAGGGTCCAAACTGCACTTCTTCGATGAGCCGCCCGGTGAAAATCGTTCCCAGAATCCCTTCATGCAGAAAGTCTTCGTTGAGGCGCAGCTTGCCCTTGGCGTAGAGCGCGGCCATTCGGGCACAGGTGCCGGTGCCGCAAGGCGAGCGATCGATGACGCCGGTCCACGTGGCGGGACGCTGCCAGTCGAGTTTGCCGGTGGACACGACGACGGCGTTCTTGGCATGGGCGGCCACCTGAGTCGGCGGCGCCGTGAGGATGGCAATGGTGATGCCCGCGAACGCCGGTTGCTCGGGATGCACGACCGGCAGTTGCTCCTGGGCCGCGGCCTTGATCATCTCGCCGATGCGTACAATGTCGCGGCCTTCGTCGGGCGTCAGTCGCAGCCCGTGCGGCGCTGCTTCGCTGATCACATAAAACATGCCGCCATAGGCGACATCGACCGTAACCGCGCCCAAGTGGGGCACTTCGATCGTTTTGTCCAGATAGACCGCAAACGCAGGGACGTTGCGAAACGTTACTTGGCGGACTTTACCGCCGGCACATTCGGCCCGGACGCGAATCAGCCCAGCGGGCGATTCGAGCGTCAGCTCGGTCACCGGCTCGTGCATCGGCACCATGCCGGTTTCCAAAAGGACCGTGGTCACACAAATGGTGTTGGTGCCCGACATGCCGGGGTATTCGGTCTGCTCCATGATGACATAGCCCGCCGCCGCCTCCGGACAGGTGGGCGGCAGAATCAGGTTGCAGTTCGCCGCGGGATAGCCGCGCGGCTCGCGCAGCATCAGCTTGCGCAAGGCGTCGCCGTGCGTTTGCAAATGGCGCATTTTCTCCAGCATGGTCTGGCCGGGCACATCCAACACGCCCCCGACAATGACCCGTCCGGGCTCGCCGCAAGCGTGAGCATCGACGGCCTGAATCATTCGCGCCAAACGCATCATCACACCTTGGGGCACCCAGTATTGGTCCGTTGATTTCTCCCGGCCGCAGGCAGACAATAGCTTATCGCTTCCGGTCCCGCGGTCACAACGGTCATGCGCCTCCCGTCTTTCTTACGCTTAGTTTTCTTCGCTTTCATGCTGGCCTGCCCGTCGAGCTACGCGCAAGAGGCAGATCATCGGAGTCCGCTTGAGCGGATCTCAGAAAATGAAAAGTCGGCCTTCGTGGTGCAAGACTTGTTTGG
>DATFDL010000253.1:0-8201 GCA_035252155.1 Pirellulales bacterium | reverse complement strand
GGCTGGTCCACATGTCGAGTTTGATAGTCAAAACCGATCAGGCCCCCAACGGAAAAAGCCATGGCCGAAACGATCACGCCGCTGGGCAAGATGACGGCGTTTTATATTCCGGCCCATAAGCTCGACGTGCCCTCGGCCATCGACGGAGCGACGCCCCGCGCCACGATCCACCAGTTCTTGATCGAGCGGTTTCGGGCCTACACCCATGCGCCGTCGCTGGTCAAAGGTTTTTGGCTCGATGACGCCGGCCGCATGTGGCACGACGTCTTGGAACGGTTCGAGGTGTCATTCGGTTCCGAGGCCGAGTTCGATGAGCTGGTGGCTTTCCTGCGCCTGACCTGCGCCGCGCTAGGTGAGGACGCTGTCTACCTCACGCGGGGCGAAGAGAGCTTTTTGGTGCATCGGGGGTAAGACCAAGTCTACGGCAGAACGGTTAAAGCCCCAAATTGCCGAAAATGATGGTCCAGCGCGATGACCGTCTTGATCGAAAGGCGTTGGATCACGGCAAAGCTGGCACAGTCAGTGAAGCTCCAATCTTTGTCCGCATGCTGCTGAAAGAGAATCCAAGCCCGGACAGCATCTTGCTGGCCTACCCACTCCAAGCGCACTGAGTTCTCTTCCAGAAGGCGCTTCCCCAGGCGAATTGCCCGTTCCGTCTCGCCCCGCCGTTTTAGCAACGTCAAGGTTTCGTCGAGCACGTAGTCGGTTGTCAGAAGTGCGTTGCCGTGCTCGGACAGCGCCGCGACCACCGCGCTATGGCTCGGGTCATTCGGAACGACTGCGGAGAACCAGGCGCCCGTGTCGACGAAAGTCACTTTTCAGACCCATAGAGAATCTTGTCATGGTCCCTGGCCGACCAGCCGTCGGCGGCGTTGACAACCGGGAGCCGGCGCATCTCGTCGAAGAACTGGGGCCACGAGGGAGGCGCAGGTTCGGATGCAGCCGGAATATTCGCCGCGCGAACCGACCGCGCGAGTTGCTCAATCAATTCGAGCTTTTCGGCATCCGTGAGTGACGCCAGCGTATTTTCCAAATACTGTTTTGCGGTGGAGGTCATCAACACCAATTTACCATAGCTGCCGACGCCGGTCAAAATCGACGCTCTTCCAATCGAACGACACGGGTGATGATCGTAACAAGCTGGAGCTACCTGCGCATCCGATGTGTCGGCACGGGACGGCCGGGCCGAAAGCTCTGCAAGTTGTCGATGGATTGCGACAGCCTGCGCTCATTGGCCCAGGCGGCGACTTCGCGCTCGACCAGATCGCTCAGCACTTCCGGCGCCACGGCGATTCGGGCGTTGATCGTCAGTTCCGCCCGATCGACGGTGGCGCCCGAGGCCAGCGATAGCTCGACCGCGGCGTCGGAGCTGACCAGGTTGGCGATGGCCGTTGCTCCCTCGGACGCGGCCAAAATCTTGAGATGGGCCGGCTCAGCCGAGGCCGCCCGGCACGCCCGACCGAGCCGCTCGACCAACGCGACTAGGGCGTCGTCTAACGCGAACGATCGGCCAACTCCCTGCACCTCGACGCGGCAGTTGAGCCAGCCCAGCTCAGCCTCGCCCTCGGCGTACACATCGTAATCGACGTCGGGCGTGCGCGACTGCCTCGGACCGGCCGATTCCAGCGCGGCGATCAGCGCGTCAAAACCGTCGCCGCGGCGGGCGCTGAGGGCCAGCACCTGCTTTTCGGGATAACGCTCGCGCACCTGCCGCAACAGTTGCTCGCGGGCCGCCGCGTCGAGCTGGTCGATTTTGTTGAGCACCACGACATCGGCTTCTTCGAGTTGTGTCAGGAAGATGTAGGCCGCCTTGGGCGAGAACCCAAGCCCGCCTTCGCCGCAGAGAATTTTTCGACCATGATCGGGTTTTAAGAGGACGGCTAGTGGAGCTACGTCGAACTCGCCGGCGTGCAGGTGGCGCAGCGGCTCGATGACCGTGGCCGCCAGGTCGGTGCAACTGCCCACCGGTTCGGCGATGATCACGTCGGGCTGCTGATCGGCCGAAAGCCGCTCGACCGTCTCGACTAGGTCGTTGAACTTGCAGCAGAAGCAGGCCCCGGTCACCTCGCCCACTCGAAACCCCTGAGCTCGCAGCGACTCCGTATCGACCAGCCTATAAGCCTGGTCGTTGGTCACCAGTCCCACATTTTTTCCCGCTGCGACAAAATGCCGCGCTAGCCGGGCGATGGCGGTCGTTTTGCCAGCGCCCAAAAAGCCGCCCAGCATGATAAAGCGAATGCGTTTCATGGGTCGTTGAAGACGGGGTGTTAGTGCGCTATCGTAGCTGATGGCCGGCGCCGAGAAAATGCGCCAGGCCGGGCCGAACGCCCTGTTGCGATAGAAGTCCCCCCCATCATAATCAGGACGCGGTCATTGCGGAGATCATGCGGCTATTCGGCGACGAGGATGACGGTGATGGCTGATGAATTCACATATGATGTTTTGGGTTGTCCGTCGTGGGACGAACTCGATGACAACGTGGATATCCAGATTACTCTATCCGACGGACGCCGATACACAGCGACGTTCTTCACGCTTCGGAATCTTGAGTCGCTGTTTGAAAAGAATCGGATGACTGGCGAATGCGCGGGGGGGATATATCTCTGGGCTTGCGACATGATACTCGTTAAAAGGCTCGACCATGAAACGATCAGAGCGACGATCGCGGACCTCATTTCGAGCGACGAGCTTGATTCGGCCTGTCTCCAAATTATGGCGGTCGGCGGAGTACGGCTAACTCGAGGGATTAAAGAGAAGGAGTAAAGCGGGTGGCTGCGGGGGAAGCATGGCGTATTTCAACAAACACGACTTTGAGACGCAGATTGGCCGCACAAAGAAAGACGGAAAGCCCTGCACCTTTATCCGCGTCATCCACATCCCTACGGGGAAATGGAGAGCGGTCTTCGGACTCGGCAAGAAACCTGGGGAGAACTAAGGCATCCATCCTCTTGGGCGAAGCCTCTGCGGCGGGCGAACCATTCGCGCGGTCGCCCCTGGGGCCAGACTTCAGGGCACTACAGCCAGAGCAATGGTCTGCGCCGGAAAGGTGTGCAACAGCCGCTGATCCGCCGTGATCACGCGGCATTGCGCGGTTTCGGCCAGAGCGACGTAGACGCAATCATACACGCCGATACGCATCTTCGAGGAGAGGTCGAATGCACGGGGCATAAGCGGCGTCCAGAGAAGCATCGCTGGGCAATCCGACATGATCTTTTGCCATAGGCCCCAGCCCACACCTTGGGAAATCCTTCGCTGCCGCTCCGCCCGCGTCAAAGCGTGAGCCGTTTCGAGCGGGATCATTCCTCGTCGCGAATCTCGCGGATGAGATCGACGGCAATTTCAATCGTGCCGTATTGCGCGCGAATTTGCTCCGTCAGTTTGTCGCCGCGCTCTTGGATTCGTTGGTAAACATCGGCGGGAAGCGGCGTTCCATGAGCGATGCGCTCCAGGATCGCTTGCGTATCGGCGTCGATGATCGGGTGCGTATCCGTGCTCATAATCAAAATTGTTGACCGCGGACCCGCGGCGGTCAACATGCATGTAACCACGAGCGGCGGCACCGACGTTTTGGGCGCAAGAGGCATCCTCACGCAGAGCGTGATGACTATTTCCGCACGCGTCGCGACTTCGCGGCACTGCGCCGTCAAGACGATTCGTCTTTTTTATGCTTTCTGTATCACACGGATTTCGGCCGCGACCGACGGGCGTAACTCCTTGCCTCGCAGTAGATTGGGGCGACGTCGCCGGCTCGGCGCCGGGCCCCGAAACCGATGAAGCCACTTTGCTGGGACAATGCGGGAAGGGAAGCGAAGGGCTCAGAGGGCGGAGGCCAGAGGTCAGGGCAGAAAGACGACTGGGTGACCGAGCGGGGCAGTTCGGCCATGAATTGCACGAGTTCAAAGGGGATTTGAACAGCAGGAAAGCAAGTACGCAAGCCGACCGGACGATGCGAGGGGCAGGAGCCAGTTGGAAGTTTGAAGTTGGAAGTTTGAAGTTGGAAGTTTGAAGAATGAGGGCGCTTGCATAAGCAGAGGTTGATGAATGGGGCGGTCGCCGCAAATCGTCCGTCAGGCATTGGTTGCGGAACGAAAGCGACGAGGGGTGGCCTTGTTCTTCGCAAGCAAATCGACGCGGCGCAGCTTGAAAGCTCGCCGCGTCGCTGGTTTGCTATACTGCGTTGCGATCCACCGCGCGTTGCGATCCGCCGCGCGGCGGCGAGAATTCGGCAATCAGCGACAACAGTTCTGCAAAGGGGGGCCACGGTGTCGGTCGGCCCAGGGTTTGACGCCAAGGAACAGGTTAAGCGGGCGATCGACATCGTCGATCTGGTGGGCGAATATGTGCCGCTGCGGCGCGAGGGGCGGGCCTACAAGGGCCTCTGTCCCTGGCACGACGACTCGCGGCCCAGCCTGCACGTGAACCCCGAGCGGCAAACGTTCCGCTGCTTTGTCTGCAACATCGGCGGCGACATCTTTACGTTTATTGAGAAGCGCGAGAATGTCACGTTCCGCGAAGCGCTCGGCATCCTGGCCGAACGGGCCGGTGTAAAGCTAGCGCCGTCAGGCGGCGGATCTCCGGGCGATGCCGATCAGCGCCGCACGCTGTTTCAGGCGATGGCCTGGGCCGAAGGACAATATCATGAGTGCTTGCTGCGATCGCCCGAGGCCGAGCCTGCCCGAGAGTACGTGCGGTCGCGCGGCATCACCAACGAGAGCGTTGCGCGGTTCCGGCTGGGGTTCGCTCCGCAACAGTGGGATTGGCTGCTCAAGCGGGCCCGTGGCACGCCGTTCACGCCTGCCGTGCTGCAAACCGTGGGGCTGGTGCGTCCGCGGCAGCAAGGCGGAGGCTTTTACGATTGGTTTCGCGGGCGAGTGTTGTTTTCGATACGCGATCTGCAGGGCCGTTCGATCGCGCTGGGCGGGCGCGTGCTGCCGGGCGGCGTTTTGAAGGGCGGCGGCGAGGCCGAGGTGGCCAAATACATCAACTCGCCCGAAACGCCGCTGTTTTCGAAGAGTCAGACGCTTTACGGTCTCGACCTGGCCAAAGACGCCGTCTCGCGCGGGCGCACGGTGATGGTGATGGAGGGCTACACCGATTGCCTGATCGCTCAGCAATGCGGGCTGGCCAACGCCGTGGCGGTGCTCGGCACGGCGCTGAACGAACGGCACATTCGCGTGCTGCGGCGGTTTGCCGACCAGGTGCTGCTGGTGCTCGACGGCGACGACGCCGGCCGCCGGCGGGCCGATGAAATCCTCGAGTTGTTCGTGGCGGCCCAGATGGACCTGCGCATCCTCACCCTGCCCGATGAGCTGGACCCCGCCGACTTTTTGCTGGCCCAAGGCAAAGAGGCGTTCGAGCAGTTGCTGGGCGGAGCGGTTGACGCATTGGATCACAAGCTGCGGATGGTCACGCAGGGGCTCGATGCAACGAGCGGGCTGGACCGCATTCACCGGGCGCAAGAAGAGATGCTACGTACGCTGGCCAAAGCGCCGCGACCGAGTGACCGAGGCGCCTGCCTGCGCGAAGATCAGATCCTCAGCCGGCTGGCCCATCGGTTTCGCGTGGCCGAGCTGGTGCTGCGTGAGCGGCTGGCCGACCTGCGGAAACGCGGTGCGGCGGCAGGGCGTGGGGCGGCCGGCTCGGGCGGCGTGACGGGCAAGCCCGGCGGTTCGACGGTCGAACAAGCCGGCCACGAGGGCCGGGACTACCAATCTACGGCCGGAACTGCCGGTGACCAGGGCCGCGACTATCCGCCCGGCAAGCTCGACAAAGCCGAGCAGTGGCTGCTGGAAATCGTGCTCACTTCGCCGGGGCTGGTGGGGCAGGTCGAGATGCGGCATCCGCCGGTCCGCTGGCGCTGCCCCCGGCGTCGGGCGGTCTTTTCGGCCTGCTGCCGACTGTTGGCCACGGGGGTCGAGCCGAGCGTCGAACGGTTGCTATTGGAGATCGACGATGCACAGCTTAAAACGCTGATCGTCGAGTCGGACGAGCTGGGCCAATTAAGGGCGCCGCCCGATCCGCTCGCCGAGATCGAACGGCTGCTGGCGGCCATTCGCGACCACGGCGAAGAGCAGACCCTGCTCGCCGCGGTCGACGCCGAGCAGCCGTGCAGCGAGGAGGAGGAGTGCGACCGACTGCGTCGCGCGATAGAAAAGGGGCGTCGCCGGCACGGCATTTCCGCGCCCATGGACGGGTAGGATGCGGCGCCGGTTTGATCGCCGCCGAGCAACGGCTTGCCGCCGTATTTCGGCCCGATCATGATCGATTGGCCCAAAGGCGCGCCATTGACGGCGCGGGGAGGGAAATTCAGATGGACCATTTAGATCAAGACCTTTCGGAGTTGGTGGCGACCGGCAAGGCCCAGGGTTATCTTACCTATGACCAGGTGAACGATTACCTGCCCGACGAGGCCGTCAACCCCGACAAGCTCGACAGCCTGCTCACCGCCCTGGAAGACATGGGCATTGAGCTGGTGAACGAGCCGCCCGAGCCGCGCGAAGCGCCGGCGGCCGAGGACAGACCCGCCACCGATCGCGACGTGCTCGACGAGGCGGGTGCGCCGCTGGAGCCCGAAGTCACGCTCAACCTGGGCGACGATCCGGGCAAGTGGAGCGACGACCCGGTGCGGATGTATCTGAGCCAGATGGCCGTCATCCCCTTGCTCACCCGCGAGCAAGAGATTTCGCTGGCCAAAAAGATCGAAGTCACCCGCAAGCGTTTTCGCCGCACGGTGCTGGGCTGCCACTTTGCCCTGCGCAATACGATCGAGACGCTCGAAAAGGTCCACGCCGGCACTCTGCCCTTCGACCGCACGATCAAAGTCTCGCTCACCGAGCGTCTGACCAAAGAGCAGATCATGGCGCGAATGCCGCACAACCTGCGAACGCTCGGGCATCTGATGGGCCAGAGCAAGCGCAACTTCCGTCAGGCGATGAACAAAAAACTGCCGCGCGACGAGCGGCTGGCCGCACGCCGGCGGTTTCTCTCGAACCGCCGCAAGACCCTCACGCTGGTCGAAGAACTGAGCCTGCGCACCCGCCGTGTGCAGCCGATGGTCCGCGAGCTGGAGGCGATCTCGCGGCGAATGGGCGAACTGCAACAGCGATTGGCGGCGCTGTCGGCTCCCACGGCCGCGAATACCGCCGCCAAGGACGAGCGCGCCAACCTGCGCAAGGAGCTGCGCGACCTGATGATGATGACGCTCGAATCGCCCGGCGCGTTGCGGCGCCGGTGCGAAACGATGCGCGCCCAATACCAGGATTACGAGCGCTCGAAGCGCGAGCTATCGGGCGGCAACTTGCGGTTGGTGGTGTCGATCGCCAAGAAATACCGCAACCGCGGCCTGAGCTTCTTGGATTTGATTCAAGAGGGCAACACCGGCCTGATGCGGGCGGTCGACAAATACGAGTATCGCCGCGGTTACAAGTTTTCCACCTACGCCACTTGGTGGATCCGCCAGGCGATCACCCGCGCCATCGCCGATCAGGCCCGCACTATTCGGATTCCAGTGCACATGATCGACGTGCTTTCGCGGCTGCGGAACGTATCGAAGCGGCTGTTGCAAGAATTGGGCCGAGAACCCACCACGGAAGAAACGGCCCACGCGGCCGACATCAGCTTGGAAGAAACCCGGCGCGTGCTGAATATCGGCCGGCAGCCGGTGAGCCTTGACCGGCCGGTGGGCGAGAGCGAAGACAGCGCCTTTGGTGAATTCATTGAGGACAACAGCACGCAAAGCCCCATTCGCTCGGCCTCGCAGGTGATGCTGCGGGACAAGATCGAGGGCTTGCTGAAGACGCTCACCTATCGCGAGCGCGAGATCATTCGGCTAAGATATGGGCTGGGCGACGGTTATACGTACACGCTCGAAGAGGTTGGCCGAATTTTCAAGGTCACCCGCGAACGCGTGCGGCAGATCGAAGCCAAAGCGGTCCGCAAGCTGCAGCATCCGGTGAGAAGCAAACAGCTTGAGGGATTTCTGGAAGGAATCGCCAGTTGAAGCAACGGGGGTTCAGGGTTCAAAAAAGGGTTCAGGGTTCAGGGTTCAGGGTTCAGCACTTTCGTGAACGCCAATTGGTTTGGTCGGCGATGACCGTTGATCGTGTTTTAAAAAATGCTGAACCCTGAACCCTGAACCCTGAACCCTTTTTTGAACCCTGAACCCCCGTTGCTTCAACTGGCGATTCCTTCCAGAAATCCCT
>DATFDL010000252.1:0-3244 GCA_035252155.1 Pirellulales bacterium | reverse complement strand
CAGGATAATCCTTCGGCCCTGATCGGTTTTGACGTTCAAAATCGGCAATTGTGGGAACCGCCATGTGGCACAGCCGCCCTCGGCTGTGTCGCCGACGCCAGTCGGCGTCGCGGAACCAGCCGAGGGCGACTGGTCCACATGCCGATTTTGAATGTCAAAACCGATCAGACGTCATTGCGCGTTTGAGCTCTCCGAACGGATCGCAATTCCCAAGTTATTCCCACTCGATTGTCGCGGGCGGCTTCGAGCTGATGTCGTAGACCACGCGGTTGACGCCCTTGACTTCGTTGATGATGCGCGTCGAAATCCGGGCCAGCAAATCGTAGGGCAATCGACTCCAATCGGCCGTCATAAAATCCTCGGTGTCGATCGAGCGGACGGCGATGGCATCTTCGTACGTGCGAGCGTCGCCCATCACACCCACACTCTGCACCGGCAGCAGCACGGCGAAGGTCTGCGACGTTTGCCGATACAGTCCCGCGGCCCTGATCTCTTCGATCACGATCGCGTCGGCCTCGCGCAGCCGCTCCAGCCGCTCGCGGGTCACCTCGCCCAAGCAACGCACCGCCAGCCCGGGGCCGGGGAAAGGATGCCGCCACACAATCTCTTCGGGCAGGCCCAGTTGCAACCCCAGCCGGCGGACTTCATCCTTAAACAAATCACGGAGCGGCTCGATCAGCTTGAAAGTCAGATCTTCGGGCAGCCCGCCCACGTTGTGGTGCAGCTTGATGGTAGCAGCGGGGCCATCGGCAGCGGCGCCGCTTTCGATGACGTCGGGATAGAGCGTGCCCTGGGCCAGAAACTCGGCGCCTTCGATCTTGGCGGCCTCGTCGGTGAAACATTCGATGAACGCCCGGCCAATGCGGCGGCGCTTCTCTTGCGGATCGGTCACGCCGGCCAAGGCCGCCAGAAAGCGATCTTCGGCTTTGACCACGTGCAAGTCGGTCTGAAAATGATTCGAGAACTCGCGAATGACCGACGCTTCTTCGGCCTTGCGCAGCAGCCCGTTGTCGACCAGGATGCACGAAAGTTGCGGACCGATGGCTTGGTAGAGCAGCGCGGCCACCACCGACGAGTCGACCCCGCCCGACAGCCCGCAGATCACGCGCCGCCGGCCGACTTGATGGCGAATCAGCTCGATGGCCTCTTGAGCAAAATCTCCTACCTGCCAGCGGCCGTGACAACCGCAGATGCGCAACAAAAAATTCGCCAGCACTTGATTGCCTAGCGGCGTGTGCGTCACCTCGGGATGAAACTGCAAGCCGTAGACGGGCAGCTCGGCGTGTTTGACCGCGGCGATGGGGCAGGTATGCGTCGCGGCCAGAGGCTCGAACTCGCCTGCCACGTGCGTCACCTGATCGCCGTGGCTCATCCAGACTTCGGTCTCGGCGGGCAGCCCTTCGAAGAGCTGGCTGAAGCCGTTGATGTGCAGCGCCGCGCGGCCAAATTCACGAGCCGGCGCGCTGGTCACCCGGCCGCCCAACACTTCGCAGGCCAGTTGCATGCCGTAGCAGATGCCCAGCACCGGGATTCCCAGCCGAAACAACTCCGGATCGCACTTGGGAGCTTGATTTTCGTAGACGCTGGCCGGACCGCCGGAAAGGATCAATCCGCGCGGCGCCAGTTCGCGCACGCGGTCGGCTGTGATCGAATGCCGCACGATTTCGCAGTAGACCCGCTGCTCGCGTACTCGCCGGGCGATGAGCTGTGCGTATTGTGCACCGAAATCGAGCACCAGCACTTTTTCGTCGGTCAACCGGGCTGGGTTGCTCGGGGGCGGTTCGACGTTCGCCATGGAGCTTCTCATAAAACAAAAAAGGCCGGTCCAGTCGGTGTGCGACCGCGGCCAAAGGGTGTATCGCGAAAGGAAGAATTATAGAGTTGTCTTTCGCTCTGCGAAAGTGGCGTTAACCATTGCGACAAACGCAAATCGCCCGGTCGCCCGAAGGTGCCCAAAGAAGTCGAGGACCTCGTGCTGCGAATGGCACGGCGAATCCAATCTGGGGCTACACCGCATTCAAGGCGCGCTAGCCAACATCGGCTACGAGATTTCGGACACGACGGTCGGCAACATCCTCAAGGCTCACGGCATCGAGCCGGCGCCCGAGCGCCTACCGCCGCACGATGTGGGGGTGGTCCCACTCGTAGCGATTGTCGAAGATAAAGTTGATGAAGGTGACGGTGATGCTCACGTCGAGCGCCCGCACGTGATGCCACCAGCCCACCGGCAAGAAGAGGACTTCGCCCGGCGAAAGCACCACGTCGATCACGCTGGCGCTGCGGAACAACGGGCACGCCGCGTAATCGGGCCGCTCGGATTCGACGTCGCTGTAAACGCCGACGCTATTATAAACGAACGACCATTGATTCGCGGGCACCAGCTTCACGCGTTTGCGACCCACCACCTGGGCCATCAGGATGTTCATCGTGTCGTGGTGCAGCGGCGTCACCGTTCCCGCCGGCCCGAACCAGAAGAAGATCTTGCCGGCGGTATCGCGGCCGTCAAGGTACTCAGGCACGATGGTAATGTCGTCGAGCAGCCGCGCCGCCCAGGACTTGTCGAATAGGCGGTTGTTGCCCGCCAAATAATAATCGTTGGTTTCATCCCCGCCGAATACGCGGTCGATGTAGTCGGCGAACCAGATGGTCTTTTTGTGCCGGTTCGATTCGATCTCGTAGCGCGGGTCGGAATCGCGGTCCGACATGATTTCGACCTGTTGGTCGCCGAAGTGGCGCTTCAGGTATTCGGGGCGCCACAGCTCAAGGGCTTTCCAATCGCGCAGGGCATCGGTGAGAATCACCGGCCGATTGACGCCGTAGTATCTTTCAAGAAACTCCGCGCGCGAAACGTGGCTGCGCCGCTCGACTTGCCCGGCGGCGTGCGCCTGGGCGGCGAGCGAGCGCCAGACAGCCACGAGCGATTCGAGCTTCCGCAACCGCTGAGCGACCCAATCGGCCCCTTGGTAATAGGGATGCTCCGCCGCCGCCAGGAATCTGAAATTGGTTCGGGGCCGGCTGCGGCGACCTGGAAGGCGCAGCCGTGCGGCAGGGCAAGCTGGCTGAAAATCCCGAGATCGCGCGGCTGTATCACGAATGGAGCGCGGCGCGGCAAGATTTTCATCGCCGCAAGGCCGAAGGGTTGGTGTCACCCGACGCCTGGCAGAAGGAATACTTTCAGGGTCGCGACCCGCTGGGCCGCCCCGCGGCCGGGACGCACACCACGCGCATTCAGCCGCCGAAGTTG
>DATFDL010000251.1:0-4567 GCA_035252155.1 Pirellulales bacterium | reverse complement strand
ATGCCATCGCTGGGACTCCGTTCCCAAGGGAAGGTTTGAACCACATTCCCATTGGAACATCCCAGCGATGTTTTCTCCTACCTCAGTTTCTGTGGCTCGGATCGGGAGCCTCAATTGCGTTTCAGATTTGAGACCGCCCTCGGATCGGGAGCCTCAATTGCGTTTCAGATTTGAGACCGCCCCTTCTTCCAACTCTTTCTTCAACGCCTTGATCAGCCCCGCGAGCATCTTTGAGATTTGCAGCAATTCGTCAACCAGCTCCGTCATCGTCGTCTTGTCAACGATGCCGATCTTCGCCGCGATATAGATCTGCGTCCGCAATTCGGCCGATGAGCCACGGGCAATCACAAGAAACCGGATAAAATCCTTACCGCCGCGTTCGGCGCCCTCAGCGATATTCGACGCGATCGAAACAGCCGCGCGCTGCATCTGGTCGCGGATCCCATAATCGCGACACTCCTTCAGCAATTGATAAATTCTCACCGCAACACCGCACGCGCGCTTCCAAACTTCAAGTTCCTCAAACGAACGATACACGCCTTCACCCTCGCACTTCCAACTTCAAACTTCAAACTTCCAACTTCGCACTCACAACTCCCTGACAATGAACTTCCTGATCTCGACGACCGCGTCGTCGTTCACCTGGAACGACACCGGGCCGGGATTGAATTGCCGTGGCGTTCGCCAGGTTTCGGTCTGGGCAAGGGCGCCGTCGACAAACACCGTGCGTGACAGCGGGTTAATCACGTACCGCAAGGCGTGCCATTGATCCGGCACTAGCGTGAAATCCCAACCCCAGCCCCAGCGGTGCGACATCATTTGCAACTTCGTACCGCTTGTCCTGACGATCAGCAGCACCTCGATCGGTCCGGAATATTCCGCGGCGGTTTCGACGTTTCCGTTGCCTTCGATCCGCGCCACGTCGCCGGATGGCTCGAAGGTTTGCGGAAAGGCTCGCCACTGGAACAGTTCCCAGTTGGGCAATCCGTCGTCGAGGGCCAAGAGAGTCTTGAGCCGCTCGACGGCAAGCAAGCGCGTGTCGCCCGCCCGCCCGCGGTTGGTGGTGCGGTAGCGGCGGGCCGCCCGCATCTGCAGAAAGTGCCGGCCGGGCCAAGGCTCGCCTTCGGCCAGCGACCACCAGCCGTCGGCCGTGGGCGCCTGCCGCACGGTATTGAACGTCTGCCGGTCCAGCGCCAATTCGTCGGCGGCCAGTTTTTTCCAGGTGGGGTCGCCGCACTTAGCCAGCTTCGGCAAGGCCGCCGCCCAATTGCCGGCCGCGCAGAGCTCATAGTGACCCACCGTGAAATTGGCCTGAGGATCGTCGGGCGAGGTCTTGAGCGTCTCGCGGGCCGCGGCCACGGCCTCCCACTTGTCCGCCAGCGTGCCGGCGTCGTTGGCACGATCGGTTACATCCTTTTGCGCCGCTCGGTCATTCAACCGCTTGGCAAGGGTCTGGGCTTGGGCGCCCGCCTTTTTTACCGCCGCCGAATCGCCGGAGGCCAGCGCCGCGACCATCAGGCGGCAGGCGGCGTCGGTCAGCGTCCAGGCCGCTTCGGGCGATTTGACACCTTTGGCGACGGCCGCCAGCGACTCGTAGTGCAGCGCCAGGCGATCGACCTCAAAAGCCTGCGCGAGCGAGTCGATCGTTTGCCAGGCCAGATCCAAGTCGCCGATCGCTTCGGCCAGATCGATCGCCTGGCCGAACAGCACATAGGCCTGGGCGCCCTCGGCGGTCGACGCCTTCTGCGCGAGCTGCTGAGCCAGCCGCCGCTTTTGCTCGGGCGATCGCGCGTTCTTCAGCGAGCTGGCAAATTTCTTGCGCATTTCCTGCTTCGCCTTTTTGAGTGCATCGCCGTCGGGCACAGGCTGCCGTCGGGCGTTGTTCGACGTCAGATCGGCCAGCGAGCGCGGCGGCTGCATCGCGGCGGGCGAGGCGGGCTCGTCGATCGGGCGATCAGGCGGCTTTGGCCTGGTTGCCACTGAATCGCCTGGCGTTGGGAGTCCCAACGGCGAGATCTCCAGCTTGTGAATGCGCAACATCGTATCGAACTCGCTCAGCGCCAACCGGCTTGGGTCGGGCACCTGCCAATCGGGCGGCAGGACAAGCGTGGCCGGATCGCCTTCCCAAGAGACGATCGGGCGGCCGTCGAGCGCAACCTCGATCGAGTTTCGTCGCACCGTGTACACCACTGTGGCCGGCTTGCCATCTTCGAGCAGCCGCCCCTTGTAAGTCGACTCATGCGTGGGAAAGCTCTTGCCCGCGATGTTCTCTAGTCCGGAGAGGCTGCCGTCGAAGCCGTCGATCGAGAGCATCACCCGGTGCTGGCCGACCTTCAAGATCACGCCCAGCCCGTAACGGCCGCCCAGCCGCTCGACCACCGCCACCAGGCGATATTCTTCCGCCGGCGGCGGAGGCAGCAGCAGTTTTGAGAACCGCTCGCGGGGAGAGACCAGCACGCCGTCCTCCATCTTCCAATCGCCGTGCACGGCATCGCGGGTAACGTCGATTTGCTTGAGCAGATCGACCGGCTGGCCCGCCAAGGCCGACGATGGCTCACCTGCGCCCTCGGGACTCAGCGGCGTCAGGGCAATCTTGGTCAGACGGTAGCGTGAATACCAACTGCCCAAATAGATGCGGTCATGGTAGCGGACCGTTTCCGACGGCTTCAACCGCGTGATGTCGCCCGACCAATCGACGAGCGGGTTGCCGTCGCAAACGAGCCGCACGTGGTTCTTGCGGACACGGATGGTGATGTTGTGCGGCTTGCCATCGGCAAAAATTTTGGCCTGCCGTGTAACATCGTTCGACATAAAATCCTTGCCGTCGAGCATCTGCATGCCGGTCTTCGTGCCTTGACTGCCATCAATGAGCAGCGATGCGTGGGTGCCTTGCACGGGCACGGTGAGCACCAGGCAGTCGTTGCCCGATGCGCGCTCGGCGACGACATCAAGCTGATAGTCCGCGGGCACGACGGCAGGAAGCTGCACTTGCATCGGGCGGTGTTCCGATTCGGGCGACACGAGCTCCGCGCCATCGCAACGCCAGCCTTCTCTCAGGGCATCGCGCTTTAGATCGAAGTTCGCCAGCAGGTCGATCGCGGCGCCCGGCTCGGCGGCGACGAGCACGGGCGATTTGTCCGGCGCCAAAGGGACCAGCTCAAGCTTCGTCACGCGAAACGGCGCACGGTACGATTGTAGATAAGGCCTGCGCGGGTGGGGAACTTGCCAGGTGGGCGGCACCGCGAACGTGCGCGGGTCGCCCGACCAGCGGACGACCTCGGCGCCTTCGTGCAGCATCCGCACGCTCGTGGGCCTGACAATGTAGGTGAGCGTGTTCGGACGACCTTGCTCGAGCAGATGGGCCAAACGCCGAGGCTTCGTGGGGTTCTTGTCTTGCATCTGCCAGGCGCCGTTGACCAGCGCCAGGCCCGAAATCAGCGCGTCGCTGCCGCCATCGATGGCTGCCAACACCTGGCGGCCGCCAACGACCAGGCCGGCGCTCACGTCGATCAATTCGCCGTCGGCCTCGCTGACAACCGTCAGCGCGTAGTCATCAGGCGGGTCAAAAGGAATTTGGATTCTCGCCGCCACCTCGGCCGGCGCCAGCAGTTGTCCGTCGCGCTTCGACCATGTTCCCCAGACTGCGTCTCGCTGGGCGTCGATCAGCGGCAGCAGGTTTACCGGGGGACCGGTGGTGGCGGGCAAGGCCGATTCGATGGTCAGCAGATCAGAGTTCCAAGCGTAGGACGAATGTTCGCCGGTGCGATTTCGGTAGCGAACCCATAACACCTTGAAGACCGTCGGACCCATGCCCACTTTGGCCAGTTCGTCGGCGGCCGCCGAGGCGAACTGGTCGGCCGGCACCGACAGGCGGCCGTTGCGCAAATGCTGCCGCACCTGGGGCAGCACATCGACATAGGTTGTTCCAGCGCCGTAGCGGGCCTCCAGCAGCTCCAAGCCATCGGGCGAGTCGGTGGGCGGCGCGGGAGGGTTGCCGTCGAGATAAATAAAGAATGCGCCGGGGTACGAGGCCGAATACGTTTCGCCCCGCGACCGGTATCGCAGTCGCAACCATTTCGCTGGCCCGGCGGCGGCGTCCTGGGGTACGTCGAGCAATGTATCCCACACCATCGTCATCAGCCGGTTGTCTTTGACCAGCTTGCGAACGGCCTCGGTGACGTTCGTCCATTGTTCGCCCGCGCCCCAAGTGGCCTCGACGATTTCCAAGCCCGACTTGTCGGCCGACGGCGGCGCGTTCGATGGGGCTGTCGTGTCGGGCGGCGAATCGGCCGCGACGCTGCCCGGCCGCTCGGCATCGGGGCGGACTGCGGACTTGGAATTCTGCTTGACGGCGGTCGGCTTGACTTCGTTCGGTTCGTTCTTCACGACCTCGGTAGACAACATGCCGCTGGTCGCCAGGTAGTAGGCGGCGGCCGAGAAAAGGATGAGCGCGCCGACCGTGCCGAGCACCGCGGGCTGCCGCCAGGGCGGCGTCTTGCGATACGGGCGTTTGTGAATCGAGGGCGTGGCCGTTGGCACGCCCGACGCGGCAGCCGGCGACGCCGTG
>DATFDL010000250.1:0-2689 GCA_035252155.1 Pirellulales bacterium | reverse complement strand
GGATGCCGTGGCACCGGTGGGCGCCTGCCGTCAACACTTTTGACGATCAAACTCACGGTTCAGGGAGCATTCGTCGGCCTCTCATTCATGAGTCGCTTTCGTCGCCGGGCGGCTCCAGCCCGAGTTGCACCAGGCGGCGATAAAGCCGTGGCCGGGTCAGGCCCAGCAGCCGCGCGGCTTTGGTTTTGTTGCCCTTGGCGCGCTTCATCGCGCGTTCGATCAGCTCCCGCTCGATCTTGCCCAAAAAATCTTCGAGCAGGATGTTCTCGTCGGTTTTTCGCGGCCGAGCGGTTGCTTCGGCTGCCAAGGCGAGCCGCGGCGGTAAGTCGCGCGGAGTGACCTCGTGAGTCTCCGCGCGTGCGTGGGCCTCGGTCACGATCGATTCCAACTCGCTCAGATCGCCGGGCCAGGCGTAGCCCGCCAATTGGTCGAGTGCTTCGGCCGAGAAGCCGCCGAGTTGTTTGGCCGATCGGGCGTTGGCCAGCTCCAGAAACCACTGGGCCGCCAGGGGCACGTCTGCCGGGCGTTCGGTCAACGGCGGCAAGCGAATGGTCACGGTGCACAGCAGACAGGCCAGGTCGGAACGAAACGTGCCGCGCGAGGCGAGCTCGTTCAGCGGCATTCTGGCCGTCGAAACCACACGCGCCGGAAACCGTCCACCGACGAGAAATCGCGCCAACTCGACCTGGGCTGCTTCGGCGAGGGAATCGATCTCTTCCAGCACTAATGTAGCGGGCCGCGGATGCTCGGGACGGGCTTTCATCAGCGAGCGGAGTGTGGCCGACAGCAAGTCGGCATCAAGCAACGGGCAGGTCAGCGGCACCAGCGGCCCCGCCTCCGCCGCGCCGTCGCCGTAGTGAATGGCGCGGGCCACATGCCCCCGTCCGCTGCCCGGCGGGCCGAGCACCAGTACGCTGGCGGTGCTGCCGGCCGCCATCAACACCTGCGAGCGCACCTGCTTCATGGCCGGGCTGTTACCCCACAGCCGGTCGACGTGTCCGCGCAAAGCCAACTGGCGGCGATACCGTTGCAGACGAGCATGGAGCTTCGCCCCGGCTGTGTCACTCGCCAATGCGTCTTCGTCCGCGTTGTTCGACGTTGCCGCTCGCACAAGAACGATGACGCCTTGCGCGGGGCCGTCGCCGTTTCGCAAGGGAATGAAGTCGGCCACGCGCTTGGCCAACTCGGCCATCGGCAGTACCACTTCGGCCGAAACCTGCCGTCCGGCCAGCGCGGCCGGCGGCGGGCAAAGCGCCGCCGCCACGGCCGCCGCACGAGGCAAACCTTCGCCCGCGTGGTAGCGGCATTCCTGGCCGAGCAATTCATCGGCCGCGCAGCCCGTCCATGTCAGGCAGGCCTCGTTGCAGAAGGCAATGCTTCGCTCAGCGTCGACGGCGTAGATGGGCTCGGCCACGGCGTCGAGCAGCCTGGCGAGTGAAGCGGCGCTACCGCGACGAGAGGGCATGGGGAGCAGGGGAGACGCTGGGACGCGGAGATGGGCAGAATGGAAGCTTAGATGATACGGAGCCTTGCAGCGCGATTACTGCTTTGAGAACTTTATCCGGTGTTTCTCCGCGTCTCCCCCTCTCCGCGTCCCGGCGTCCGTCGTATGCCTCGCCAAGGTCGCCGACCCCACCACAGCCGGCCGCGCGGAACGCACCGCCACGCTGGCTTCGGTCGCTTCGCTCACCAAAGGGCTGGGAAAAACGCCCAACAGCACGATCAGCACGGCGCACAAAGCTGCGGAGATCGCCGCGCCGCGCCCGCCGGTGCCCCGCGGCGTTTGAACCGGCGAACGAAAATACATCACTGCCACGATCCGCAGATAATAGGCCGCCGCGATGGCGGCGTTGAGCACGCCGATCACGGCCAACGCCAAAAACCAGGTGCGAATGCGGGGCTCGGCCAGGCCGGCTTCGTCAAGATTCAAGGCGCTGCCGAAGATTGTGAACTTGCCCCAGAAGCCGGCCAGTGGCGGGATGCCCGCCAGGCTGAACATGAAAATCGCCAGGAAGATCGCCGTGAGCGGATGGCTGCGTCCGAGTCCGGCCAACTCATCGACGTCGTCGATTTGTTTGCCGTCGCCGCCCAGAAAGGTGAGCGCGGCGAACGCGCCGGTCGTCGCCAGGGCATAGAGGGCAAGGTAAAAAAGCAAGGCGCCCAAGCCATCGAAGGCGGCCGCTTCGCCCGCGGCCGGCCTGGCCGCCGCTAAACCGACCGCCAGACCGATGAGCATATAGCCCGCATGGCCGATCGATGAATACGCCAGCAACCTGCGGATGTTGTCTTGCCAAAGCCCCAGCACGCTGCCCAACGTCATGGTGAAGACCGAAAGAACCAGCGCAATTTTCCAACCGTACGCCTCCAAGCCGGGCATGGCCACGGCCACGATGCGCATCAGCGCCACGAAGCCCGCGATCTTGGGCAGCACGGCCAACACGCCCGCGTTGCCGTTGGTGGTGCCTTGATAAACATCGGGGGCGTAAAAGTGAAACGGCACGGCGGTGATCTTAAAGCCGATGCCCGCGAAGACCAGCACCAAGGCAACCATTCCCAGCGACGACATTCGGCTGGCCGAGTCGGTGAGGGCGGCCTGCAGGGCGGCCAGATCGGTCGAGCCGCCGATGCCATAGAGAAAGCTGAAGCCATAGAGCGTGAGCGCCGACGACAGGACGCTCACGAAGAAGTA
>DATFDL010000249.1:0-3642 GCA_035252155.1 Pirellulales bacterium | reverse complement strand
CAGCTTGTTCATTGTTAAGAAACCGCCAAGCACCTTGAGTGGCAGCCCAGGCATCGCCGGCATGGGCAGCATGCCCGACTCCGGCCGCAAGTTCGCTGGCCGCTCGGCAATGTGCTTTAACCAACATCAAATACCGACGCTGCAGTCGCCGATCCATCGGCGGAATTGGAATCCCATCCGGGCGACGTTACCACGATTCGGCAGATGTGTAGATACCGATGCCCGGAGGGAGAGGGGGTCGTGCGCGCGGGGTGGTGGACCCCATCCGCCTTGTGCGGATCGGTGAACGAGAGGGTGAGCTAGCAAAGGCGCTAAAATGAACTGCAACAGACCCCATCCAGCTCGACTGGATGGTGAATCAGATTCTGCTGAGCGGCATTGCCGGCAACGGTCTCCTTCACCATCCAGACGAGCTGGATGGGGTCGCAAAAAATGCGCGAAATGCGCACTAGCTCGCCATCTTGTTCACCATCGAGACAAGAGCACATCTACGCGGTGCGCCGGGCCTGGCAAGTGAAAGAAGGAAAGCTCCGCGAGTCGCTCCATGTTTCTTGCGACGGAAAGCACGATCGTTGGCTTTCGGACAATTGGCCGCAGTTGGTCGAAGAGCTGATGCCGCTGGGCATCTCGCAGCTTTTCTTCTTTAGACGCCGAAAAGATTCGCTATCTGGCCGACGACGAGACGGGCAATCAGGCCCTGGGGGCGGCGATCAAGTCGCTCTTGGGCCTTGATCTGGCCGAGCGGCTCATCGCCGACGCCAGCGTGCTCGAAGGTCGCCTGGCCAAACGCGTGGTCGCCGACGAAGACCGCGGCGAACTCGACGAATTGGAGAAGCAAATTTGCCGCGAAAACCGACCAAGCCACTTGGTTGGTACGATGCAGGGAGCGGGGGGGTAGGGCGAAGAGGCGACATGGCGAAGAGGCGATGGGGCCATCACGCGGGAGGGTGACGCCTGCGGTACGCGCGGCAAAGTTGAAAGAAGGGGCTCATCACGGCGGAGCGTGATGCCTACTATACGCGCGGCGGTTGGCCGGGGTTACCCTGAATGCCGACCCCTGAATCCCGAATGCTGGACCAGCGCTTGCATCAGCAGAGGTTGATGTTTGAGGACGATGCGGCAACATGTTTCGTAAGCGGATGTTGCAGAACGCAAGCGAGGCAGAGGGGGCTTGTTCTTCGCAAGTAAATGCCGCCTTTCAGCGTTTCCCCGACAGAATTGGTGGATCGTCTTCAGATTGTTCACCGGCAAGGGTGCGTTTTTTGAGGATGGCCGGGCAAATCAATGGGCGAGGGGCGGCTGCGAAAAAGAACCAGCCTGGTATCGCAATCGCAGTCCGCGTCGCGCACGCATGCAGCCTCCCGCTGGCGGGGGTGGTGAAGGATGAATTTCTCGGGTATTTACGGCTTGTGCAAATTTGCACAAGCCGCTCAGGGACGATCGGTGGGTGGGCGACCAACTCGATCTCGAAACGCTACCCATTAATGGACTCGTTGGGCCAACGATGTAACTCTATGCAAGCGAGCAGTGCCAATGAATGACCCGCTGGCCGATTTTGCCGTGGTGACCGCGTTGCCGGTGCAATGGGGCGATCAAGACGCGTTTCAGCATGTGAACAACACGGTCTATCTGCGGTGGTGCGAGTCGGGACGCATCGCCTACCTGCTGCAAACCGGGCTCGACGGCCCCAGCCAGCAAAACCCGATCGGCCCCATTCTGGCCGCGATCCATTGCAACTTTCGCCGGCCGGTCACGTATCCCGACAGCGTGCGCATCGGTACGCGCGTCACACGGTTGGGCCGCAGCAGCGTGACCATGGAGCACGTCATCGTCAGCGAGTCGCAGCAGGCCGTCGTGGCCGACGCCAGCTCGACGCTGGTCGTGTTCGACTATCGCGCCCACACACCGCAGCCGATACCGCGGGAGTTTCGCGAGGCGATCGCAAGGATCGAGGGCAAGACGTTCGATGGCCGGTAGCCCCGGCCCTTGTGGCCGGTCTGTCTCGCTCTGCCCCCCACCCGTCGGCAAGGGGGTCCGTTCACAAATCGGTTTTGATATTCAGAATCGGCATGTGGACCAGCCGCCCTCGGCGGGTTCGGCGACGCCGACTACGTCGGCAATGCACAGCCGAGGGCGACTGTGCCACATGCCCGTTCTCGCAATTATCGGTTTTGAATGTCAAAACCGATTCAGAGGCCGAAGCGTTGGTGCTTATTGCTTAGCACCGGCATGCGATTGCAGCGCGGTGACGCCCTCGCGCAAGGCGGTTTGATACAGCCACAAGTCGCCGCCGTAGGCGAGCATTCGGAATCCTTGGTCGAGCAGCTTTTTGCCGCCGGCGCAGTCGCTCGCCATAAAGGCCGCAACCTTGCCGTGGTTCCGGCAGGCTTTCAGCACCTGCGCGACCGCGTCGAGAAATTGCGGATGCTCAAACTGGCCGGGCACGCCCAGGGAGTTCGACAGATCAAAATGCCCGATCCACAGCACGTCGATGCCGTCGACCGCCGCGATGGCTTCGACGTTCTGCACGCCGGCCGCCGTCTCGATCTGGGCGATGAGCAGCGTCTCCTGGTTGGCCTCGCGCATCTTTTCGACGATGTCGCCGCCGGCGTAGTCGTCGTGGGCCACGGCAAAGGCCGCTCCGCGACGGCCGACGGGCGGGTACTTGGCCGCCGCCGCCAGCGACGCCGCCTGGGCCGCGCTCTCGCACATCGGAATCATGACCCCCATCGAGCCCATGTCGAGCACGCGCGCCACAAAATGATACTCGGTGGCCGGTATGCGAACCAGCGGAATCGTCTCGGTCGATCGCGTGGCGGCGATGAGCGTGCGGATCGTCTCGACGCTCCAACCGCTATGCTCCATGTCGAAGACGACGAATTCGGCCCCGGCTTGGGCCGCCAGTCGGCCGATGCCCGTCGTGTTGAACTCAAAGACGAACGTGCCGATCGATACGCCGCCGCTCTGCAGCTTTCGCTTAACGTGGTTCGGTCGCATCGGTTTCGTCGTCTTGCTGGAGCGGTTCGAACTGCCAGGCTTCGACCGCCTGGTCGGTCGCGATGAGCAACGTGGGGCGGCCGTCGAGCTGGGCGACGGCCATGCCGCTGGGCGCGGCGCCGTAATTGAATTGATCGATCAAACTGCCATCAATTGCCACGAGATGAATCGAACCGTCAGCCCCGGCGATGATCCATTGACCCACGCCCGACCCCAACAGATCGCCGGCCGCCACCGACTCGAAGGCGGAATGCTGGTGCTCGCCTTCGGCCAGCTCGTGCCTCCAAAACTCTTCGCCGCGCGGCGAAAGCCCCAGGGCCAGGTTCGAGCCCAAGGCACCCTCGCCCTGCCACTGCAGGGCGATCGCGCACCACTCGGCGTTTCGGTCGCCATCGAGATCGGCGGTGAAGATCGTCCGTAAAAATGCGTCGGCGGCACCGATCGGCGGCAGGTCGTTTCCGTCGGCGTCGATGGGCACGATCAGCCCGTCGGTTGCCAGCAAGCGTCGCCGGCCCCGGCGATCGGGCTCGCTGACGCCGAGTCCCAACACGCTCTCGGCGACAGGGTTTCGCCAGAGCCGCTCGCCGTCGAGCGTCACGCAATGCACGCCGACCGCCTCGACATACCCGACGGCAATCTCCAATT
>DATFDL010000248.1:0-4858 GCA_035252155.1 Pirellulales bacterium | reverse complement strand
GACGACTACATCACGGCGATCGAGCTGTTCGGCAACAAAGACCGCATCAGCAGCGTCAGCTACTACAAGATGGCGCGCGACTACGAGAAGCTCGGCCAATTTTGCGACGCCATGCTGGCGATCGAGCGATGGGTGGCGCTCGACCCGTCGCGGCACGACACCAGCCAGAGTCGCGCCGTGGTGGCCGATTATGCCGCCAAGGGCGGCTGCACGGCCGCGACAAGCGGCGGGACCGAGACTTTTCCGCTGGCGCGTCGCGGCGGCGTCCTCACGCTGCCGGTCACGGTCAATCGCACCGGCGCGACTTTGGTCCTGGATACCGGCGCAAGTTTCGTCTTGTTGAAAGAGAGTTTCGCCAGGAAAGCCGGCATCGAGCTGGACGAAGGCAGGTCGGTCCACGTTCTCACCGCCAACGGCGTCGCCGACGGCAAGCTCGGCCGGGCATCGACCATTCAGCTGCGCTCGCTCAAGGCGACCGGCGTGCCGGTCGTCGTCGAGGCCGACAGTGCGGCCGCTTTTCACGCCGACGGCTTGCTGGGATTGAGCTTCCTGTCGCGCTTCAACGTCACCATCGACGCGCACACGATACGCATCTCCCCCCGAAGGCCGCGGTGAGAGCGCCGCTCATGCCCATCCTGCCGGACCTCCATGCGCAGCGTCGCCAAAAGGCGCCATGTTGTGATTTCGGAGCTGAATAAGCCGCGGGTCGCCGGGGTTTTATCGCTGGCAGCCTTTTCGGTCGACGGGCTGCGTGCTAGACGCGGGTAAACGAACTCGCATGACTGGGAGGGTGGTTATCATGAACGGTAAGGGGACCAGGCCAGCACTGTTTTTTCCGAGCCTCGCGGGGTTTTACGACTGGGCATACGAGTATTCCTATCTGATAATTCGCGTAACTGCTGGCGCCATCTTGCTCGTTCATGGCTCGCTTAAATTTAAATTCGGCTTGGCGGCTGTTGCGGCCGCGATGGCCAAGAATGGATTTTTCCCAGCTGAGGCGTTTGGCGCCGTCGCCATGTTTTTGGAAACCGTTGGAGCTATCTGCATCGTGCTTGGACTATTGACGCGGTTTTTCGCAGCCGCGGTGGCCACTGAGATGTTCTTCATCACATTTTTTGTTTCCTTCCCGCATGGGTTTGGCTTTTCCGCTCCCGGGGGAGGTTACGAATTTCCGCTCATGTGGGGTCTCATCATGTTCGCCATCGCGCTGCGGGGGGGTGGCCCATATTCCGCCGACCGCCTTATCGGCAAGGAACTATAGACAGGCGACACCAGCTCAGCGCGTAGCGGATGAGTGAAGCGGTATCCGGGAACTGCCTTATGCTCTGATCGGGGCGGTCTGCTTCGTCTTCGCCATCCGCGGCGGCGGCGTCGATTGCTGGAACTCGCAAAAAAATAGCGCAGTAATTGCAAAAACCGGAACATTGACGCCGAGCGGCCGCCCGCTAAGCTAAATGGTCGGGCAGGCGACGGTGCGGAATACGCGCCGGCCATCGCTCAAGACGTGCCGCGCGCCGTTGGCCGTCGGCAGAGGCTCAGATGACCACGCAGCTCAACGGGCAGTTCGATCTCAGTTCGGCGTTCGAGGACCAGGCGCTCCCCGGCACGACCGATGTCGCGAGCTTCCACGATACGACGCCGGGCGCTACCGCGAGCGATTTTACCGCGACCATCGTCTGGGGCGACGGCGCCACGACGGCCGGGACGGTGGTGGGCTCGAACGGCGCGTTCACGGTCGAAGGCGGCCACACCTACGCCGACGAGGCCTTTGAGAACGCGTCGGTCACGATCGTTCGCACCGCGGACAATTCGCAGCTCGCTCTGACCGGCACCATTGCGGTCGACGACACCGATACCTTGAACGGCCATAGCGCTCCGACCATCGTCGGCAACCCGAACCAGGCGCTCAGCAATGTGACGGTGGCGACGTTCAGCGACCCCACCAACACCGCCAGTCTGCCGAGCGATTTCACGGTGTCGATCGACTGGGGCGACGGCACCACGACGGGCGGAACGTTGAGCGGCGGCAGCGGCGCGTTCACCGTCAGCGGCTCGCACACCTACGCGACCGCCGGCGACTTCACCATCACCACCTTCATGAACGACGACTTCCCCGATGCGGCCTCCGGGACCGCGTTCACGACCGCCGCGATCGGCTTTGGCGGCGCCGAGACGCTGCAGTCGGCGACTGAGTTTATCGCCATTCCGAGCGGCACCGAAGTCGCCACCTTTGCGGATAATTCCGGCGCTCTTCCGGCCAGCGATTACACCGCAGCGATCGACTGGGGCGACGGCACCGTCACGGCCGGCACCGTGTCGGGCGCGAACGGATCGTTCACGGTCACGGCAGGCGGGCACACCTACGCCGACGAAGGCCTGTTCACCGTGACGGCGAATATCGAGCGCACCACCGACCATGCGACCACGACCGCATCCGGTACGGTCACGGTGGCCGACAACGACGTGCTGGACGCCACCGGCACGACGCTCGGCGGCAGCCCGAACCAGGCGCTCAACAACGTCCAGGTGGCGACCTTCAGCGATTTGCAGGGAAATCTCGTCAACACGCCCGCACCGAACGTCGCCAGCGACTTCATCGCCACCATCAACTGGGCGACGGCACGACGAGTGCGGGCACGATCTCGGGCGCGGCCGGCTCCTTCATGGTCACCGGCTCGCATACCTATACGCACAACGGCAAGGACACGATCGTCGTCGACGTGACCGAGGATGCGGCCGATGGCCAGGCGACCGCGAACGCCAGCGCCACCAGCACCGCGAGCATCGGCCTGGCGCCGGGCACTGCGGCGAATTTCGACATCGCCGAAGGGACGCCGATTGCCGCCGGCACGCAGACTGCCACCTTCACCGACAGCAATCTGGCCGATACGGCGGCCGACTTCACCGCGCATATCAACTGGGGCGACGGCACCACGACGTTCGGTACCATCTCCGGCGCCAATGGCTCGTTCACCGTGTCCGGTGGACCGCACACCTATGCGGACGAGATCGACGGCGGCTTGATCACGACGACGCTGACCGACAATTCCACCAGCGACACGGCTTCGGTGAGCGGGTTCCTCACCGTCAGCGATGCCGACAGTTTCGTCGTCACCGGCGACAACATCAGCGGCAATCCCGGAAAGGCGTTCAACGGCGTGCAGGTGGCGACCTTTACCGACGCTTTCACCGGCCAACTGGCGGGCGATCTCACCGCCACCATCGCCTGGGGCGACGGCACGAGCAGCACCGGTACGATCTCGGGCGGCGGCGGTCAGTTTACCGTCACCGGCTCGCACACCTACACGACCGGCGGCAACGATACGCTCACGGTGACGGTGGCTGACGACCCGCCCGGCACCGCCACTGCATCGGCTAGCGGCTCCGCCGCCATCAATTTTGCCGGCCACTTTCTGCTCACGTCCGCCACCGAGCACACGGCGCTGGCCAACTCCACGATCGCCACCTTCACCGACAACACGCCTGGCGATACGGCGGGCGACTTCACGGCCACGATCGACTGGGGCGACGGCACGCCGGCGACGGCCGGCACGGTCGTCGGCTCGAACGGCGCGTTCACGGTCCAGGGTGCCCACGCCTACGCGGACGAGGGCAACGACCAGGCCAGCGTGACCCTGACCCACACCGCCGATCAGTCGCAGACCATGTTCAGCGGCACCGTGGCCGTCGCCGAGAACGATGCTCTCGCGTCGCAGGGCGGCGGCGCGGCACTCCATTCCGGCCAGGCGTCGATCGCCGCGAACTTCAGCGACGCCGATACGGCCGCGCTCGCCGGCGACCTCATCGGCACCATCAACTGGGGCGACGGCACGACCACGACCGGCACCGTATCAGGCGACAACGGCGCGTTCACGGTGAGCGGCTCGCACACGTATGCGAGCTCTGCCGCATTTGTCGCAACCGTGACGCTTGCCGATGACGCCCCGGGCACGGCGAGCAGTTCGCAGACCGTGCATGTGAATCCGGCTCCACCGGCCGGCACCAGTGCCGACCTGATAAACTTCCGGTCTTCGACCGGCGATTACGCGATCTATGATTTCGTCCACAACGCTGCGCCGGCGGCCTTCCTGCTGACCAATATCGGTCTGCCCTGGCAGACGGTCGGGCTCGGCAATTTCAGCGGCAGCGGCACGTCCGACATGTTGTTGCGCAACATGACGACCGGCTCGTTCGAGATCGTCGACGTGAGCAACAATAATGCCAGCACTCCGATCCTGCTGGGCAACGTCGGATTGCAGGTACAGGTCGCCGGTTTCGGCGACTTCTCCAGCAATCCGGGCGAGACCGACATGCTGATGCGCGATACCCGCAACGGCGACTTCGAGCTTTACGACTTTCGCAATAACGGCGTGCCGTTCGCCACCGCGTTGGGCAACGTCGGTCTGCAGGTTCAGGTGTTCGGGTTCGGCGACTTCAGCGGCAAGCCGAACGAAACGGACTTGCTGATGCGCGATACCAGAAACGACAATGTCGAGCTGGTCGAGTTCGGCAACAATCAAGTGACGTCGGTCACCCAGCTCGGCAATCTCGGGTCGGAATGGCAGTTCGCCGGCGCGGGCGATTTTTCCAGCCGTCCGGGTGAGACCGACTTGCTGGCGCGCAACGTCAACAACGGCGATTTCGAGCTCTACGACTTCCAGAACGGACAGGTCACGGCAGCGATCGCGCTGGGCAATATCGCTCCGGGCCTGGCGGTGGTCGGGTTTGCCGACTTCAGCGGCAATCCGAACGAGACCGACATGTTGATGCGCGACATGAGCACGGGCAACTTCACGCTCGTCGACTTTGCCAACAACGCGGTGAGCGCGGTCATCCCGCTGGGCAACGTCGGCCTGGA
>DATFDL010000247.1:0-11518 GCA_035252155.1 Pirellulales bacterium | reverse complement strand
TCTGTAGGGAACGCCCTCCGTGGCGTTCCGTGAACTGCGATTCGACGTCAACTCGCCTCGCGCGGAACGCCACGGAGGGCGTTCCCCAATTGATTCTTACATTCAAAGTCGGCATGTGGACCAGCCGCCCTCGGCTGGTTGGGCGACGCCGACTGCGTCGGCGATGCACAGCCGAGGGCGGCTGTGCCACATGCCTGTTCCCGACAATTACCGGTTTTGAACGTCAAAACCGATCAGAGGCTCTCCCTCGCTTACGCGTCGGGCTCCTGTGCGACGCACCCTCATCCAAATGCGGGACGCCTGCACCACAAGTCATCTCACCGGCAACAACCGTCCCGTGACTTCGCCGAAGCCGACGCGATAACCGTCGGCCTGACACCAGCCGGTCATGGTCACTCGGTCGCCGTCTTCCAAAAACCGGCGTTCGACCGCGTTTTCTAAAAGCAGCGGATGCTTGCCGCCGCTGGTCAGTTCCAACAACGAGCCGCGCTGGTCGGCGCCGGGACCGCTGACAGTGCCCGACGCCAAGAGGTCGCCGGTCCGCAGGTTGCAGCCGGCGACCGTGTGATGGGCTACCTGCTGGCAAATGTTCCAATAGAGCTGCTTGAAATTCGTCTGGCAGATTCGGCGCGGTTGCGGCATGGTCGCGGCCTGCAGCCAGACTTCAAGCTGGATGTCGTAGTTCCAATTTCCGCGCGAACGCAGATATTCCAGCGGCGGCGGATCCTGCGTCGGTCCGGCCGTGCGAAACGGTTCGAGTGCGTCGAACGTCACTACCCAGGGAGAGATCGACGTACCAAAACTTTTGGCCAGGAACGGCCCCAGCGGCACGTACTCCCACTTTTGAATGTCGCGGGCGCTCCAGTCATTCACCAGCACCATGCCGAATACATGCTCGGCCGCGCGTTCGACGCCAATTGGCTCGCCCAAGCGATTGCCCGGCCCCATGAAATAGCCTAGCTCCAGCTCGAAGTCGACCGCTCGTGCAGGGCCGAAGGTAGGCGCTTGGGCGTCGTCGGCCTGGGTTTGCCCGCACGGCCGATGGAGATCGGTTCCGCTGACCACCACCGAGCTCGCCCGGCCGTGATAGGCGATCGGCAGCCAGAGCCAATTGGGCGGCAGAGCATTCTTAGGACCGCGAAACATGGCGCCGACATTCGAGGCGTGCTCGCGCGATGAATAGAAATCGGTATAGTCGCCAATCTCGACGGGCAGCAGCAGTTCGGCCTCGGTGGCGGGTACGAGGGCCTCGCGCCGCAGGGCCTCATCGTCGCGCAGCGTCGGCGCGTCTTCGCTGAGCAGCTCGATGAGCTGCGCTCGCACGGCGCTCCACGCTTCGCGGCCCAGGGCCATAAAGGCATTCAGCGACGGGCGGTCGAACAGTCGTTCGCCCGTCGCACCGGGCACGTGCAGCAATTCTTCGCGCTCGATCACCGACAGGTCGAGAATCAGCTCGCCGATGGCCACGCCGGCGCGCGGCTCGCCGCCAGCCTTAGGCCGAAACACGCCGTACGGCAAGTTCTGAATCGGAAAATGCGACTCGGCCGCGACCGGTACAAAGCTGCGAGCGTGTTTCATCGGCGTTGACTGGCGGCCAGGGCGATGCCGGCCAGCGTCAAATGCGGGTGGTAGACGGCATGGGGCGACACCAGTTTCGCCACCGCAGCCGCCGCGCCGCCGGTGAGGAATATTTGCGCCGGCGAGCCGACGTGGGCTTCGAGCAGCTCGATCAAGTGCCGCACGCCGCCGATCGCGCCCCAATAAATGCCGGATGTCATCGCCTCGACTGTGGCGGTGCCCAGGGCTGGTGGAGGCTCGGCCAGCGTGGTCATGTCGAGCCTTGGCAGCAGGTCGGTGAACTCGTGCAAGGCCCGCGCGGCCAGGCCGATGCCCGGCATGATCGCCCCGCCCAGAAACGCGCCGTCGCGCGAAACCAGATCGACCGTGACGGCGGTGCCCAAATCGACCACCACCGCCGGCCGATCGGGCATGCGCAACCGGTTGATGGCGAGCGCCGCCAACAAGCGGTCGATGCCTACCATGTCGGGCCGCGGCACCGCAACGGTCAGCGGCAGATCGACCGACGCCAGCAGCACAATTTGGGAGACTCCGCCTGCGCGCAGCCAATCGACCAGTTGCGCGGCAAAATTCCGCTCGACGCTGCCGATCCACCAGCGGAGGGCCTTTGGCATGGAAGGCGCCAACCAATCGGCCACCGCCGCAAACGCCTCGGGCGCAGGCGAGAGATCAAGCGTCTTCGACGGTTCGGGCAGCTCGCGACCGGCTGCCCGCAGATTGTCCGCCGTATAGAGTCCGAACTTGATCCGGCTATTGCCGATATCGACGGCGATGAACGGTTCGGCCATGAGCGCAGTTTACTCGCTCGTGAGATGACGGTCGACCGCCGCCAGCACCTCGTCGGGCGAAAGCCGGCTAATGGCGCGGGACGGACGATAGAGCCACCGCACCGTGCCGCCACGGTCGATCAAGATGGTCGTTGGGGCCGCGGTATCACCGCCGCCAGGCGCTGAGTGAGGGTGAATAACGTCCACGGCTTCCGAAAGCGTGCGATCTTGGTCCGTGAGCACCACCAGGTGCGGAAAGTCGTCCTGTGTCCGTTGCGCTTCTTCACGCCCTTCGATCGAGACGGCAATCACACGGGCGTGACGCCGCGCGAAATCTTCGTGCCGTCGTTCGAGCTCACCTAGCTCGATCATGCAAGACGGTCACCACCTCCCGCGGAAGAAAACCAACACGTTGTTGCCATCGTCCCGCAAGTCGGCGCCGGCGAAGGGCGTGCCGTCGGCCCGCGTGATTTCAAACGAGGGAAATCTCTCGCCCACCGCCACCGGTCCAGTGTACTCGGGCAGCCGCGTGGCAAACAGAAACAGCCATTCCGCGCCGGCCAAGAGCGCCACGACGACCAACGCCGCCCACCGCCCGATGCCGCGCCTCCGCCCAAGCGCCGCGCCGATGAGCACCGCCCCGAGCGTAGTGGCCACCGGCAAATACCAGGGCGTCAGCAACCGATGCGCGGCGAACTGCGCGGCATAAGCGGCGATGGCCAGCAGAGCCAGGCCCAGACCGCACACAACCAACCAGCGGCCAGAGGAGCGGGGGATTTCGACGTCGGATGCGGTCGTCATGTGATGCCTAACGGAATAATACGAAGCGGCCATCCTTGGTCAAAACTCCGGCCACGCCATTCCCGGTGCTTTCGACGGAGCTTGCCGATCCAATCGCCCGCCCCTGTGGGTCGTACTGCTGCCAGCCCAATTGAGAATCTTTGCTCCATGCCACGAGCGTATTACCGTCCGAATCGCTCAATGCAAGCACGCCGGTGCGCATGCCGCTGTTGCCCGCTGTCTTCACTTCGGGAAACAGTGGCTTTCCGCGGTTGTCTAGTCGAGCAAAATAGACCTGGCCCCGCGTCGGCCAGGCCGCCACAAAACCGAGCGGGTCGGGCGAAACCGAGTAATACGTCATCGGGCAGGCATCGATCTTCCACGAGTCGCCGCTGACGCGGGCGCGATGCACCCGATTGGCGTCCTGGTCCCACGAGACGAAAAACATGTCGCGGTCGTTGTTGGTTTCCTCGCGATATAGAATTGCCAGCTTTCCGTCGTCGCCATAAGCGCAGCTCGTGGTGCAGCAGTTGCACGGATTGAATGTGGCGTCGATCTCCACCGTATCGCCGAACGTTTTTCCATCATCGTGAGAAACGTTGGCATAGAGCTTGTCCGACAGCCAGCAGGCGGTTACCTTGCCGCGGCCGTCGGCAGCCAGCGAAAAGCCTTCGCTGGGCTTGTGATTAACGTTTCGCAGCGGCGCAAATGATTTGGCGTTCGGAGCCAGTCGCGCGTAAAAACAGGCCCATTCTTCCTGAGGCAGCTTGAGCTTCCAGGCGTTCGTGCTGAGAGCCACGTGGACGCTGCCACCCTTTCCCACCGCCAAGTCCCAAGCGCTAAATTCCAGGCCCGGCTTGCGCGATCCCTGGTCGACGATCGGAATCGAACGACTAAATGTCTTGGCGTTGTCGAGGGAACGAACGTACCGCGGCCCATCGTCCGAATCGTAAACCAGATGAATGGTTCCGCGCGAGTCGCACTTAGCAGCCACGGGACGGCCATCGTTCGGAACGCGCACGGCGACAACCCGATCGCTTATACCGGTCCCGTTCGCAGCGGCCAACGGAATCGGAAAAAGGCCAAGCAGAAGCAGGGCGCCAATTTGCTCAATTTTCATGATCATCAAATCTCCAGAGTTCGGCTTTACGAACCACGATTTTAACTCTTTCGTAGTGATCGAACCAGTGAAACCGCAGCCAGCCAGATGAGCCAGGGGGCAAACTCCATCCAGGTCACCACATAGTCGAAAAACCACGGGCCGGGGTAACGTGTGCCCAGCAGCGGCGTGTCAGAAAAATGATAGACCAGCCAGAACCGAAGATAATAGAGCATCGCCAAGCCGCTGAGCGCCAGCCAGGCCCTGCCTCGCGCAAACACGACCAGCGGCATCGCCCACGTCCAATACCACGGATTGCCGGTTGGCAAGAGTAGCCAAAACCAGGCGATCGTGAGAAACGCGGATTGCAGCCAGGCCGACGAAGTCGCAGCGCGCCCCGCGCGCCATGCCAGCCACGCGCCTAGAAACAGAAAGATGGCCAAGGTGAGCGCTCGACTGACATAAAACGCCGCTTGCAACGCGTCGACTTCTAACCGCGCGCTCACGGTGCTGGTGACCGCCTCTCTGAAGCCTTCTGGCAGCAGAGAGAACCAGGCGACTTCGTTCGGCGGCAGGCCGCGCGTCGGCCGCAGATTTTCCATCGCCAACAGAAACAGAAAGTCGTTCATTTCCCAGCGGCTCAAAAACGCCCGCAGACTCTCGCTCGGGTCGCGCGGCGAGGAGTTGACTTCGAGGGGAGGCAAGGGCGGCAACGTCTCGTCGGGCGAGCCGATGACGTTCACATCGGGAATGGGGCCCAGTCGACTGCGAGGAACCATCGGCCACAGAACTAGCCCAGTAAGCAAGACAAAGCTACTCGCGGGGCCAATCGCCTTGCGCCAACCCAGCCGCCGCCCACATGACATGATTACGAGAGGCGCCAACACGAGCGGATACAACTTGGCGCCGACCGCCATGGCCAACGCACCGGCAGCGAGCCACGCCCATCGACCGCGGTGCGGAAGATCGGTCGGGGCGTCGCCGGGCGCTGTTCCCAGCTCCAGCGCGCGCACCCAGCAATGAAGCGAAAGTGTGGTGAGAAACACGGCCAGGCTGTCGAGATGCCCGCTGTTGGCGATCTCCTTGATGACCAGCGGGCACCAGGCATAGACCACACACAAACCGATTGGCAGCCGGCAAAGACACAGCAGCCTGAACACGAGCGCAAGCGTGGCCAGGTCGAACAGCACGAACCAGGCTTTCATTACGGTGAGGCGCGTAATCACGCTTGCCGCCCGCGGCATTGTCCAAGTGGCTAAGGCAAAGACTGCCTGGCTGACGGGCGGATAAATTGTCACCAACTGGCCGAAGTGAACTCGGGACAAGATCGTCCGGAGTTCGGGCGAGTCGTCGCGCAGGGCCACCAGCCGAGCCAGATCGGCGGGCAGCTCGGCGTCCGACGGCGCGCTCAGCACCTGCTCGGGGCTGTAACGGAAGGGATTGACGCCGCTGGTGGTCGCCGCGCCGTCCCAGAGATAACGGTACAAGTCGATTTCTTCAATCGGATCGGAGAACAGCAAGAGTGCGCGAAAAACAATCGCCCCACCGATGATGATCGCCAACGATTTGGCGTCTTGTGTGGACTGCGCCGCGGCGCGGACCGCCGCTAAATAGAAAAGGAAGCAAACCCCGAATAAACCGAGAATCGCCAGCAGCGATTGACCGCCGGAGCCTTCCTCGTGCAAGCTCTGACCGCAACGAGCAATTGCCGCGTAGGCCAAGGCACTAGCTGCGCCGAGCAGTGTCAATCGCAGACTAGGGGCGTTCTTGCCGATCATCGACGCGCCCAGCCGTACTTGGAAATGACATACAGAATCTTACAGCCGGCCCGCAACGTGCCCCAGAGCGTGCCGCTGATTTTGCTCTGGCCGATGCGGCGCCGATAGGCCACCGGCACCTCGATGGTCCGCAAGCCGGCGCGGGCTGCCTTAATCTGCATTTCGACGGTCCAGCCAAAATTGCGGTCGACCATTCGTAGCGACACCAGCGATTGGTAGTCGATCGCCCGAAACGGTCCCAGGTCGGTGTAGCGCGCGCGGAACAGCAATCGCATCAGGAAGCACGCCAGCCGGTTGCCCCAGAGGCTTTGGGGCGGCATGGCGCCAGGCTCGCGCTGGCCCAGCAGCCGCGAGCCAAGTACGAAATCGGCCTCGCCGGAAAGAATCGGCGTGGCCAGATCGGGCAGCCGCCCGGGATAGTCGCTATAGTCGCCGTCGAGAAAGACCACCACGCGCGGGGCGGGCTCGCCGCGGGCCACTGCCTCCGCAATGGCCGCCATTCCGCGCAGGCAGGCCGCGCCATAGCCCCGTTGCGGCTCGCTGATGACGATGGCTCCGCGCTGCGCCGCAACTTCGGCCGTGGCGTCGGTCGAGCCATTGTCGACGACGATCACGCGCCCGACCGGCGGCAAGTCGCCCAGCACCAGAGGCAGCGAATGCTCTTCATTCAGTGCCGGAATGATCACGGCCACGTCGTCCAGGTTGGTTGCGGCGGCGCTCGCTGCGTGTCGGCCGAGGTCGGTGATCATCATGGCGCGGCTTATCGTTCCTCTCGCGGTTCGCGCTCTTCGTCCCGCTCGCCGACGCCCGTATCCAGATCGTTTGAGAACACGAGGTCGCGCTTCGCCTTTTGATGACACGCGATGCAACTTTGCACTTTGCCCGCGAGCGGCTTGCCGCCTTCCTGGGCCGGGGCCTTGGCCACCGAGCCATCGGGCGAGTACTTGATCCAGTACCAGTCGTAGTGCGCCGGGTCGGTCCCCTTGACGCAATACATCACCGAGATGGCCGTCAGCGTTTCTTTGTCCGCGTCGTATTCTTCGTTAATCAAAATCGACCCATACCGCAGCGTTTTGGGGTCGCCAGCGGCCGTGGCGTTGGCATAGGTTTTGACCCAAGGGCCGTGCGGGTCTGCGCCTTCGCGCGGTTGCTCCTCGCCCTGCGGCCAGGTGGCCCAATCGCGGTAGGGCGAGGTGCGCGTGATGAATCGCCAGAACGATTGCTGAAACTCAGCCGGAGTCTGCGCCCGCGCCGGTTGGCGGCGCGGCGGTGTCAGCCGACTGCTGCCCGAACCTTGGGAGAGGGCCGACGATTGCAGTACGCCCCAGACACCCGTCGCGCCGAGCAGGGCGGCGCCAAAAAACACTGCGACTCGCATATCGGACCTTTCTGGAGTTGAAAACGGCCAGCCATTCAATACAGTTCGATCATTTGTTCTCCGCCGTGAGGGTTGTGTTTTCCATAGCGCGCCTCCAAATAATGTTGTGCTGCTCTCCAATCGGTCTCGTGGAGCTAGACGGCGACGGTCGCCGGGGCTTCCGAGGATGCTGTCGGCGACGGCTGGGTCACTGCGTGCCGTTTCTCTTCCTGCAGTTTCAACCATCTTCCGCGGCGCACCCAGTAGAATCGCACGGGCAGGAACAAGTCAACGACTTCGTCGGAAATCAACAGCCCGCCCAGCACGGGCAAGGCCATCGGCGCCAAAATCTCGCCGCCGACGCCCTTGGCAAAGACCATCGGAAAGATGGCGATGATCGCCACGCCCTCGGTCAGCAGCTTGGGTCGCAGGCGATGCACCGCCCCTTCGATGACCGCCTGCCGCAATTCGGCCAGCGAGCCGATGTTTTCCAGGCCGCCGCGACGCTCGATCGCCTCGCGCAGGTAAACCAGCATGATGATGCCCGTCTCGGTGGCCATGCCGAAGCAGGCGATAAAGCCCACCCAGACCGCCACGCTGAAATCCATCGGCTTGGCGTCCCAGCCCTGCATGATTTTGGGAAACAGGTACATGAAGAACGCGCCGCCGGCCAACGCTTCGGGCACGGCCAGCATCATCAACACCGCGTCCATCAAGTCGTTGTACGTCAGATAAAGAATGATGAAGATCAGCACGATCACCACGGGAAAGACGACGCGCAGCGTCTTGGCCGCGCGGACCTGGTGCTCGAACTCGCCGCTCCATTCGATGTGGACGCCTTCGGGCAGATGCACTTTTTGGGCGACGACGCGCTGGGCCTCATCGACAAACCCCACCACATCGCGTCCGCGGACCATGAGCGTGACGTAGTTGACGAGCTGGCCGTTCTCGCTTTTGATCATCGCCGGCCCATTCACCACGCGCACGTCGGCCACCGCGCCCAGGGGGATCAAGGTTTTTCCGCGCGCGGCATGGCCGGGCGCGGCCGAATGCCCGGTGGTTTGGCCCGTGGTGGTCATGGCCTCGTCTTCTACGCCCCTTTGGCTTTGGGAGCCGGATGAGGTCATGCCGCCGCCACCGGCCGCCATGCTGCCGGGGCTGACTAGCAGCCGCCGGACGCTTTCTTCGTCCTCGCGCTCGCTCCGCGCATAACGGATCCGCACGGGAAAGCGGTCGCGGGCCTCAACGGTGTAGGTGATGGCTTTGCCCGCCAAGGCTACTTCGATCTCGTTCTCGACATCCTCAACCGAGATGCCATATCGGGCGGCGTTTTCGCGGTTGATATCGACCTCCAGATAGCCCTTGCCCATGAAGGGGGCGGCGATCACGTCGCGAGCGCCGTTGATCGGCTTCAGCGCCGCCTCGACCTGTTTGCACACGCGGTCGATGGTATCCAAATCGGGGCCAAACACCTTGACGCCGATATCGGTCCGCACGCCGGTCGAAAGCATCTCGATGCGGTTGATGATCGGCTGGGTGAAGATGTTGCTCCAGCCGGGCACCTGCAACACACGGCGCATCTCATCATCGACCAGGTCGCCTTTCGGCCCGTTCTGGCGCGGCCAGAAGAAGACGTGTTTCTTGAAGTCGGCGGAAAAATCATCCGTCATCGTTACGAACGGTTTTACTGCGTCTGACGCGGTAGCCCCGGCCCTTGTGGCCGGCTTTGGATCCAATGACGAAACGTGTTTGCCGAGTTGTGCGTTCAACGCCGCCGCGGCGAATTCTTTCGTCTCGGCGCCTCGCGGAGCATCGCGGAGATGGCCGCCTTGTGTGGCCGCCTTGGCCAATTCCTCTAACCCATACCAACAAAATGCCTGTGTTCCCTGGTCAAACAGCTCCCAGTTGACATGTCGGACGCGCTCACGCCAGAGGCGACTCCGTTCGCTTTCTAGGTCGGCGAGCAACCGCGTTTCAAATGTTTCCACGACTCCGGCGCTTTCCTGAATCGCGCGGAGTAGCGATACCGCCTCGCCAACCAAACTGCGACGGATCACGAGCCCCTGCCTTGGCTCGTCGTTCTTCAACGCACTCACGACATCGTCGATGGCGCCGATCTCTTTCAAATGCTCGGCGGTCCGCTGGGCAATTGCGGTGACATCTTCCAACGCGGGCATCTTGGCCAGCCAGCCGCCGTATTCCGATGCAAGCGTTTGCGCAAAACTTGTGAACTCCTGCCGCCGACGTTCGGCGCTCCAGCCGTCGGGCCAGACGAGCTTTTGACTCGATTCGAGACGGTGGATTATGTTGGAGACCACAAAACTGACGAGATCAACCTCTAACTCGCGCTCGAACTCGCGGTAGCGCAGCAGCGCCAGCTCGCGCAGCTCTTCATCAAACCGCTCCAAGGCTCTCTGTACAGCGTCATTGAGCAAATTCCGCCGATCGTCGTCCGCGATCGGCGCCACAAAGTCCTGACGTTGCAGATGGTCCAACATCGACTCGACTTGTCGCCGCGCGTCGTTGAATTTCAACACCCGCTTGGGCCACAGTTCTCTGGGGCGAAAGTTGATGAATGTCTCGACCATGTCCAGCGGCGCAGGGTCGGTCGGCGTGCTGGCTCGGCCCGCCTTGCCGATGACCGACTCGACCTCGGGAAAACCGCGCAAGAGTGCGTCGCGGGCCTTCAGGTCGTCGCCCGACTGCGTGACGCTGGCCCGCGGCACGGTGATCGGCATGTCGAGCGTCGTTCCTTCATCCAAGGCGGGCATGAACGCCACGCCAATCTTGGGAAACTTGTAAGCCCAAAGGCCCAACAATACCAGGCTGACGAGCGTAACCGCGCGCCGAAGCATGACATGCTGGGTCCACAGGGCGGCAGCCCATAGCGCGAGCAGAGGCGCGGCCACCGATGCGGTCCAGAGTCCTCGGAACAGATTGCCGGCGACCGGCAAGGGCACCGCGTGCTCGGCAAGCACATCTCCGAGCCAAACCGCTCCACCCGAAAGCGCCACCAGGACCGTGGCTAGAAGCAAATGAGCGAAATCATAGCCGCGTTTACCGCTCGTCAGTGATACGGTGATTCCCGCCACCCCGGCTAAGACGCCCAAAAAGGTCTGTCGCCACGCGATTTCCGACGCGCCCTGGCCGATGATCGCCTGCAAGGGAAACATGCCCGCCGCCAAAATCAAGAGCACCGCGAACATCCACATCACCAGGTTGCGCCGCGGCAAGGCCCACGTGAGCAGCGGCTTGTAGATATGGATGAAGCTGCGGACGATCCAGTTTTCTTCTTCGCTGCGCAACCTGCCTTTGATGAAGGTGGGAATCAACGCCGGCACCAGCGTGATCGAGAGCAAAGCCACCCCGAGCAAGGCGAAGCTTTTAGTGAACGCCAAGGGGTGAAAATACTTGCCTTCTCGCCCGCTGAGCATGAACACCGGGATGAACGAGATCAGCATGATCATCACCGAGAAGAAAATCGGCCGGCCCACCGTGCGGCAGGCGGGGATGACCAGCTCGCGGATGTCGCCGGTCACGCGGCGATCGCCGAAGTGGTCTTTCAGCGCGTGCGTGGCGTTCTCGACCATTACGATCGCCTGATCGACCAGAATGCCGATCGAAATGGTGATGCCCGCCAGCGACATGATGTTGGCCTGAATGTCGATGATGCCCAGCACCCGCAACAGCCACATCGTCAAGAATGAAAACAGCACCGCCAGCGGCAGCGTGATGCAAATCACGAATACGCTGCGCATGTGCGAGAGAATGAGCAGAATGGCGACCGAGGCGATCAGCATCTCGTGCCACATCACCTCGCGCAGCGTGTGGATGGCGCCGTCGATCAGCCGCGTGCGGTCGTAGGCCGGCACGATGTGTACGCCGTCGGGCAGGCCCGGCTGAATCGCCTGAATTTTCTGTTTGACGCGCTCGGTCACGGCCAGCGGGTTCTCTTCGTGCCGCATCAGCACCACGCCGCCCACCACGTCGTTGCCGTCTTTTTCATACACGCTGCGGCGGAATTGCGTGCCAAGCTGCACTTTGGCGATCGTCTTGACGTAGATGGGAACGCGGTTGACCTCTTTGATGACGGTGTTTTCGATGTCCTGCTTGTCTTTGATCCAGCCCAGTCCGCGGACGATGTATTCGGCGTTGTTTT
>DATFDL010000246.1:0-6570 GCA_035252155.1 Pirellulales bacterium | reverse complement strand
AGGGTTCAGGGTTCAGCATTTACACGCCGGGTCAAATCGGTGTTTCAACGCGTACCGGTGTAAATGTGTTCGCGAGGCGACCGCGCATGTAAGGGACGGATCTGGAATTAGGACCTCGTGGGATGCGTCCATGATTCGGGGAACCACTAAAGTTCTGAACCCTGAACCCTGAACCCTGAACCCTCCGGAACCCTGACCCCTGTACCCTGAACCCTCATGCTGGCTAATAGCCGACCGATCCGCTCAAGGCTCTGAACCGCCGCCTCGCGCACGGTGGCGCTGCTGTCTTGCTCCGCTTCGTGGAGGGCCTCGATGGCGGCGGCCGTGCTGCACTGGGCCAAGGCCTTGGCCGCCCCTAAGCGAACCAAATGATCTTCGTCGTGCAAAAGTTTGATCACGTCGTCTTCGACCTGCGGCACCAAAAACATCGTCTCGGCAATCTGCAATGCGCGAATGCGGCGGCGGCGCGAGGCGGCCGCCAACTCTTCGCGCAACAGCGGCACTGCCTGCGGATCGATTTTGCGCACGAGGATGCCGGTGCTGCGGCGCACTTGCTCATCGAGCATGTCGAAGGCCGACAGATATCGCGCAAAGCTGAACTCCGACAGGCTTTCGCGGGCCGCTTGTTGCACGACGGGCTGTGGGCTTTCGGTGCGTTCGATCAAGACCGACACGGCGCCGGGAATGCCGCGTTCGCGCAGTTGCCCCAGGGCGAGCGCCTGCACATGCGGGTCTTCGTCTTCCAATGCCTTCAGGGCAAGCTGATTGGCTTCGATACCGTGGAAGGCCGCCAGCGCCTTTGTGGCGGCCCGGCGGCCGGCGGGTTTGCCGTGCAACACCAGGTGCGAAATGGTTTGAAAGGCCGCGAGCCGATTCATGCCCGAGGCCGTTATCAGTTCGACCGCGCTGTGCTGGGCGGCTTCGTCGAGCTCGTCGAGCACGGTTTGCCCTGGGCGCAGCCAGGCGAACTGGTCGATTCTAGCGAGGCTGCGGCGAACCGCGGCCGAAGGCTCGCTGCCGATGCGGCGCAGAAACGGCTCAACAAACTCGCGATCGTCGCGATGAGCGATGGCCGTAAGCGGCGCGGAGGGTGCCTGCGGGTCGTCGAGGTAACTCAACAGCAGTCGAATGACGCCCGGCTGGCGGCTGCGGGTCAGCACTTCGATGACGGCCAGATAGCTGGCGTGGTGCGGGTCGAGCAAAATCTGCTTGAGCGTCAGGTTGTCGCGATTGGCCAATAGCAAAAAGGCTTCGACCACCTCGTTGCGGCGGTGACGGCCGAATCGCTTGACCGATTCTTCGAGCGTTTCTGTCAGGTGCCGCAGCATGAGCTGCGGATCGCGCCGCGGACGAAAATCGTGAGCGCCGGAGAGATCGTGATAAAACAGCTCGGCCAGCTTCAGCGCGGTGGCCGCGGCCAAGGGCGCGTGCGGGTTCGTCTCGTCCTCGAACACATTGACCAGCGCCGGCATCTGGTCGTATTCGTGAAACCAGAGGATGGCCTGACAACTGTTCGAGCACCACTGTGTATCGCTAGAGAGCAGGGCGTCGCGCAGGGCCTGCGACATGGTGCCGCGGTGCTCGTGCAAGATCGCCCGCCAGCGGTCGTCAAGCTGGTGGACGCGGCGAAGCACCTCGTGCTGGCCCGCCAGGCTGCGGCGCTTCAGCAGCACGGCGAGAGCCCGCTCGGCCAGTTCCGGCTGCGGTGAATCGAGCGCGGCCACGAGCACTTGCGAGGCGGCTTCGTTCTCCGTCCGCGCTAGCAAGTCGAAGGTGGCGTGCAGCCCCTGGCTCGTTGTCACCGCTTCGCTCCGGCAGCCGAGTAACCCACTTCCTATTCATCGTCGCTTGGGCAACGGCGGCTTGATTTCACCGGTCTTTCCGTTCAAACTGAGAGGGTCGTTTTATTCCGCGGAGACCGATGATGCCGATTCCCCTGACCGCGCCGCAGGTGCTCGATCGCGAGTTTCTTGAGCTGCGGGCCAAGCTGTTGGAGTTGGCCGCCGGACTGGACCGCATCGACCGGGCCTCGGGCGACATCGAGACCGACCCCCGCCTGGGGCAGATCGAGCAGGCGCTGGAAGTGCTCAGCGGCGGCGAGCCGGACCGGGCAGAGCGAGTGCAGATGATTTTTTCGCTCGCCTTCGATGCCAAGTGGCGCGAGACCTTCGAGCTTCGCCAGCGGGGATAAGCGGCCATGGATTACATCGACCCGCACATTCACATGGTCTCGCGCGTCACCGACGACTACGAGACGTTGGCCAAGATGGGCTGCCGCGCCGTCAGCGAGCCCGCTTTTTGGGCCGGCTTCGATCGAGGCAGCGTCGATGGCTTTCGCGATTACTTCCGGCAGCTCACCGAGTTTGAACCCAAGCGGGCGGGCTGGTATGGCATTCAGCATTACACCTGGCTGTGCATCAACGCCAAGGAAGCCGAGAACGTGAAGCTCTCGCGGGAAGTGATCGCCATGATTCCCGAGTTTCTCGGTCGGCCCGGCGTGCTGGGCATCGGCGAGATCGGCCTGAACAAAAACACCCGCAACGAATCGACCGTCTTTCTCGAACACCTCGACCTGGCCGCCAAGAGCAACGAGCAGATTCTGATTCACACGCCCCATTTGGAAGACAAATACAAAGGGACGCGGATGATTCTGGACATGCTGTGTGACGACCGTCGCATCGACCGCGGCCGAGTGCTCGTCGACCACGTCGAAGAGCACACCATTCGCCCGGTGCTCGAAGCGGGCTTTTGGGCCGGCATGACGCTTTACCCGGTGAGCAAATGCACGCCACAGCGGGCCGTCGATATGGTCGAGATGTACGGCGCCGAGCGGCTGCTGGTTAACTCGGCCGGCGATTGGGGACCGTCGAAGCCGACGGCCGTGCCCGACTTTATTTTGGCCATGCGGCTGCGCGGTCACTCCGAGTCGCTAATTCGCCAAGTTGTTTATGAGAATCCCCTAAAATTTTTCCGTCAGAGTCGAGGGTTTCAGTTTACCCCGTAGGTCAGGCTTTCCAGCCTGACAGAAACCGCTGAGAGACAAAACGATCGTCATCCCTTCGATGTCTGTAGGGAACGCCCTCCGTGGCGTTCCATGAAGTCTGGATCGACGTCGGTTCGCCCCTCGCGGAACGCCACGGAGGGCGTTCCCTACAGAGGTTAGGAATCGTTCACCGTTTCTACGCAACCTAAATTTGACCCGCCGTGACACGCCCCAGAGAGTTCGCCAACATGCCACGCCTCCAAAGCCTCTCACAAGTTTGCACCTGCCTTGCTCTTACCCTAACAGTCTCGCTCGCCGCCGCGGCCCAGGCCGATGACGAGTCGGACTTCAAGCCGATCTTCAACGGCCAAAATCTCGACGGCTGGGATGGCGACGCCAAGTTCTGGTCGGTTCAAGACGGCGCCATCACCGGCCGCACCACGCCCGATAACCCGACCAACGGCAACACATTCATCATCTGGCAGCAGGGCGAAGTCGACGATTTCGAGCTGCGACTGACGTACCGGATTGTCGGCGGCAATTCGGGCATTCAATATCGCAGCGCCGACCTGGGCAACCACGTCGTGGGCGGCTACCAGGGCGATTTCGAAGCGGGCGATAATTATTCCGGCATTCTCTACGACGAGCGCGGCCGCGGCATTCTGGCTGGCCGCGGAGACAAGACGACGATTGGGCCTGACCACAAGTCGCAAAAAACCGGCTCGGTCGGCGACTCGGCCGAGCTGCAAAAGGCGATCAAAAAAGAAGACTGGAACGACTATGTGATCATCGCCGAGGGAAACCACCTGCGGCACTTCATCAACGGCAAACAGACCTGCGACGTGACCGATGATGACCGCGAGCAACGCGAGATGACCGGCGTGCTGGCCTTGCAGTTGCACGCCGGTCCGCCGATGACCGTGCAATTCAAAAACATCCGGCTGCGGCGGCTCAAGCTCACCGGCGGACGGAAGAAAATCGTGATGGTGGCGGGCTCGCGCAGCCACGGCAAGGGAGAACACGAGTTCAACGCGGGCGTGACGCTGCTGCGGCACTGCCTGGACAAGATGCCCGACGTCGTGCTGCCGGCTGAGTATCACAATGGCTGGCCGGCTGATTCCACGGCGTTCGACAATGCCGACGCCGTGCTGCTCTATATGGACGGCGGCGGCGGGCACCCGCTGATCCAGCCCGACCATCTGCGCCGCATGGGCGAGCTAATGCACCAAGGCGTGGGCCTGGCGTGTGCTCATTACGCCGTTGAAGTGCCGAAGGACCGAGGGGGGCCCGAACTGTTGGCGTGGATCGGCGGCTACTACGAGACGGGCTATTCGATCAATCCGCACTGGGACGCCGATTTTCAGCAACTGCCCGACAGCCCGCTGACGCGCGGCGTAAAGCCCTTCAAGATCAACGACGAGTGGTACTACAACATGCGCTTTCGCGAGGGCGCGGTGACGCCGATTCTTGAGGCGACTCCGCCCGACTCGACGCGCGGCACGCCGGCGGCCAAAGAGCATCTCGGCCGCAAAGAGATCGTCGCGTGGACGACGCAGCGGCCTGACGGCGGCCGTGGCTTCGGTTTTACCGGCGGGCACTTTCACCGCAACTGGGGCAACCCCGATTTCCGCAAGCTGGTGCTCAATGCGTTGTTCTGGGTGGCCAAGCTCGACGTGCCAGCGAATGGCGTCGAGTGCGAAGTGACGCCCGAAGAGCTGGCGAAGAATTTGGACAAGAAGGACTAACGTAGGTCAGGCTTTCCAGCCTGACGAAACCTACCTTTTAAAAGGAGTAGAGATGAAAGGCTTACTCGCCGTTGTAGTCGTATTAGTTGTCCTGCTCGCTGCTTCCTCGGCCCACGCCCAGGTGGTGGCGGCCTGGTATCCCGCGCCAGCCGTGATAGGGCCGGCTCCGGTGGTGGTCGCTCCGCCGGTCCCGGTGGTCGGCTACTACGCGACGCCGGTCGTGCGTTTCACTCCCGGATATGTATTCGGCGCCGCGCCGCTGGCGCCTCTGCCGCGTGTTTATGGTTATCGCGAGCGCTATCGCGTCCGCGGGCCGTTTTACCGCAGTACGGTTCGAGTTCGCGGCTGGTAGCACGGTTGCGTTTTTTCGCGGCTTGCCTAAACTCTTAAATAACCGCGCCTAGGACAGGTGGTCTTCACGCCGAGGGCCTTGTTCCAGCGCGGTTTTTTCGTTCAGGTGCTTCGATGTCCGCCGCGCAGCCGTCTCGCCCGTTGTACGATGTGCGCGGCAGCCAGGCCTCGAACCATCTCGACATGCTGCGCGGCATCGCGGCAATTGCCGTGCTGGTTTGCCACGCCAAGATTTTGTTTTTCGGCACGGTGGCCGACGACGCCCAGGCCACGGTCTTTCGCCGCGGGCTCGACATGCTGGGCCGCTACGGCCACTCGGCCGTGATCGTGTTTTTTGTTCTCAGCGGGTTTTTCATCTCAGGCTCGATCATCCGCGACGTCGCCGAGCGCCGTTGGTCGTGGCGCAAGTACCTGGTCAACCGGGCCTCGCGGCTGTATGTGGTACTGGTGCCGGGGTTGCTGCTCACGCTCGCCTGGGACCAGGCGGGGATGGCGTTTCTGGGCCAGTCGCCGCCCCCCGCCGCGCCCGCCGCAGAAGAGATCGTCTCGGCCAATCAAATCCGCGAGCATACAACCGTCGGCGCGCTGGCCGGCAACTTGCTCTTCTTGCAAACGATCGCCACGCCGACGTTCGGCTCGAACGGCTCGCTGTGGAGCCTGGCCAACGAATGGTGGTATTACATACTGTTTCCCTGTCTGTGGCTGGCCTGGCAACGCACCGCAAGTTGGTCCGCGCGCGCGGGCTATCTAGCGCTTGCGGCGGGCGTGGCCTGGATGGTAGGAACCGAGATTGCCAGCTACTTTGCCATCTGGTTGATGGGCACGGCCATTTGTCTCTTGCCGCGTTGCCCTTGGCTCGCAGGACCACGCGCGTCCCGGACCGCGAGTTGGTTGGCCGCAGCGCCGCTGTTGCTAATGCTGGCCGCCATCGGCATGCACTGGCTGAACCATGGACGGCTGCGCGACGGAATGCTGGGTCTGACCTTCGCCAGCTTGATCTACTGCTTGCTGCATCGTGTCGAGCCCGACCGCGGCGGGCGCTATGCGCGGCTCGCGCAGTGTCTGGCGGGCTTTTCGTATACGCTTTACGTTGTTCATTTCCCCGTTTTGGCGTTCGCTTGGGTGCTATGGACCTATCAAGCTCCCTGGCCCGCCGACTTGTTGCACGTGTTTTATGTCTCGGGCATCCTGGCGACCGTGTTGGCCTACGCCTACGCTCTCTCGCGGCTGACCGAAACCCAGACCGACCACGTTCGCCGGTTCTTGATGCGGCCGCAGATCGTTTTTGGATCGCGTGCGGCGCCAGCGATGGGCGCGGTTCCCACGCCGCATCCAAGCCCGTTGGCCACGGCTCCGCTGGCGCCCGCCTCTTCCCCGGTCGTCTCGGGTCAACAACAATGACAGGTTTGGTGGGCGGGGTGCCACGGCATCCGTCGCGGTGAGGTGGATTCGCAATTACGGCCAGCCTGTTCGCCGCGACGGACGCCGTGA
>DATFDL010000245.1:0-9666 GCA_035252155.1 Pirellulales bacterium | reverse complement strand
TTTGCGTGATGCTCAGACTTTGAGCTGGGGCCACGCCATGCAACCGGGCAAGAAATATCCGCTTCCGTCAAGATGACCGGAGCTCGATACGTGAGACGAAACAGGCAAAAAGATGGAGGGCAAAAAAATGAGTAGATTTTTTTGCCCTACATTTTTTTGCCTTCCATCAGGCAGGACACCACGGCATGAAACATATCAAGACCGGGCTGAATCGCGGCCAATTTGATCTCTTGACGGCGACGCGCGGCGCGCAGGCGGCGAAGATGACATTGCGACCCGGCGCCACCAGCGACAACGAGCCGAGCAACGAGCATCCCCGTTGCGAGCAATGGCTGTTTGTCATCTCCGGCACGGGAGAAGCGCTGATCGGCAAGCGCCGCGGCGCGCTGCGGCGCGTCAAGCTCGCAGCCCATTCGCTGTTGCTGATCGAAAAAGGCGAGCTCCATCAAATCCGCAATACGGGCAGGCGCTCGCTGGTCACCATCAACTTTTATGTGCCGCCCGCCTACGATGCCGCCGGCGAACCGAAATAGCGATCAATCTCTCACGCCTCGCTTTGCCCTTCGATCTTAACAACGCACGGAGGCGGCTAGTTGGCTGCGAGATGTCCAATGGCGGCGGTTGCGAGACAGGTCTAGAACACGCCGACCGCCACGCCCGGTCCAAAGCCCAAGCCCGGACCGTAGAAGCCGGGGCCGTACCACGCGGGGCCGATGCCGCGATAGTAGCCGGGGCGGTAATAGCCGGGCCGCGGCCCATAGTAGCGCGGGCCAATGTATCGCGGCCGGTAAGGAGCAACCACGCGACGGGCGACACGGGCGGCCGGGCGACGAACGACATACGCCGCCTGTGAGCTGGAGTCGCCGGCGACGAGCAAAGTGCCGAGCAGCGCGGCAATGAGTGTGAAGCGTTTCATATAAGAAAATCCTAGTTGGTTTGCCTGGGGTTGCCTAGCAACAGGAGGGGGGAAGGGGTGAAATTTGTTGATAGGCAAACCCCGTTTGGGAGGGACAGGGGTCAGGATTCGGGGGTCGGGGATCAGGGGTTTTATTTCTCCGTTTTTGTTCGACGCATTCTCGATGCCGTGATTCTTGGCGTTTAATGTAAATGCTTAGAGGTAGGGAAGTTGTGTGCGTATCGCTCGTTCTCGATCGCCGTCCCACCGCTGGCCACCGTCGCGACCATGCGACAAGCGATTATCGCATTGAGTCGATCCAGCTCCCCTGACCCCCGACCCCTGAATCCCGACCCCTTACTTTGGGCAATTGGCACAGACTTTATCGTTGCGGGATTTTTTTCATTTGCTAGAGTGGCCCGGTCGCCTGCCGGCGGCCCGTATCGCCGGCAACGAGGGAGTTGCGGGGGCACGGATACTTTTTTTACTCACAGGAGAAGGAAAAATGCGACGTATTGGAACGATGCTGCTACTGCTAGCGTTGGTGATGCTGACGCTGGCCGATACGGCCGAGGCGCGGATGCGCCGGAGCCGACGCGCTCGACGGGGCGGCTATAGCAGCGGTTGCTGCCAGACCTACTCTGGCGGCTGCGGCAGTCAAGCGGGCTGCGGTTACTCGGGGGGCTGCGGCTACAGCGCCGCGAGTGGCGGCTCCAATGTTGGCCAGGGTTACTCGAACCAGCCGGGCGGCTCGTACGCTCCAGGTGCGGGCAACGCGCCGGGTGCCGGGGACGTCAATGCACCGCCCCCGCCGCCCGCCCCCGAGCCGGGCGCCTGATTTCGCGGCGGGCCATACGAGTTCGATAAACCGCTCGGCGGGAATCGGTTCTCCCGCCGGGCGGCATTTTTGTGGGTGAGCAAAGTAGACCGGGGCGAAACCGGACTCCTCACGTCGCCACGCGTGCGATCCGATTGAACCACGGATGGCGCGGATGGCCTGTCGGAAAGCCCCGAAAAAATTTCGGCGTGCTTGCTTGACAGGCCCTTGGCCGTTGCTAGAATACCTAGTCCCTGAGCGGCACGGCCCTTCGCGGGTGCCCGATGTCTGCCAGGGATTTTTGTTCTGTTCTTTGACAATTTGGTAGTCGATCCCAAGTCAATTTAGAGAAGCCAGCACAAGACCGTGCAAAGGCTCGCGGAAGGTCGTTTCCTCACGGAGCGATTGACCGGGAGCGAATTTTCAAACTTTTTCATTGGCTCATGATCTTGGTTGTCGCTCTTCGGAGAGGCGGCCAAGTGACGTGTAAAAACAATTGAAGGGTTTGATCCTGGCTCAGAATGAACGTTGGCGGCGTGGATTAGGCATGCAAGTCGAGCGTGTACCCCGCAAGGGGGAAAGCGGCGAAAGGGACAGTAACACGTAGATTACCTACCCTCTGGTTCAGGATAGCCGCGGGAAACTGCGGGTAATACTGAATAACGTCTCCGGACCAAAGGTGTGATTCCACCGGAGGATGGGTCTGCGTCCTATTAGCTTGTTGGTGGGGTAACGGCCTACCAAGGCAATGATGGGTAGTGGGTGTGAGAGCACGACCCGCGTCACTGGGACTGAGATACTGCCCAGACACCTACGGGTGGCTGCAGTCGAGGATCTTCGGCAATGGGCGCAAGCCTGACCGAGCGACGCCGCGTGCGGGATGAAGGCCTTCGGGTTGTAAACCGCTGTCAGAGGGGATGAAATACAGGTGGGTTCTCCCATCTGCTTGACATATCCTCAGAGGAAGTACGGGCTAAGTTCGTGCCAGCAGCCGCGGTAAGACGAACCGTACGAACGTTATTCGGAATCACTGGGCTTAAAGGGTGCGTAGGCTGCGCAGAAAGTTGGGTGTGAAATCCCTCGGCTTAACCGAGGAACTGCGCCCAAAACTACTGTGCTCGAGGGAGACAGAGGTGAGCGGAACTTAGGGTGGAGCGGTGAAATGCGTTGATATCCTAAGGAACACCGGTGGCGAAAGCGGCTCACTGGGTCTCTTCTGACGCTGAGGCACGAAAGCTAGGGTAGCGAACGGGATTAGATACCCCGGTAGTCCTAGCCGTAAACGATGAGCACTGGGTTGAAGGCCCCCCCATAGGCCTTCAGCCGCAGCGAAAGTGTTGAGTGCTCCGCCTGGGGAGTATGGTCGCAAGGCTGAAACTCAAAGGAATTGACGGGGGCTCACACAAGCGGTGGAGGATGTGGCTTAATTCGAGGCTACGCGAAGAACCTTATCCTAGTCTTGACATGCACGGATTAACCCTGTGAAAGCAGGGCCACGCCTTCGGGTGGAACGTGCACAGGTGCTGCATGGCTGTCGTCAGCTCGTGTCGTGAGATGTCGGGTTAAGTCCCTTAACGAGCGAAACCCTTGTCACTAGTTGCCAGCGCGTCATGGCGGGGACTCTAGTGAGACTGCCGGTGTTAAACCGGAGGAAGGTGGGGATGACGTCAAGTCCTCATGGCCTTTATGACTAGGGCTGCACACGTCCTACAATGGCATGTACAAAGGGAAGCCAACTCGCGAGAGCAAGCAAATCCCAAAAAACGTGCCCCAGTTCGGATTGCAGGCTGCAACTCGCCTGCATGAAGCCGGAATCGCTAGTAATCGCGGGTCAGCATACCGCGGTGAATGTGTTCCTGAGCCTTGTACACACCGCCCGTCAAGCCACGAAAGTGGGGGGCATCCGAAGTCGCCGTGCCAACCGTAAGGGGGTAAGCGCCGAAGATGAACTCCGCGATTGGGACTAAGTCGTAACAAGGTAGCCGTAGGGGAACCTGCGGCTGGATCACCTCCTTTCTAAGGATTCCTGGCGGCTGGATTTTCCAGCCGTCAAGTCACGCCAGTGGCGACACTGGCGTGTCATTAGTGGGGACGGTTCTTGTGCTCGCTTGGGATTGGCCGATGATTCGCCTTCGCAAAAAGGCGGCTCGACTCGGCAAACTATCAAAACGTCAGTAAGAAACCCGCACGGGCGAGCCAGCCCGTCGCGGGTTTTTTATTGCGCGCAAGGGCGGCACGCTTCCTCTCCCCCGGCACAGGGCCGGGGGTGAGGGATCGCCGATCGTCCCTTCCATGCGGTGGCCATTTGCTTCTGCTATAACTCCGCCATGCCAGACACGTCATTTGATGGAAAAAGTGCCACGCACAAGCCATTGCCGCAGTGCAAGGCTTTCTTAATCTGTGAGGAGGTCGAGGTCGATGATGCCAATGGCCGATTCAACCTGTACGGGCTCGTCGATTCGCTGAGTTTTCCGCTTTTCCCTGCGAACGCCCCACCATTGGTGATGTTTCTGCAGCTCTACGACGGCATAGGCCGGTATGCGCTGAGTTCCGAACTACGAGATCTGGCTCGCGGAATGAGTGTGGCCGCAGAGGCATTCACCAGCGTGGAATTCCCGGAGCGACTTGTTAAGATAGATTTAGGTCTACCGATCGACTCTCTTCGGCTGCCAGGCCCAGGGCGGTACGAACTCGCGATCTTGTTGGATGGTCACGAATTGGCGACACAGCTCATTGATGCGGAGTCTGCTAATGACGATGAAACACGATAAGGACGATGAATCAGGCGGTATCCGAAAGCAGCCAGAGCCGGCTAGCGAACCGCCTGGCAGGCCGAGGCGGAGAGGGCGCATCATAACGGCAAAAGACGCGGGCTGGATAACTCCAACCGCATTTGTCGCCCCACTTACGTTCGTGCCCGTGGATCCGCCCAGGCCGCTCAATCAGCGCCGCCCTGAAACCGAATGAGCGCGTTGGCGTCAGACCGCTTGGAGTGGCAGCAGCCGCGCTGCGATGCTCTCCAACCTCGGTCCTTGTGCTCGCTTGGGATCAGCCGACATGACTCGCTGCGGCAAACGCAGCAGACCCTGCTCGGCAAACTTCAGCAAGAAACCCGTACGCGCGAGCCAGGCTCTGATCGAGCGGATGAAGTCGGTCCGCGAGGGCGAGCGGACCCTGCTGGATAACGCGATGGTCCTACTGGGCAACGGCAACGGCGACGGCGCCCGCCACAACCACGACGACCTTGCCATCGTGCTGGCCGGCCGGGGCGGGGGCACGATCGACCCCGGCCGCCACGTCCGCTATGCCCCCGGCACGCAGTTCATGAATCTAGTAGTCTGCGTGCTGGATCGTATGGGCGTGGAGCTCGACCGATTCGGCGACAGCACGGGCAGGCTCCCGGGCCTGACCACGTGACCGGTCGTCAGTAGCGTTTGTTCAGAAATTGCCGGCTGGTGACGATCGACTCGATCAGGCTGCCAAAACGGTATTCGTCGTCGATCAGCCGGTTTTTCATCTGTTCGATCAGCAGCTCGTCGGAGGGCAAGAGGCTACGGCCCAAGGCATACACCAGCAGCTTGCGGCAAAGGTTGTCAACAAAATCATCTTGCCGGCAGCGGCAGAGATAATCGCGTAAGCCGTCGATGCCCGAACCTGAGCTGCCGTCGGGAAACGAGACGACGGCTTGCACCGGATGCCCGGAGAGGTCGCGGTCGCGGAGCTCGCCGACCGGACCATAGCCCTCGAAGGCCAAACCGAACGAATCGAACCGATCGTGACAGGCCGCGCAGCTCTTTTGCTCGCGATGCCGGGCCAGCAACTGGGGCAGCGTCAGCTCGCCGAGCTGGGCCTCATCGTTGGGCAGCTCGGGCACCTGGGGCGGCGGAGCGGGAATGCGCTCGCCCAACAGCCGCCGCACCGTCCAGTAGCCGCGCTTGACCGGACTCGTGCGAAGCCCCGGAGAATTTTTGGTTAAAAACACCGCCATCGGCAACAGCCCGCCGCGGCCATAGCGGCGGGCGTCCGAGACCCGCACCCATGCGTCGGGGGCGCCGGCGGGCGCCGGCATGCCATAGTGCCGGGCCAACACCGCGTTGACCCAGGTATAATCACTGTAGAGCAAGTCGAGCACCGAGCCGTCCCGGCCGACAAGATCGACAAAGAAGCGCAGCGGCTCCTCGTACATCGCCTGGCGCAGTTCGCTGGTGAAGCTGGGGAACCGCTCGCGATCGACGCTGTTGTGTTCGTCAAATCGGCGAATGTCGAGCCAACTGCCGGCGAACTGCACCGCCAGCCCCCACACGCGTTTATCGCGCAGCATCCGCCGTGCTTGAGCGATGAAAACCTCCGGCTGGTGCAAATCGCCCGAGGCGGCGTGAGCCATCAACTCTTCGTCGGGCATACTCGACCACAGAAAATAGCTCAGTCGGCTCGCCAGCTCGTAATCCGACAGCGGCCGCACTTGTGGCACGGGCGTCTCGCCTGCCGGTTCAGCTTGTGGTGCAGATGTCTCGCCTGCCTTAGCATCAAGATCCACGCGATAGCAAAAATTCGGCGCGAGCAGCACCGTCGCCACGCAATCGCGCAGGGCATCCTCGTGGCCGAGCCCATCGCGATCGCGCAACGTCCGGTAAAAGCCGAGCAAGTCGTCGCGGTCGGCCGGCGATAATGGCCGGCGATAGGCGCGCTCGGCAAAGTGCAGAAATGCCGCCAAATGGCTCGGCTCGGCCGCCCGCCGAGCTTGCTCGACCCAGCGAATGTCGGCCGCGATATCGCTGAAATATTCTTCGATCGCGCCGATCGCCTCGTCGCTCGCGCCCTGCCCGTGGGCCTTGGCAACGTATACTCCGCGGAGCCGCTCGATCTTGGCGGCCGAAGTGGCGTCTTTGTCCTCCGAGCGGGCAAAATCGAACTCGCTGCCGAGGGCGAACCGCGGCGGCTCTGCCCGCTCGAAGAAGATGAAGTCTTTGTACTGCCGCGCCGGCACGTCGGCGACAAAGTTCAATTCGTGCCAAAGCGAATCAAGCTCACGGTTTTCCTCATCGCTCAGCACCAGCTCGCACAGCGGTCGGTCGTCGCGAAAATAGCCTTGCATCAGGTGAAACCCGGCGGTCAGCAGCCGGCCCTTGCTGCCGCCCTCGGCCTCGAAATAGGGCGGACGCTCGGCGATGTAAAAAGCATCGGGAAAAACGCGGCAGAAGCGGGTGGCCGACTCGTCGTCGACCGTCGAGCGCATCCGCCCGGCGGCAAGCTGACGATTTCGCCACAGCACCAACGGCTGGCTACCGTCCGAAATGCCTTTCACGCGCAGCCGATCGACCGGCGCGCTCCATTGCTTGCGTTTCTCGTTCACAAAATCGCGCATCCGCTGGCAGCCGCGGCGCGCGCCCTCCAGGTCGCTGGTGTCAGTCGGCAATGCTCGCCAAAGCGTTTGCAATTCGGCCAGTGGGCCGGTGGCGGGCTGCGGGTGGGTCAACAGCGACCAGACAATAGCCGCGTATTTCGGGCTGAGACCGGCTTCGGCCGCGAAATCGTCGAGCGTGGCTTGCGGCCTGCCCGCGGCCTCGCCGTGGGCGAACTGCCAGGCGACCAAGAAGTAATCGGCGTAATCGACTGCGTGGCGGTGATAGAAATCGACGATCCGCGTGACGCAGTATTTGTCGCGATCGGTGTCGGTGACCACCGGATGCGGCGCGAAAGCGATGCTGTCGGGCTTCATCACCAGGTGCTCGGCCACGGACCGCGCCGCCGCCAAGTATTTCTTGAGCAAAGACGGAGACATCGTGAGCGACTCGCCCGAGTTGTCAAAACCGGCTTCGTTGGCGGGATCGACCGGAAACTCGGCTGTCGGCCGCAGATTGACGCCCGTGAGATCGCGAATCGTGCAATCAAACTCGAAGTTGCTCAGCCGCCGGGCCGGCACTTCGCCTGGGTCGCCGGCATTCCGACGTGTTTCGCTGTCGAGCATCGCCCGAATTTGCTCGACCGCGGCCAGGCGTTCCTGCCCGGTGGGCTTTTGCGAGGCGTCGTCGGGCGGCATTTCTTGCGACTCGATCCGCTCGAGCAACAATTGCCAAGTACGATAGCCCTGGGCACTGTAGCCCTGCTCGGCCGGCTGGAAAACGAATCCGCTCAGATCGAGCATCGCTTCGGGCTGTTCCTTGCCATGGCAATCGATGCAATAGGTCTTCAAGAACGATTGGACGACCGCCACGAATTGGGCTTCCGGGGGCGTGGCGGGCTCGGCCGCGCGGGCGGTAAACGCAGTCGTCCCCAGCACGAATACCGCCCAACATACCTGTCCGTAGAATCTTCCGGCCTTCATGTCAGTAGACTATCTCCGCCACGCCGCCGCCGTCAAACTCGCGGTCCCAAATACGCGCTGGCTCGCACGGCGCCCGCCCCGGCAAGATGAATCGCGCATGGGCGTCGATGCCACGAGCTCGGAAGCCATAAAAAATGCTTGCCAGAGCCGGTGGACCTGCCTAAGCTAGAAACTGCTGACTGCGGGCAGCCTTTCTTTGCCGGGAGATCTTGCCTGGTTTGCCTGGTCGGCGGGTTGGGGTAGTATCGGGGACCGCGGGCCAGCGGTAACCCAAAGACAGAGAAGCATCTGACCGCGGGCCAGGGCCCACTATTCTGCGAGGAACTGTTCTCCAATGAAGAGGCGAAATCGTCGTCGTACATCGAAGCCAAGCCGTAGGTCGTTGCCGCGCACGGGCCCGCGGAAATCGGGACTTGAGCGTCTCGAAGATCGCTGGTTGCTAACATCGAGCCACGGTTACCTGCAAATTCCGCTGGCGGCCGACACGAGTGGCGCCGCGCTGCTTCAGGACGCCAACGTTCAAAACGCCTGGGGCATCGCCCTGTCGCCCAGCGGCGGCCCGCTGTGGTCCGTCGATGCCGGTTCGGGCGTAGCTACGCGTTATCTGGGCAATGTTGCGGCCGGCCCGTTTGCCGCCGATCCGCCGGCGATCAGCATCCCCGGCATTTCGCCCACGGCGATCGCCTTCAATCAGACAGGCGATTTCGTAGTCGGCACCGGCAACAACGCTTTCCCGGCGTTGTTCCTGTTTGCCTCGCAAGACGGAACGATTAGCGGATGGGCTTCGACGCCCACGCTGTCCAGCCAGGCCCAAACCGCCACCACCGTTTCGGGCGCCGAGTTCACTGGCCTGGCCGTCGCCACGCTCAGTGGCGGGACAGGCCAACTCTATGCCGCCGATTTTCATAACGCCAAGATCGATGTCTTCAATGGCAGCTTCAGCCCGGTGACGCTCGCGGCCGGGGCCTTCACCGACCCGAACCTGCCGACCGGCTACGCGCCCTACAACATTCAGCTCATCAACGGGCAACTGTACGTCACGTATGGCTTGCAAGACGCCGCCAAGGCGCAGCCCCAGACCGGCGCCGGCGACGGCCTGGTCGACATTTACAATCTCGACGGCACGTTCTCGAAGCGGTTTGTCTCGAACGGCGGAGCGCTCAACGCACCGTGGGGCCTGGCGGTCGCACCAGGCACGCCATTTGGCGATTTCGCCAACGACCTGCTGGTGGCCAACTCGGGCGATGGCCACATTCTGGCCTATGATCCCACCAGCGGCAGTCTGGTGGGAATGCTCAATAACGGCCCCGGCACAACTCAGCCGCTGACCATCAGCGGTCTGCATGGCATCGCCTTTGGCAATGGCGCGACCGTCGGCGACAGCAGTACGCTCTTTTACACGGCTGGTTCCGGGCAGCACGGGCAGCTTGGCGAGATTGTCAACGCCTTCGACCAGCCGTTGGTCGTGGTGCCGACCCCGATTGTCGCGACTGAAGGCGCGACTTTCAGCGGAACGCTGGCCACGTTCAACGACAGCACGACTACCGACACGGCCAGCACGTTTACGGCGCTCATCAATTGGGGCGACGGTACGAGTCAAACGACCGGTTCGGTGACCGCCAACACCGA
>DATFDL010000244.1:0-3835 GCA_035252155.1 Pirellulales bacterium | reverse complement strand
AGCGTTGCTTTCGCGGAGCGAAAGACGACTTAACCCGCAATGAGCGCCCCCAGCAGCCACGGAACTGCGCGCCCCATACCAACCCGACGCGTAAGCGAGGTGCGTCAGGTTCTCATCCTCGCTTACGCTTCGGGTTGGTGTAGGCTGATGCGCATTGCGACTAAACATATTCTAAATGAGGCCCGCCGCCTTCCGACAGACCCAAAACACTCCCAGCAACGTCACCAGGCACCCGGCCATCCAGGGGCTGCTCCACAACTGTAGACGCCGCACGTCGGGCGCCGGTTCCGGCAACGAGGCGATCGTCCGTAATACCGTATCCAGCTCGCCCACTTGCACCAGCTTGCCCTGCGTCACGCGGGCGATCTCTTCGAGCACGTCGATCCGCGGCGGATGCCCCACTCGCTCGATGGCGCCGCCTTGCACAGAGAACGACGTGTCGAGCGAAGCCGCCGACCGCCGTCCGCGCAGCGCCACTAGGTGCTCGCCCGGCTCGGTCGGCGTGAACTGCGCCGAATACAGTCCCCACTCGTCGCCGCCGGGGATGAACTGCACCGTTTCGGCTTTGCCCGACGGCGCCGTGATACGAGCGGTCACGTCGTCGTTTTGCACCGGTTCCCCGCCTGGGGACATGATGTTGGCGTACAGCGTCACGGTATTGCGGATCGACGGTGAATCTGGATCCGGATACATGCGCACCGTTTCCTGTTCGCTCACATGCGCGTGGCGATGATACGCCATCCAGCGCACCACCTGCCCCCAAAAACGATAGTGATACTTGTCTTCGACGCCCTTGCGCCAGCGCCAGGCGCCGTCGGTGCCCATGAAGAGCACTTTGCCAAGGCCGTAGGTGCGCGTGGCCAAGAGCGGTATGCGGCCATACTCATTGGCGGCGTCTTTGTGGACGCAAAGTACATCGGCCACGGCCTTGGCGCGCTCGACCGCGGCGTACCACTGAAAGCCCGGCAGGTCTTCCCACACGGCGGCGTTTTCGTCCTGCGTGTCGGCCAGCTTAGTCAGCAGGCTCTGGCGGCCCTTTTCAGTCAGCTCAAAATGGTCGGGCGTGCGCGTGCCCCAGCCGCCTGGCTGGGCCGTGTCGAGCACCACGGGATAAAGCTCGCTCAGCTCGGTATCGAGCAGCGAAAGTTGCCGACCTTGCCAACCCGGCAGAAAAACCAGGCCGCTCGACTGCTGCTCGACCAGTCCCTTTAGCAGCCGGCATTGTTCGACGGTGAGTTGGCCGTCTTCCAGTCCCACGTCGCCCAGGAAAACGACGTCGAATTCCTGCAGCTCTTCGAGCCTGTTGGGGAACTGTTGAATGTAGTCTTTGTTGCCGCCGCCCACTTTGCTCAAGCCCGGATGAAATAGCAGGCTCGAAAGCTTGACGCTCGGATCGCGCGACAGGGCGTTGCGCAAATAACGATATTCCCAGCGCGGATACGACTCGACGATCAGCACTCGCAGCCGCTCGTCCTCGATGTTGATCCGCGACGAGAGACGATTGTTGTCGAGAATCAGCTCGTCGGGATGCGGCGCGATTTCGACCGTCACTTCATACGTTTTGGCCGAGGCGGGCTTCCAAAACATCCAGTCGTTGGTGCGGCTCATGGCGGCCACGCGCACTTCTTTGGTCAGTTCGTCGCCATCGTCGCTGCGCAGCTTGACGGTGGCCGTATGATCGCGCGCCAGCGAGCTGATGATCGTAAAGGGCACGCGCACCGATTTGCCTGTCGCACCCGACTGGGGCAAATCGAGGCTGACCAACTCGACGTCGGGCAACCGCGTGGGGCTGCCGACCGCCACCGCGAAGACGGGAACATTCTTCAAACGCAATCGGGTCGCTGCTTCGGCGGGCGGATCGCCTTCGTTCCAATCGCCGTCAGAGATGAGCACCACGCCCCGCAGCGTGGCGTGCTTTTCGAGGGCCTCGATGAGCGGAGCGTTCAGGTCGGTGCCGTGCCCCTCGCGCGGCTCGGCAAAGGGCTGCACGATGACGTCCATTCGCTCGTCGAGCGATTGCCAGGCGGCCGGCGTCGTGAGATCGGCAATGGCTTCGCGGCGAGTGCGCGGCGGGGTGGTCGGATGCCGCGGATCGACCACGTCGCGTGTCTCCATGCTGCGCGAGGCGTCGTAGAGCACCACGACCGTCGGCTTCTCTTCGGGCCGATATTGCTCGACCACCTCCGGCTGATTGAACAAAATGGCAATCACGATCACCAACGCCAACCGGACGGCCTCGAGCAGGCCGATCGAGCGCCGATAACCGCTGCGCCGCCAGGCCACGTAGCCCAGCGCCGCCGTAACGAACACGACGGCGACCGAGATCAAGGCCGTCCAACTCGTCCAGAAAAAGGCCAGTGGGTGAAGGGGGGACATGGGATCCTATCTCCGTTGGGTCACTCGTTCAATCGCTCGCTTCCCGCGTCATTTTTCTGTCCCCCCGATTTTTTGTCAGGTCCTCCCGGCCCCAGACCCGCGAATGCCGAACTCTATGCTCCCCCCTCCCCGCAGTCTACCAAAAAATTGGCTTGGTGGGTTTTCGGCTGAAAAATGCATGATGCCGACCAATGCACATGGGTACGCGCACCCATACGCAATCCCCGATGGCCACGCGGGCAACGCAGGATTCCCCCGCGCTGCTTGACAGGTCTGAAAACTGCGAGTAGGTTAGCACTTGCCAATTAATTGACACTTCGGGAGGCGGCGGATGGTGCTTGAAAAAACTCCGTTGGAACTCGGCAAACGAGAGCGGCAGATTCTGGAGACGGTGCAGCGTCTAAGAGAGGCGTCGGTGGCCGAAATCCGCGCGCGGCTGGCCGACCCGCCCAGCTATTCGGCCGTGCGGACGATGCTCGGGGTGCTGGTCGATAAAGGATGGCTCAAGTACCGCCGCGACGGCAAACGCTATCTGTATCGTTCGGCCGCTTCGCGCGAGCGGTCGCAACGCAGCGCCCTGCGGCGGTTGCTGGCTACGCTCTTCGGCGGCGCGGCCGACGACGCCGTGGCTGCCCTGCTGGAGATCTCCGCCGCCAAGATGACCGATGAACAATGGAACCGCATCGCACAGATGATTGCCGCGGCGCGCAACCAACACCGGAGCGAATAGGAGGCGTAAAACGTGCGGCTGAAGTCAGCTTCGCGGGCAGTGGGGTGGATAACTAAGCTCAGTCCCTTCAATCAGAGGTGAGAGCGATGAATCAGCATTCCATCCTCGCCGCGGTCGTCGACGACCGCGGATTCCAAGCCCTTGGTTTACTTGCGAGCTGGGCCACCTTGCTCTTGGGATCGGCGTGGCTAACTGCGTCGTTGCTGCGGCGGGCCTCGTCGGCCGTGCGCTATTGCGTGTGGCAATACGCTTTGGTGGCACTGCTCGCGGCGCCGGCCGCGTTCTCCCTGTTGCCCGGCATTCCGCTGGGCATTTCGCTCACCGCAACCGGTCCGCCGAGCAGCGGCTCTCGACGATGGGGTGATTCACCGTCTGACCTCCGCCCTCGGTTGACGGACGAGTTGCCAAACGGGCCGATACGCGAAAGCCAAGCCGAACATGTGCCGCCGCGGGGCGGAATCCCGCAAGTCACCACGGAGAACCGGGGTAATGCTGCGACGATCGCGAATTCGGCCAACGATGCGCAGTCGGCGCTGGTCGCATGGTCGACGGCGACTGTTGGCGGTTGGGTTTTGGGCGTGGCGGCGCAGCTTGGCTGGCTGCTGTGGTGCATGGCCCGCGCGAGCCGTTTGGTGCGTGCCGCCCAAACAGTCGACGACGCGCGGATTCGCCGCCTCACGCACGAGCTCGACGTCCGGTTCGCGCCTGGCCGGCAGGTGCGTCTCATGA
>DATFDL010000243.1:0-5257 GCA_035252155.1 Pirellulales bacterium | reverse complement strand
CGCTTGTCGAGGGCAACGGTCGACTGCATCTCGTAGCCGTCGCACTGCACGATCAGCAGATCGCGCCAGACCACCGGCGAACCGCCCGAACCATGATGCTGATCGTATTCAAGCTGTGTGCGCCAAATGACCTGGCCGTCGCGGGCCAGACACGCGGTGCCCTGCGAGCCGAAGTGCACATAGAGATAATTGCCGTCGAGCACGGGCGTCGGCGAGGCGTGGCTGTTTTTGGCGGCGACACGCGGAAGCTCCGCTGGCCGAAATATTTCGAGGTCGTGCATCACTCGGCCAGTGGCGCGATCGATGCAGATCGCCCGTAGCGTGCGGCTCGGCTCGTGGGCGGTGGTGAGCCAGATCTGGCGTCCGCCGACGACCGGCGACGACCAGCCCAATCCCGGAATTGGCGTTCTCCAGACGACGTTGCTTGTTTCGCTCCACTCCAGCGGCGGGTCGGCCTGCGGAGCGTGGCCTTGACCATCGGGGCCGCGGAACTGAGGCCATTCGTCCGAGGCACGCGCGCCACCAAGGAAGCTGCCTAGTACGGTCCACACCAGTAGCGCCGGTGGACCACCCAGTGTCCGCGCAAAAATACTGAACCCTAAACCCTGAACCCTGAACCCTTTTTTTTGACCGCTGAACCCTTGCTTCATCGTGTAACCACCAGGTTAGGCCGCGCCGCTTGCAATTCGGCCAGTGCGGCGTTGCTGAGCTTCGTGCCGCGGACATGCAAATGCTCCAGCCGCCGCAACCGCTTGAGCTGATCGATGCCTTGGTCGGTGATCCGCGTTTCCGAAAGATTGAGATCGACCAGGTTGTGCAGCGCCGTCAGATGCACCAGCGCGGCGTCGGTAAGGTCGACGCCGCTGAGACTGAGTGAGCGCAGTCCCGACAGGCTTTCGAGATGCACCAGGCCCGCGGCGGTGACGTTGGTGCCGTCGAGCGAAAGCGATTGAAGCTGCCGACAGCTCCGCAAGTGCCATAGCCCGGCGTCGCTCACGTCGTTGTTGGCCAGGTCAAGAGCCTCGAGCTTGGGCAATGCCGCCAGTTCGGGCATGCCGTGGTCGGTCACCTGACTGTCCGACAGGTAGACGGCACGAAGGTTTGCGAGCGACTGCAAGTGGTGCAGGCCGGCATTGCCGACCGCCGTCCAATCGAGCCAAAGTCCTTCGAGTTCACCGAGCGAGCGCAGATGGACGAGCGCGGCGTCGTGAATCGGATTCCACGAAAGCTTGAGGGCCTTGAGCCGCGGCAGCCGGGCCAGGTGGACCAGCCCCGCGTCGGTGATTTTGGCATCGAACAAATAAAGGTGCTCGAGCTGCCCGAGGCCGGTCAGGCGGGCCAGTCCTTCGTCGCCGGTCTTGGTCCATGACAGATTCAGGTATTTGAGCTGCCGTAGCGGCTGGAGATGCTCGATGCCGGCCGCGGTGATGCGGTTGTCGTGCAGGGCAAGCCCTTCCAACTGCGTCAGGCCGCGCAATTGCACGAGACCGCGATCGGTAATCTTGGTCTGTTCGAGCTTCAGAATCCGCAAACCGGTGAGCGGGGCCAGCAGCACCAGCCCGGAGTCGGTGACTGGCGTGCGCGACGCGTCGAGCCAACGCAGCCCGGCCAGCGCGGTAAGTTGTTCGAGCCCGGCGTCGGCGCCGTTCCACTCGACCACATAGAACGGCGAACCGCTCTCATCGCTTTCGGTTTGGACCTGGGCGCCGAGCGTCACCAGACGCATGTAGGCCAGATTGCCGGGATCATCTGCCGCGGGCGTGGGCCGCCGGGCGGTAAAGATCGCCCGCCACGGACCGCGGGGCTTGATCTTGCCGGTCGCGCGCGGCGGAGTTTCGGGCACTTGAGCGGCGCCGCGGCCCGATAATGACACCAGCAAGATCGCCGCCCCGAAGATGAGCCACGTCCCCAGCGCGCGGACCCGCAGCGCTCGCCCGTGCAGGGCGAATCGGCCGCGGCGATCAATGGCGCCGGCGTTCATCGCGTTCCAAGGCCCAGAATTCATAGGCATCGAAATGTCGAACTTCCGAACCGCCGTCTGTCGATCGCCGCGGACCGGAAAACCAGCGCCGCAAACGATCGACCAACCGCGGCGGGCCGAGCGGCACCGTGCGGCGGCCCGGCTCAGTCAGCCCCGACGTGGTCGTTGGTTGCTTGGACGGCTCGATGGCCCGCGCCGCCTGAAGCGCGGCGATGGCGATCGGAATTGCCACTAGCAACCAATGCCGCCGCGAGCAACGGAAACCATGGTGCGCCATGAAGTGCCCGTGAGCGTGAAGGGACGAAAACCGCCGGTTCGCCGTGCGGCGGCAAAGACCGAGCCGAACGGGGGGCGGAGTGTCGCAGAAACGCCTCGCCGGGTCCAGCCCGGTTGGAGCTGACTTGGTTGAAAAGTTGCGGCGGCGCAACGTAAACTCTGGGCGTGCCGGTTCTTCTTAACAAAGGGATGCTTCAAGATGTTCGGGTTCTATGTCGATAAGAAAGATTGCTCACACCACACGATTTTTCCGGGAGTCGATATATATACGACGAGCGGCAGCTCGATGATGCTGTCGCTGGTCGAATTCGCTCCCCACGCCGTGGTCGAAGAGCACAGCCATCCGCACGAGCAAATGGGCTTGATGCTGGAGGGCGAGGCCCTATTCATCATCGGCGGCGAGTCGCGGACGATTGGGCCAGGCGGCATGTGGCGGATTCCGGGGGGAGTCAGGCACAAGGTAATTGCCGGCGACCGCCCGGTCCGAGCGTTGGATGTTTTTTGTCCGATACGCGAGGACTACCGGTGAGTCGGCTCGTCGTGCGATTGGGGTTGGCGGCGGCGCTGGCGACAGCCGGCTGCACGAACCTACAGCCGCGCACAGTGCGCATCGACTCGGCCGCCGGCATGTATCAGAACGTCAACATCGACTACCGCGTCGACACAGGGCGTCTAAGCGAACCGCTGATCGTGTCGCGCATCGCGGGCCGACGGATTCGGCAGCAGCTTATTCCCAGCAGCCCGTACGCCGATCGGTCGGTGGCGCGGCTGTCGATTCAATATCCGCATCCCGAAGGCAAGGAAGGCTACGCGCTGGCCGAGGTGGTGATCGAAACCCGGGCGCCCCGCCGTGCGGGCCAAGCCCGCAAGTCAGTCTGGCAGCAGTGGGTGGGTGGTTTTTCCGACGCCGCCCGCGACCTGGTGCCGGGCATGCCCACTAGCGACACCGTTTATGAGGCGTGGGCGATGGACCTGCCGCGCAGCGAGCTCGATCGGGCGGTCGGCGGGCTCTCGCAAGGCGGCTTCTTCATCAGTCCGCCGCGTCCCGCGGCCGGTGTCAATTTGGCCGCCAAGATCGACGGCTATCCGATCGTCAAGCAGTGGACGCACGTGCCCGAGCTCGACTCGCTGGTCGAACGCGTTCGCCAAGGGGGACAGCTTGTCTCTTATAACCATCCGATCGATAGCGAAGAAACCGCGATGGCGGTCACAACCCCCGGCCAAACCGACGGCTCGGGTTACCATCAGGTGGATTTGCACGAGAGCGACGGACCGTCGCTGGCGCCGGCCGGCCCGGTGCTGCCGGCTGCCGCGCCGGGCAACCTCGGACCACAGACGGCGGGACCCGCCGGCGGAAACAGCCGATCGCTCCTACCGATTCCTGACCCCGCCACGATGCCTTCCGCCCAACCGCCGATGCTGCCGTCGCAGAACGCACCGCCGCGGCGCTGGCAGCTTCCGCCCCAATACCGCAGACAAATATCGCAGTACAGCACGCCTGCGGCGATGCCGAACATGGCCGGCCCGCCCACGGTGCGTTCACGCTTTGCTCCGCCCGCCGCGACCGACCCAACCACATTCCCGCCACCACCGCCGGGCGTGTTGGGCGGCGAGACCGTTTCCGGCGAGCGGGTGGTGAGCGACGTGCCGGTCTCGAAGCCGCGGCGAGGGTTTTTCTCGCGTTGGGGCGGGCAATCGGCGGCCGGCAACACGCAATCCGATGCGTCTGCCGGGGCCGCGCCGAATTCGCCCATGCTCCGCCGTTTTCCGTTCTTAGCGCGCCCGTCGGGCGCGCAGTCGAGTCTCTCGCCTCCGCCAGGCATGCCCGAGCCACCGCGCGGGACCGGCATGGACAACTTTTACCCGCGCTAACGTAGAACGGAATTCATTCCGTTGACTGTGCGCTTGCTGATTGTGGCCGTCGCCGAATGCGACGCCTCGCCGGTGTGGCACAGCCGCCCTCGGCTGTGCGGTGGTCGCCGAAGGCGACCGCGAGAAGCCGAGGCCGGCTGTCCCCCCTGGAGCATTTCACGCCCGCTTGAAGTATTGCTAGCCTTCTCACAATGCGCAAAAAAACCCCGCGGGCGTCTAGGAAAGACGCCCGCGGGGCATGAACAAAATCCGGCAACACCTACTCTCGCACTTTGGGTACTACCATCGGCCCTGAAAGCTTAACTACCGTGTTCGGAATGGAAACGGGTGTGGCCTTTCAGGTATGGTCACCGGAAAAGGGCCGGCCGGGCGGTTAAGCCCGGACCGGCCAATGGTTGTGGTTCACAAGTGGCAGCTTTTTTCGAGGGACGGGCTAGGAAGCCCATCCTCCTTTGAAGACGGGCTGGAAGCCCATCCTACGGCACAAGCACCACGCTCGATCGAGTTTTCAGTGTTCAGTGTTCAGTGTTCAGTGTTCAGATGGCTCCTGAAAACTTCAAACTTCCCACTTCAAACTGCTGCGAAGAGCGTTGGATAAATGTGGTCAAGCGTTCGTCCGTTAGTACCGGTTAGCTAAGTGCATTGCTGCACGTACACATCCGGCCTATCAACCTGGTCGTCTTCCAGGGGACTTTCGGGCGTATAGCCCTACGAAACCTCATCTTGGAGCGGGCTTCACGCTTATATGCTTTCAGCGTTTATCCTTTCCGTTCTTAGCTATCCAGCCGTGCCGCTAGCGCGACAACTGGAACACCAGAGGAACGTCCTTCCAAATCCTCTCGTACTAAAGAAGAATCTCCTCAAGTTTCGTGCGCCCACAGCAGATAGGGACCGACCTGTCTCACGACGGTCTGAACCCAGCTCACGTACCACTTTCATTGGCGAACAGCCAAACCCTTGGGAGCTTCTTCACCCCCAGGATGTGATGAGCCGACATCGAGGTGCCAAACCGCTTCGCCGCTATGGACGCTCGGAAGCGATAAGCCTGTTATCCCCGGAGTACCTTTTGTCTGATGAGCGATGGCCCTTCCATACGGAACCACCGGATCACTAAGCCCTACTTTCGTA
>DATFDL010000242.1:0-5253 GCA_035252155.1 Pirellulales bacterium | reverse complement strand
GGTTTGGAGCTATGAGCTGGAAAGCGCATGGTTCGATATCCAGGTGGCCGAGACGCCCGAAGCATTCCGCTGGTTTGTGGCTAATTCCTATGGCACCAGTTGCGGCGGCGGTTGGCATGGGTCGGGCGACGGCATCGTTCGCCGGTCGGGCATACGCTCGCAGCGCCTAGGCGATTTCGTCTACGCGCCCCAGCCGCCTCGCCTGATAAACGTAGAAGGCCAACCGCGTGTGCTGTCGATTGCGGGACGTCGCTTGATTCTGCTCGATGCCCGGACCGGCAAATCAGCCGCCGAACCCTTTGAGCTTCCCTACCGCCCGGCACGCCCGGTCCAGTTGGTCGAACAGGCGCCAAGCAGTCTGCCGGCGATCGTGGGAGTCGAAGAGATTTTCAGCCAGGCGGGTCAGGCGTCGCTGGCCCGCGTATTCGCCTGGTCGCTCGAAAGACAGTCACTGATCTGGACTCGGGACGGCGCTATCTTTCCCTGGTCGCCGGCTTTCGGCGTCGACGACCCGTCGTGGCCGGTGATTGAAGATTTGAACGACGATGGCCGCCCGGAGGCAATTTTTCCCAGCGGTCATTCCGATCGCCAAGCATTCACTGGGCCGCCCTGGGGCGTGCTAGAAGCGTGCGACGTGGCCAGCGGTCAGACGCTGTGGCAAACAAGGCTGCTGACGATGGACCAGCAAGTCGACCACTTCTTGGTGGGGCCTGATATCGACGCCGATGGCCGCCACGACGTTTTCACGGCGAGCCTTTGGGGAGCGCGGTTCGATCTTTACATCGACGCTTTGTCAGGCAAAACCGGCGAGAGGCTGTGGACGAGTTTTCAGAAGTCGCGACCCTCCGACGATTCGCCTGAGCGATTTGTGTCGCGGCTGCGGTGGTGGTCCGAAGGCGCCGACGGCTGGCCGCGGCTGGCGATCGCCGCCGGGCCGGCCCAGCGATCGCAGGGTGAATCGTCGTTGCTGGTCGTCTCGGCCGGCAGCGGCGAAATCGTCGACGAGGCGACGCACTTCGAGCGGTTCGACTTGGCCGATCTCGATGGCGACGGCGCGGACGACCTGGTGCGATATTACGCCAAAGACCAGATGCGAGCTGATCAAGGTGGTACGCTCGATGCCTTCAGCGGCGCTTCGGGCGAGCGCTGGCGCAGGCTCGGGCAGTCCTGGCAGCCGGCGGGCGATTTCGACGGCGACCACGTTCGCGACCTCGTGCATCTTGGTTTTGGCAGCGCCGTGCAGGCGTTGTCGGGAGCGAACGGCCGATTGCTTTGGACTACCAACATTCAAGGCATGCAATCGGGCCAGGCTCCCATCCTTCAAGCGAGCGACGATCTCGATGGCGATGGCCTTGCCGACCTATTGATCGCCTCCAACATGCGAGGAGGCGCCCGCGAATTCAAACCCTTGCACGCGGTGTCGGGCAGATCGGGCCGCGTGCTCTGGTCGGCCGATCTCGAGGTGTACAACATTTATCGGACCGCGCTGCTGACCGTCTCCGATCTCGATCATGACGGGCAGCCGGAAGTCGTGTTTGCAGCCGTCATGGACTGGGTCAATGGTCAGCGGCGCACATGGAGTAGCCAGGACGGGCGGCTTTGGTTGGTGGCGCTCTCGGGGCGGCAGGGTTCGGTGCGATGGAAAACACCTCTCACGGCCGACGGCCAATTCGCGGACCACCAACTCGATAGTTTGGCATTCTCGCCCGCGCTGGGAGACCTCAACGGCGATGGCGTAACCGACGTGGTCGTCCCTGCGCAATCCGATGCCGATTTGACGAAATTCGTGCTGCGTGCCATCGATGGCGCGCGGGGCGAGAAACTCTGGGAGCATGTCCTACCTCCGGCGCTCGAAAATCACCGCCCCTTTCGCGGCATCCCGCCGCCCTTGGTCGCGGACCTCGATGAAGACGGCGTCGCCGAGGTCTATTCGCTCGAATTCGACGGCGAACCTAATCCCCCGCTGGGTCTGAAAACCACAACGGCTCGGCTCCGCGCTCTCAAGGCCACAGATGGAACGTCCCGCTGGACGTGGGAGACCGCCGTCGACCCCGATACCGGCAGGCTCGACGATAACGAGGAAAAATGGCGCAATCGGCCCGTGCCAAGCGTGGTGCGCCGACCGGCGGGAGGCAGCCTGATTTGTTTGAACTTGTGGGGATCGGGTCCACGGGCCGAGGTGGTGTCGCTCGACTCTCGCGGAAAGGTCATCTACCGAACGGATATCGCCTATCGCCACCTGGGATTCCAGGTTTGGACCGACGACTTGACAGGCGACGGCGCGGGAGAGTTGTTGTTTGTCGACGCGCCTAATTTGCAGGCGGTCGACTCGGCCAGCGGTTCGCTGCTGTGGAAGCAGCATCTCGAGAACTATCAACCAGACGGAATATCGGTGCTGGGTGTTTTTACCTCGCCGCCGGCCGCGCCGACGATTGTCGTTCAACGGTCCTTCCCTGATCGGCGGATTGATGGTCTCGATGGTTCGACAGGTAGCCGGGCGTGGACATGTCCCGGCCCGAAGCCGAAAACGGGCGGCGCGTGGGGCAACTTGCCTTTAGCCAACATTCTCAGTCTTGAGAGCGGCGGCCAGCCGCCCCTGCTGCATTTTTCCTACGGCGAGACAACCGCCGCTTGGCAGGGCCACGCGATCGGCCAGGCCATCGGCGCCGGCAGGCCGCGGCCCACACCGCGCGATGTGAAAATGCCGCTCGACCCGCGGTTGGCGCGGCGGCTGCCGTGGAAACCGTACGACGCACGGGCCACTTGGCAGACTCCGGTGCTGTTCGCTGGCTGGGCCGCGTTTTTCTGCCTGGCGCTGCTCGTCATGCCCGGCGCCACGGCCTGGCGGATGATCAGCCGCCGACGCTGGGGGCTGCGGACGTTGGCAGTCTTGCCGGTGGTTTCGGCCCTGTTTGTCACGGCCTTGTTGATCGAAGCGCCGGAAACCGATTTTTCGCGATTTGGCAAATTCATCGTGGCCGCCATGGCGCTCCCGGCCGTCGTGGGCTTAGTGATCTTTGCTGGTTGGATGGTTCGCAGGCGCTGGCGACCGATCGTCTCTTGGTTGGCATGTTCGGTGGTCGTGGCAGGCTCGGTCGGCGCGTTGGCGATCTCGCGCGATAAGCCCCATTTCATCGAAGGACAATATTATTCGCTCGAGGGTTGGTACTGGGTCTGGCTGATGAGCGCCTACGTGACCGCCATTGCCCTTTGTGTAGTGACGGCTTTGGCCGCCGCGATCAGGGCCATACGGCGTCGCTTCTTGCAAAAACCCACAAAGGTCGCGACCGCATGAGCGACGAACCTTCGACGGACGACGATGCCAACGATCCTCGCACCGGCTGGCTGCTGCGGCACGAGCCTTGGTTGAAGCTGCTGGCGCGACTGGAAATCGACAGCCGGTTTCAAGGCAAGTTTTCCGCCTCCGACGCCGTACAACAAACGCTGGCGGCAGCCTGGCGCGATTGGGCCAATTGCCGCGCCACCAGCGATCAACAGCGGCTGGCTTGGTTGCGAAAAATTTTGGCCAACCAATTGGGTCAGCTTGCCCGGCAGTTTACCACGGCTCAGCGGCGCGACGTGCGCCGCGAGATTTCGTTGGAACATTCGCTGGCCGAATCATCACAGCGGCTCGAGCGTTTTCTGGCCGCCGATCAGACGAGCCCTAGCGGGGCGGCCGTAGCCAACGAAGAGCAGACGCGGCTGGCCGAAGTACTCGAGTGCTTGCCGGCGGACTACCGCGACGTGCTCATCTTGCGCCATATAGAAGAACTGCCGTTCGACGAGATCGCCGCACGGCTCGATCGCAGTCCCGGCGCGGTCCGCATGCTCTGGGTGCGTGCCCTGGCTCGACTGCGGGACGAACTCGAGCGATCGTAATGGCTTCTCGTGAAGGCTGGGTCTCGTCATTGTCCTTCGCGATTGGGCAATCAATCTTTGGGGCGTCCGGGCGAATACCTACTGTTCGGCGTGTTCCCGGCCTATGTCGGCGCTGCGGTCGCAAGGCGATTTCTTGATCTAAAGGACGGCACAATGAGTGGTTCGGCGCCACAGTGGATCATGATGAGTCGCTGGCGGCTTTCACTTGCCGTCGGGTGGCTTGCCGCAATGCTCGGTTGTGACGGGCCTTTCCCTGCGGCTCGGGCGGTGGGGGAAGAAGCGCCGAACGGATGCCACGTCAACGGTCGAATTGTGTGCACCGAATGGAAAGAACTGGGGGGCGGCATCGAACGGGCGATCGTTAGTGCCTGGACGCTCCCACAAAATGAGCGCGTGGACGAGATTTCCGCCCAGGGCGAACAGTTCAGGCTGCGGTTGCCGCCGGGCAAGTACCGGCTCGTCTGCAGCGCGACCGGCACGCGCGGCGCTACCTTCAAGATACTCTCACGGGAAGTCAGCATCGCCGAAAACCAAAGCCGCCTCGAAGTGGGCCGGATTGATCTGCCGATCAGCAAGACGACTGCCCTGTACGGAAAGCCTGCGCCGGAACTCACGGGGATCGTGGGTTGGCAGAATACGCCGCCGCTGGCGCTCAACGATCTGCGCGGGCAGGTCGTCGTACTCGACTTCTTCGCCTATTACTGTTCGATCTGCCATGCCCATAAGCCAGACCTGGTGAAATTGCGCGAGAAGTACGCGGCGCAGGGACTGGTCGTGCTGGCCGTTCACGACGCCAGTCTCAGCACAATGGACGAGGTGAACGCCAAAATGGAACCCTTACTGCGTCAGATCTTTCACGGAAAACCGCCCAAGCTGCCGATGGCGCTCGATGGCTCAGGCAAGGAAAGCGTGTTCGAGGCTTACGGCATCTACGCCGTTCCCGCCGTCATTCTGATCAATCAGCGGGGCCGAGTGGTTCGCCGTTACCATCACGCGGGAGTTCCGCAACTGGAGTCCGACGTGCGAGCCTTGCTGCGCACCGGCTCGAAACCAGGTCGGCGAGGGGACGGCTGATGCGGATCCACTCGGCCGCCGAGTTGCCGACTGATGCGCGGGGAATCGGAACGTGGTGCCGGCAGTCGCGGCTGGCCGGGGTCGTGCGTTTCATGGTCTTCAGCGGCATACTGGCCATTCCGATCGTTTGTGGCTGGTACTTCCATCTCCCATGGCTCCTCTGGCTGGGTGCTGCGGCGGCGATCGTCTTACTCCCGCTGTTGCTACTAGATCTGGCGGCGATGTTCCGCGCAACGAACTGGCTGCTTTACATTGGGCCAGACGGCCTGTGGCTCAATCTGCGCTCGTATGGTGACAAAG
>DATFDL010000241.1:0-7317 GCA_035252155.1 Pirellulales bacterium | reverse complement strand
TGCTCGAAGCCGCCGAAGATTTGGGCGCAGGCGGCCCGGCCACGGTCACGATCAAGTTGCACCAGAACTATGGCGGCGCTCACACGCTGGGCCGCTTCCGGCTGTCGGCCGCCACGTCGCCCCGACCAGTGCGCGCCTCGGGCGTCGAAACGCTGCCCAAGAATGTCGCCGATGCTTTGGCCGTCGAACCGGCGGCGCGGAGCGACGAACAGAAACGAACCGTCGAATCGCATTACCGCACGATCGCCCCACTGCTGAAGCCACAGCGCGATAAGCTGGCGGCACTGGAAAACCAACGAGACGAGATCATCAAATCGGCGCCCACATCGCTGGTGTCGATGTCGGTCGAGCCGCGCGTGGTGCGCATTCTGCCGCGCGGCAACTGGCTCGACGATTCGGGCGAGATCATGTCGCCGGCCACGCCCGCCTTCTTGCCCGGCATCGAGTGGGGCGAGCGCCGCGGCAGCCGCCTCGACCTGGCCCGCTGGTTCGTCTCGCGCGATAACCCGCTGGTGGCGCGGGTGTTCGTCAATCGGCTCTGGAAAATCTGTTTCGGACAAGGCCTCGTCAAAACACTCGACGATTTTGGCACACAAGGGGCCTGGCCCACGCACCCGCTGCTGCTCGACTGGCTGGCCGTCGAATTTATGGAGAGCGGCTGGGACATGAAGCACATGCTGCGGCTGATGGTCACCAGCAGCACGTATCGGCAAACGTCCGACGCCCCGTCCGAGCGTCCACGCGATCCGGGCAATCAGTGGCTGGCGCGGCAAAACCGTTTTCGGCTCGACGCCGAAATGGTTCGCGACAACGCGCTCTTCGTCAGCGGATTGCTGAGCGAAAAGATCGGCGGCCCGAGCGTGAAGCCTTACCAGCCGGCCGGCTATTGGATGCACCTGAATTTTCCGACGCGCGAGTGGTCGCACGATCACGGAGAGAATCAATATCGCCGCGGGCTTTACACCTGGTGGCAGCGGACCTTTTTGCACCCCAGCCTGCTGGCCTTCGACGCCACCAGCCGCGAGGAATGCACCGTTGAGCGTCCACGCTCAAACACGCCGCTGCAAGCCTTGGTGTTGCTCAATGACCCGACCTACGTCGAAGCGGCGCGGGCCTTGGCGGCGCGAGTAGTCCGCGAGGCGCCGAGCGGCGCTGGCGAGCGCATGGCTTTTGCCTGGCGGCAGGTGTTAGGCCGCGCTCCGACAGCCGATGAGGCGCGCGTGCTGACCGGTCTCTATGAGAAGAACCGGCAGTCTTACGCTGCCGACCCGGCGGCAGCCGGCGAGAGTTTGAAAAACGGCGAAGCGCCCGTTCCGTCGGCCGATGCCATCGAGCTGGCGGCTTGGACCGCGGTGTGCCGGGCAATTTTGAATTTGCACGAAACGGTTACACGATATTAGATCTTAATGACACCAAGCCAGGCGGCGGAGAAGATTCGGCGCGGCCAAGGTCCCCGAGGTCTCCATCGGATTGATCCGCCGCGCTTTCCAAGTGAGCAGTGGCACGCTCCTTTGGGGCAAGGAGAAGGCAGCCCCGCGATCATCATGGACGGTACTTGGAAGCATCCGAACGGTTTGACGGCGGAGCAGCGAAAATTCTTACGAGACGCGGGCTGGAACGTATGAAGCTACCAGATTCGGCAAGGCAGAAACTCGAAGCGGTGCTCCGCGACGAAAAGTTGGACGATCGTTCGCGATACGACGCTCCAGGTTTTTTTGATGAGATTCCGCTGTACTCCCGCTATCGTCAGGTCGCCTTTTTGCGGAAATACGGCGATCCTGAGAAATTGCTGATTGAGTTCGCTTTGGAGTATTTGGAATCGGTAGCGCGCGAGAAACGGTCATCAACGGAATGTTTCGCCTCGATCACCATCATGGAGCACCAAGACGCTGACTTGATCGTGCCGTGCATCTATCTTTGCAACGGACGAATCAAAAACCGCTTGCGAACGCTTCGTCTTGCGCGGCCGTCATCAAAATTCGCGGCGGCTCTCAAGAGCTCGCTCGATGAGTTGAGCTCAACGTCGAGATACGCCCTTGCGCAAGATACGATTAGCGCGCCAGGAAATGTGCGCATATTTATCGGTTTTCGCAAGCCGGTTGTCGAGAATGTGATTACCCTGCGAATGCTTACCGAAATGTTGTCTAAGCCATTACTTCATCGATGAACTACCTCAACCAATTCATCCAATCCATCAATCGCCGCACGTTTTTGAAACGCTCCGGCTTTAGCGTCGGCTCGGCGGCGCTGGCGACTCTGCTCGGCAAACGCGCCGCCGCGGGCAATGCGCCGGCCGCCCACGGCGTGGTCGATCCGCTGCACTATCCGCCCAAGGCCAAGCGCGTGATCGTGCTCACGATGGCCGGCGGCCCGACGCACCTCGAGACGCTCGACTACAAGCCCAAGCTCGCCGAGCTGCACGGCCAGCCCATGCCCGAATCGTATACCAAGGGACAGCCCATCGCCCAATTGCAAGGGCAGAAGCTCACCTGCTTCGCGCCGCAGTTCGCATTCAAAAAGTTCGGCAACAGCGGGCAGGAAATCTGCGAGCTGTTTCCGCATATCGGTTCGGTGGCGGACCAGATCTGCATCGTCCGCTCGATGCGGACCGAGGCCATCAACCACGATCCCGCCCATACGTTTATGAACACCGGCACCACGATTTCGGGCAGGCCGGCGATGGGCTCGTGGCTGCTGTATGGGCTGGGCAGCGCGTGTGACGATCTGCCGGGTTTTGTGGTGCTCACCTCGCTGGGCAAGGGCGGACAGGCCCAGCCGATTGCCAATCGTCAGTGGCATAGCGGCTTTCTGCCGAGCCGTTTCCAGGGCGTCGAGTTTCGCTCGAAGGGCGATCCGGTGCTGTATGTGGGCAACCCGAAAGGCGTAACTCGCGATCGCCAGCACGACGTCGTCGAGGCGGTGAACGCATTGAATTCGCTGCGGCAGCGGCAAGTCGACGATCCCGAGATCGCCACCCGCATCGCCCAGTATGAGATGGCGTTCAAGATGCAATCGAGCGTGCCCGAACTGATGGATGTCTCGGGCGAGCCGCAGCACATTCTCGATCTTTACGGCACGCAGGGCGGCGATGGCAGCTTCGCAGCCAATTGCCTGCTGGCCCGGCGGCTGGCCGAGCGGGGCGTGCGGTTCATTCAGCTTTATCATCGCGGCTGGGACCATCACGGCGGGCTGAAGCGGAGCATGGAGATCACCTCGAAGGAAGTCGATCAGGCTTCGGCCGCCTTGATTCAAGATCTGCGGCAGCGCGGCATGCTCGACGACACGCTGGTGATCTGGGGCGGCGAATTCGGCCGCACGCCGATGGCCCAGGGCGACGGGCGCGACCATCACATCAAAGGCTTTTCGATCTGGCTGGCGGGCGGCGGCATTCGGCCCGGCATCTCGTACGGCGAGACCGATGAGCTGGGTTACAACGCCGCCAAGGACATCGTTCACGTCCACGACCTGCACGCCACTTTGCTCTATCTGTTGGGCATCGACCACGAGCGGCTGACCTACCGCTATCAAGGCCGCGACTTCCGCCTGACCGACGTTTCGGGCCGCGTGGTGCGCGAGGTGTTGGCATGAATCTCGGCTCGCTGAAGCGGCGCCTGCGCCTTGCCCTTTGCCTGGCGGTGATCGCCAATGCTTGGGCGCGGTCGGCCAGTGCGGCGCCGGCTGACGAGGAGGCACAGCCTGCCAAGCCCAACATCGTGCTTATCATGTCCGACGACATGGGCTTTTCCGACTTGGGTTGCTACGGCGGCGAAATCCACACGCCCAATCTCGATCGGCTGGCCGGCGGAGGTCTGCGATTCACGCAATTTTATAACACGGGCCGCTGCTGCCCGACGCGGGCCAGCTTGCTCACCGGGCTGTATCCGCATCAGGCCGGCGTCGGCCACATGATGCAAGACAGGGGACAAGACGGCTATCGCGGCGATTTGAATGAGCACTGTGTCACGATCGCCCAGGTGCTCAAGGCGGCGGGCTATGGCACCTACATGACCGGCAAGTGGCACGTGACCAAGCGCTGCGGCCCCGCCGGACCGAAAGACAACTGGCCGCGGCAGCGCGGCTTCGACCGTTTTTATGGCACGCTGCAAGGCGCTGGTAGTTATTACGACCCCGCCATGCTGGTGCGCGACAACACGATGATCTCATCGGCCACCGACGAGCTTTATCGGCCGAAGCAGTACTACTACACCGACGCCATCACCGATCACGCCGTGCGGTTTCTCAACGAGCACCAGGCCGAGCACGGCGACCGGCCGTTTTTTCTGTACGTTGCCTACACGGCGGCCCATTGGCCGCTGCACGCACTCGAAGCCGACGTTGCCAAGTACCACGGCAAGTACGACCAGGGGTATGAGCCGCGGCGGCGCGAGCGCTTCGAGCGGCTGAAGCAGGCCGGCCTGATCAGCCCGACCTGGCGGCTTTCGCCGCAGGCCGGCGATTGGCACGCCGTCGAAAACAAGCGTTGGGAAGCGCGTTGCATGGAAGTCTACGCGGCGATGATCGAGCGCATGGATCAGGGTATCGGGCGGATTGTCGATCATCTGGCAGAGACCGGGCGGCTGGAAAACACGCTCGTCATGTTTCTGCAAGACAACGGCGGCTGCGCCGAGGCGATTGGGCGGGGCACGCTCGACGCGCCGCAGTCGTCCGATCGAGCCGATCGGCCCAGCTTGCCGCCCGTGCCGCCGGACGCCTTGCAACTGGCGATCGCCCCCGCGCAAACGCGCGAGGGCTTTCCGATGCGGCAAGGCGTGGGCGTGATGCCGGGGCCGCGCGACACCTATCTTTCGTACGGTCGCGGTTGGGCCAACGTATCGAACACGCCGTTTCGCGAGTACAAGCACTGGGTTCACGAGGGCGGCATCTCGACGCCCTTGATCGTTCACTGGGGCGGGCGGCTAACGCGTGGCGGTGAGCTCGAGCATCAGCCCGCCCATCTGATCGACATCATGGCCACCTGCGTGGCGGTCTCGGGGGCGGACTATCCCAAAGAACTCAGCGGTCACAAAATCTTGCCGCGCGAAGGCTTGAGCCTCGTGCCGGCTTTCGAGGGTCAGCCGCTCGAGCGCGACGCGCTCTATTGGGAGCACGAAGGCAACCGTGCGATGCGTCAGGGCCAATGGAAGCTGGTGGCCAAGGGCCGCCGCGGCGCGTGGGAGCTTTACGATATGGAAGCCGATCGCACCGAGCTCGATAACCTGGCCGCGCGCGAACCCGAGCGAGTCGCCGAAATGGCTTCGCAATGGGAAACGTGGGGTCGCCGCACCCACGTCCTACCGTGGCCGGAAAAATGAGCGCAAAAAAAAGGGCCGGGACGCTGCCCCCACAGGCATCCCGGCCTTTAAACGGTTGGCGGACGGCATTACCAGTAGCCGCCCCAACCCCAGCCGCCCATGCCCACATACGGTACGCCGCCGTAGAAACCGGGGCCATAGCCCCAACCCGGAGCGTAGTACGATCCGCCGTAATACGGCCGAGTGTAATAGTAGCTGGTGTACGGCCCGTAGAAGCCCGGCCCGTAACCATAGCCGCGGCGAAATGCCCGTCGACGCCAGCCGACGTTCGCCACGCTCGCGCCGCCGTGGTCAACCGCCGTGCTGACGGTGGCCTGTGCGCCGCTCGGTCCCTGCGGAATCTTGATTTTCTCGCCGGCCAGCAGTTGACCGCCCATCAAGGCCAACGCGGCGACTGCGGCAAAAATGCCTAAGCGTCTCATGGTTATCCTCCTCTCGGTTAAAACGTCGAAACACCGCTCGCCCGCTCCGGCCCATTGCCCGCGTTTGATCCGAGGGTGCCCCGACAAACAGGTTCTCTGGTCTGTTCCGACCATGGAAGCTTAAAAGTGCAAAGTCCGCGCCAGGCCGCCCGTCGAATGCACCGGTGCCACTAAATCCCGCGGAAACCCGCTCTTTGTGTAGGCGCGGCTGACTGAATGAGCGGGCAGCAACCGAACCAAACTCACGGCATAAATGTACAGGTATCGAGACGGGTGGCGATCGTCGATGCGGCGGCGGGGCAAACGCCGAAAGTGATTTATCAGGGAAACATCGGCTGGCATCCCGACTGGTCGCCGGGCGGCAAGCGGATCGCGTTTTCGAGCGATCGAGGTGGATGAAACGGAATAAATTCCGTTCTACGAGGTGGCGTCGGGGACGATCTCGAACGATCGAACGATCTCCGGCGGAATGCGAGCGGGCAAACCCGTGGCATAGTTGACAAAGGCCCAATTGGTGGCCGCCGTCGCCAATCGCTTGCCGTCCGTCTCTCGCACGATGTCGTAGCGCCGCACCGAGCTGGCCCGCTTGAATGAGGCGACCCACGTATTCACGACAAGCGACTCGCCCTCGAAGGCCGGACGCTCGTAGGTGATCTGGTGCGAGCGGACCACAAAACCCTGGCCCAGCCGCTGATAGGCCTCGCCCGGCCAGCCCTGCGCCGCCGAATGCGCCAGCGCCGCCGCCTGCATCCAGGCCAGGTACGCCAGGTTATTGGCGTGACCCAGTACGTCGATCTCTTCGGGCAACACCGTATGCCGGTGAGGATAAATGGCGGGCATCGTCGTAGAACGGAATTTATTCCGTTTATGTAGAACGGAATGAATTCCGTTCTACAGGGAAAAACGGAATGAATTCCGTTCTACGGTTACGCGGCTTCGGTGTCGTCGGGTTCGTCGGCGTCGATGGTTTTCCAGTCGTCCGAGTCGGAATAAAAACGCTCGTCGACTGGGTTTTGCAGATCGTCGTCGATCGGCTCCTGCCAGCGCGCGTCGGCAAACGGGTGCGGCATCGCACGGCCGCGCACCACCGTCACGGGGTGAGGCGCTTCGGGCAAATCGTCGCCCTCGGCCGCGACCGACAACTCGCGATTGACCTCCGGCGGCGAGCGGCGCCGGCGCTGACGCCGCAAGGGCACCGTCGGTTCGGCATTGGCGCCCTCCGCGACATCATCAACTTGCAACAGCGGCGTCTCGGGCGGCTCGGGCTGCCAACTCACCGCTGCCGGCGCTTGCTCTTCGCCGGGCGGTTCAGTCTCGTTTGCTGCCGGTTCCGGGCGCGCATACGCCACGGTCACCGGCTCCGTGTCGTCGTTGGCGGGCAACTCGTGCGTCACCACTTTGAGACTCTTAAAGACCTTGCAGAGGTGTTCGTGGCAGGTGAAGACGAGCACCTGATGCCCGGCGGAGGCGAAATCGCGCAGGGCCAGGGCGGCGGCTTTGCCCCGCTTGGCGTCGAAATTGACCAGGACGTCGTCGAGCACCAACGGCAGCTCGATGCCGCGGCGCGAGTACGCGGCTACCAG
>DATFDL010000240.1:0-5106 GCA_035252155.1 Pirellulales bacterium | reverse complement strand
GTGGGACGCCGTCACCCGCGAGGCCGCGTTCGACCTGGTGGGCAGCGCCTCGGCAGACGTTCGCGGCCAAGCGCTAAACGCCCTGTTGGAACAGACGCTCGACCGAGGTGAGATCGAACGGCTGGAATCGCACCTTACGCGCACTTCGGGCGACTTGCGTCGCGGGGTGCTACAAGTGTTGCTCAAGCAAAGCGACGCCGACGCGGTGCAAAGCGCGGGCCGGCTTGCTGCCGCCAAGCATGCCGGTCAGCGGCTGGCCGGGCTCGAATTGCTGCACCTTTTGGCGGACGCTCAACGGAGCGTCCCGGAATGTCGCGGGCACGCCGATGCTTATCGCGGTGCCCACGGCAGGATCTCCAAGGAAGAACAGGCCCACCTCGACGAAATCGCCACGGACAAAGCGTCGATCGCCACTTTGGACGACGCCCTGGGCTTAATGAACCCCGCCGACCGCACGCCGGTCGTCGCTCCTCGCATTCTCAAGGTTAAGTTTATCACCGATGCGGCCGTCGAATGCCTGAAGTCGCTCGACAATCTCATTCACGAACACCGTGAAACCAGCATTCGCTATCAAAGCTACTCCGGGCCGGAGGAGGAGTTGCTTGGGAATGTACGTTGGGGCTTTCCCAGGCCTGAACCGGACAAGCCGCGCGACGCTCAAGCCGCTCGCCTTCCGCTGGCTGACGTTTGGATTAAATGGTTTCACGATCGCCCCAAGCGGCTTCGCGACGCCGATGGCCTGGAAGTCGTGCGCGCCCTGGCGTGGTGGGAGGTCTGCCACGGTTACCACAGCGACGATTGGAAGAAATGGTCGAAAGCGAATCCCTCCGGAACCGAAGTGGCGAAAACGCTTTCGGGCGGTTTGGCTCGTGTCGAGTGCCGCTACACTCAATTAGTGGAAGGCATCCTGCAATGGCTGCTGTTCCTGAACCGCGTCGACGCGGGCGATTTTTTGCTCGACGCGGCCGAGACGGCATACGCACTGGTTCCGCAAGCCGATATGCAATGGCTCACGTCGACCAATGCCGGTCAGTTTCGCCACATAGCGCGATTGATCGACATTGACGAGCCCGGGGATTGGCGCGATGAATTCGCGTTCAAACTCTGGCCGGAACTCCTGTCGGTTGTCATGCGAATCTGCGGCTACAAACTTGCGGCCGAGCAGCGGGCCAGGCAATGGCGGTTGTATCATTGGCGCGATCAGCCGATTCCGGGCGCGCCGCGCCTACGGCCAGACTCGGATCTGCTCTTGGACGCCTATGAGGCCGGCGCGGCTTCGCTCGCGGACATTGCCGACGATCTGCTCGGCCCGCGAGGCGCGGGGGCATACTCGGCGGAAGGTTTCGACTTGCTCGCCGCTTGGACACAACGAACGTTATCGAAGGAACAAGACGCTTTCCTCTCCCGCAATCCTGCCGTTCGCGATTTGCGCGATCGCGCCGTGGCGCGTCTTTTGGAGCTGGAGTTGCCGCGCGGCGATGCGCCCACTGCGGCCACCGCCCCCGCTTGGTTTCTAGGCTCGCTTTTCGGCGCCGCGACACTGCATCGGATTCTGAGGGCGCTGGGCAAAGCAGATTTCAAACGCGGTTATCGCTGGGCACGATATGGCAACGTCGGGCGCCGTGAGACTTTCTCGGAGTTGGCGAGCGTCACTTACCCGGCGGCCGACGATACGCCCGCTGAGTTCGTCCGGCGCATGCGCGAAGCGGTGAGCGTCGGCGATTTTCCTGAGGAACGCCTCTTGCAACTCGCTTTCTTGGCGCCTCAATGGACCAAGTTCATTCAGGCCTATTTTGGCTGGGATGACTTCGACGAAGGCGTCTATTGGTTCCTAGCACACATGAGTTTCGTGTTCGACGCCACCCAGAACGCCGCCCTTGCCGGCGGCCAGACCGACGAGACCGATGACGGCGCCGAAGCCGAAGCTACGGCGAACGACGACGGCGATGACGATGACACCGACTCGCCAAAACCGCCCACGCCGAAGAAGCTCACTCCTTGGGAGCGGCTCATTGCCGAGCGCACGCCACTGGGCAATGAAGAACGCGGAGCCGGGGCGATCGACGTCGCGTGGTTTCGGCGCACGTATGAGTCGTTCGGCCCCCAGCGGTGGCAGGCGATGGCCCAGGCCGCGCGGTTTGCCGCCAACGCCAACCAGGCCAAACGCGCACAATTCATCGGCGAGGTGCTGCTCAACAAGGTCAAGCGTAACGATCTGGTCGCCGGAATCAAAAAAAAGCAGCTTAAGGAATACGTTCGTCTGCTGGGTCTGCTTCCCTTGGCCGCGGGCAAGCAACGCGAGGCCGACCTGCGCGAGCGCTGCCAGGTCTTGCGCGATTATCGCCGGTACGCCAACACCTTGAGCGGTCTGACCAAGCCCGATGCCTTGCGTGCCTGGGAAATCGGCATGAAGAACCTCGCCCAGACGGCCGGTTTTGCCGATCCCTTGCGGCTCGAGTGGGCTGTGGGCGCCGAAGCGGTGAAAGACCTGGCCAAGGGACCGGTCACCGTGGTCAAAGACGGCGTGACGGTCTCGCTGGCGCTCGATGACAACGCCCAACCGGTGGTGACCACCCGCAAAGGCCCCAAGGAACTAAAGGCCATTCCCCCAGCCATCAAGAAAGACAAAAAGATCGCCGAGCTTGTTGCGCGCGCCGCCGACCTTCGCCGCCAGGCGTCGTCCATTCGCCGCTCGTTGGAGACGGCCATGTGCCGCGGCGATGTGTTCAGTGGCGATGAGCTCCGGGCGTGGTGCGGCCATGCCCTGCTCCGGCCGCATCTGTCGCGGCTGGTGGTTGTCGGCGAGGGGATTCTGGGCTACCCCGACAAAGGCGGCAAAGCGTTGCGCGATTTTCGCGGCAAGCTCGAGCCGGTCAAGGCCAAGGAAACGCTTCGGCTAGCGCACCCGCACGACCTGCTCGCCAGCGACGATTGGCACGCGTGGCAGCACGAGTGTTTTCAGACCGAGCGGATGCAGCCTTTCAAGCAGGTCTTTCGCGAGCTGTATGTCGTCACGAAGCAAGAGAAAAAAGACGGCGCGGTCTCGCACCGTTACGACGGACAACAGGTGCAACCTAAACAGGCGATGGCATTGTTCGGCAACCGCGGCTGGAACACGGGCGACGGCGTCTTCAAAGTGTTCCACGATGAACGACTTATCGTCGAGATAGGGTTTGACCTCGGTATTACGACGCCTGCCGAAGTCGAGGGGTGGACGATCTCGGGAGTCAGTTTTCGCCGCTCGGACGAATGGAAGCCGTTGAAGCTTTCGACCGTGCCGCCCCGGCTATTCAGCGAGGTGATGCGTGATCTTGACCTGGTAGTGAGCGTCGCCCATGCCGGCGGCGTCGATCCCGAGGCCAGCGCGTCGACCGTGGAGATGCGTTCCGGGCTGGTGCGCGAAACGTGCGATCTGCTTAAGCTCAAAAATGTTCGCCTGAAAAGCAATCACGCCCTCATTCACGGCGAGCTAGCCGATTACAACGTTCATTTGGGCAGCGGCGTGGTGCATCGCATGCCTGGCGGCGCGGTGTGCATCGTGCCGGTGCATGCACAGCATCGCGGCCGTCTTTTCTTACCATTCGCCGACGACGACCCGCGCACCGCCGAAGTCATTTCGAAAATACTGCTTTTGGCGCGCGACCGCGAGATTCAAGATCCAGTGATTTTGGAGCAGTTACGGCGATAAGGTCGTGCCATCGGCGAATCTCTCTGGTCACCCGCGTCCCGACCCCCTAGAATCCCGCTCGCTCCCGCGGCAGTCGGCTGAAACCCGCCGCCTAAAGTTGGACTAGGCAGAAATAGCCAGGGGTGTGGCATGGACCGCCCATCAACGACCGCTCAACCTGCGCGATCGCGAACGAAGCGATTTCGAGTGCGCGCCGCTACGGCAGAAGCTGGAGGCGACCAGCTCGCACGGGCCGACAAACCGGTGCGGATTGTGCAGCTCGCCTTGCTGTTCGGCGTGATCTATTTTGTACAGGGCATGGGCGATCCGACGACGGGGCTGGTCTCGCAGCCCGATGAGGCGCTGCTGCGGCAATGGGGCGAGACGGCCAACAATGTGGCTCTGTTCGGCGCGCTGCTGTCGTTGCCGTGGTGCCTGAAACCGCTGTTCGCCTTACTCTCCGATGTCGTGCCGTTGCGGGGTTCGCACCGCAGGAATTATCTGCTGATCGCCAGTGCGGTCGCGGCCGCGGGGTTTCTGTGGCTGCACTTGATGCCCGTACATGTGGGGGCAGAGCGCCGCTTGCTGTCATGGCTGACGCTCGCCACGGTCGGCGTCATCTTCGGCGATGTGGTCATCGATGGGCTGATGATCGAGACCGGCCAGCCATTGGGCCTCACCGGCCGGCTGCAATCGGTGCAGTGGGCGGCGATCTACGGCGGCACGATCCTGACGGGCATTTTCGGCGGCGTGCTCAGCCAGCATCACCAGCAAAAGCTGGGCTTTCTGCTGTGCAGCGTGATGATGGTCGTCACGTTTGTGTTGACTTGGCTGTTCGTCGTCGAGCCGCCGCGCCGCACCACCGTGTCATGGCGATCGGCAGTGCCCTCGCTCCGCGGGCTGCTCGGTTCGCGCGGGTTTCTGGCGGTGGGGCTGTTCATGTTCCTGTGGAATTTCAATTTGTTCTGTCAGCCCGTGCTTTATCTGCACACCACCAGCGCCCTGCGTTTTCCCGATGAGTTGTACGGCGACATGGTGGCCGTGGGCGCGGCGGGCTCGATGCTGGCCTGCCTGGGCTATGCCTTTTATTGCCGGCGCGTGGCGATGCGGTGGCTGATCCATCTGGCGATTGTGGCCGGAATCGTCAGCAACTGCGCGTACCTGCTGTTGGGCGGCCGCATCAGTGCCTTGGCTCTCAGCGCGTTTGTCGGCTTCACCTATATGACGGCCAGCATGGTTCAGGCCGATCTGGCGGCCCGAGCGTGTACCGAGCGCATGACCAGCACGGTCTTCGCCACGTTCATGGCGCTGTGCAACATCGCCAGCGCGGCGTCGACCTGGCTGGGCGGAGTTTGGTATCACCACGGCGCGACGCATTGGGGAACTACGGCGTCGTTTCAGTCGCTGATCGTGGTCAGCAGCTTCTTCACGGCCACATG
>DATFDL010000239.1:0-16101 GCA_035252155.1 Pirellulales bacterium | reverse complement strand
GTTAGATTGGCGCACACGCCGGCGGCGATCGCCTCTTCGCCAACGTAGGTGTGACAAGCGCCGTGAATCAGACCGCGCTGATGATAGCGGGCCAACTGCTCTTCGCACTGCCGGATGAGTTGCATCGTGCGATAGAGCGCGAACAGGCGGGCTTGCGCGCCCGACGAGCGATCAGTGACCGAACCGATCGGCTGTGAGGTCGTAGCCAATTTTTGCTGGGTGTCGCTAATCATGAACAGCCATTGAATGATGCGCGGCCAAAAGTGGGACTCGTTTCACTCGTCCCACCCTACGTCTCGTCCCACCCTACGTCGCTCTCGGTGGCGATGCGGTTGATATCTTCTTGCCCAACAACGCGGCCAACTGACGAATTTGTCCGGCTAGGGCGGCGTACTGATCGGGCAGCAGCGCCTGTGGCCCGTCGGAAAGAGCCTCTTCGGGACAATTATGCACTTCAATATGTACGCCGTCGGCGCCGGCGGCCACGCCCGCCAAGGCACAGGGCGGAATCAGGTCGGGCCGGCCCGTGGCGTGGCTCGGATCGACGATGATGGGCAAGTGAGACAAAGCCTTCGTGGCGGGTACGGCGGCCACATCGAACAAGTTTCGCGCAATCGGATCAAAGCTCTTCACGCCGCGTTCGCAAAGCACCACCTCCGAGTTGCCCTCTGACAGAACGTACTCGGCGCTCATCAGCAGATCTTTGACCGTGGCGCTCATGCCACGCTTGAGCAATACGGGCTTGTGCGTCTGGCCGACCTCGGTGAGCAGCGTGAAGTTCTGCATGTTGCGAGCGCCGATCTGGAACATGTCGGTGTAGCGATCGACCAGCTCGACGCGGCGCGGGTCCATCACTTCGGTGACCACGGGCAGCCCATGCTTGCGGCCGGCGTCGCGGAGGATTTTGAGTCCCTCTTCGCCCATGCCCTGGTAAGCGTAGGGACTGGTGCGCGGCTTGAAAGCGCCGCCGCGGAGCAAATTGGCGCCGGCCTGTTTGACCGCCGCCGCGATGGCGTCCATGCGTTCGGCCCCTTCGACCGCGCAGGGGCCGGCGATCATCGCCAGCCAGCCGCCGCCGATCTTCACGCCTGCCACCTCGACGACGCTTGGCTCGGGATGCGCCTCACTGCTGGCCAGCTTATAGGGCGGCAAGATCGGCACCACGCTGGCCACGCCAGGTATCGCCTCGAGGGGCGCCACGCGCAGCTTCGACTCGTCGCCGATCACCCCGATGATCGTGCGGTAGGTGCCGCGGCTCAGATGCGCCCTCAGCCCCAGCGACTCGACGCGCTGGATGACGTGTTCGATTTGCTTTTCGGTAACTTCGGGCTTGAGAACGATAATCACGGGTGGCTGGCGGGAGGGTGCGGAGCGGTCGGGTGGTCGGAGGGCGTGCGTTCCAGCTTAACATGCGAGTTGCGGCCTACTCAACCTTGCGGCCGATTTTGGTTGCCGCGCTCCGGGCCACGATCAAATCCCCGTCAAATCCTCAAGAAAATTCGGCGCCGATACATCCACCACAGAATGAGCCAGTAAACGGACAGTACAGCCGCGCCGGCGACGAGCGGCTCATACGCCTCGCCCCAGGCGCGAAAGACGCCCTGACCCAGGTGAGTGCGAAATGAGCTGCGAATGAAATCGTCGAACAGATGAGCGATCAGGTAGGCCGCAATCGAGTTGGCCCCGATCACCCGCAGCGGATACGACCAGGCTGCCAGGCCGGCCACGTCGATCACGAGGTAAAACGCGGCGAGCAGCAAAAAACACCAACCGCCGCTGAACAGCACCCAAGACGGCGTCCAGATCCGTTTCACGTTCGGACAGATGCCGAACCGGTCGGCCGCGTACCCGACCGCCAGGCAAGTAATGCCCGCGACGGCCAGCCACGCTAGCTTTCGCGATTTCCCGGCCTCGTCACGCAGCCAGCCGCCCGCAAGCACTCCCAGCAGCATGGTCGCCAGCGTCGGGATGAAACTCAACGTGGTATAGCCGCCGCCGTTGTTCAGAAACGGCTGTTCGCGGCCAAAGAGATTGAGAAACCAGCGGTCAAACGCCGAGGCGGCATTGGTGTTCTTGTTCCAGTGCGCCTCGAAGCCTGTGGCATTGTGTTGCCAGTCCGACGCCACACCGGCAGCAGCGTAATCAAAATCGGTGCCGGGCAGTGGATAAACTGCGAAGGCGCTCCAGTAGCCAACCAGAATGACCAGCAGCGCAGTCCACTGGAGCTTGGGCTTCGCCAGCGCGATCAGAAAGAGCGGGAAGTAACCCAGCCCGATCTGCGTGAGCGTATCCTCGAAGGTGTAGTTGGTGCTCGGCCGTCCGACCGATCGCAGGAAGATGCCAAGGAAAACGAGGATTAGCGCGCGCCAGGCGGCGTGAATCAAGGAGAACCAGCGTGGTTCACCGCGCCGTTGACGGCTCGCCAGCGAGAAGGGCAGCGCCACGCCCACCAGGAACGAGAACGACGGCTGGATGAGGTCGTGCAGCGAGCAGCCTCGCCAATCGACGTGCGTTTGATGGTAGGCCAGAAACTGCCAGAACCTGCTTTCCGGCAACGCCCGCGCCACGCGGCTGAGCGCCAGAACCTCGGCCATCATCAGGAACATCACGAACCCCCGATAGGCGTCAATGGAGCCAACGCGGCCTGGGGTCGATTGCGCTGCCGGCTCTGACTTCTCGATTACCATGATTGTTCGTCACTGTGAGGCGGAAGAACCCGCGTCAGTATAACCAGCCGCCCGCCGCCCTATGAAACAACTGAGGGTCGCTGGACTACCCCAAGAAGCGAGAATCGCAGCAGGTGTTTCTCGATTTTTTTGACGTTGCGAAGGACGACCCGCGTCGGCGGCAGGAAGGCGTTTATCAGGCCCACGTCTTCGGGCCGGTCGGCAAGCGACTGCAGATCATTTTGCTCGACACGCGCTACTTTCGCAGCACGCTCAAGAAAGGTTTCCAAGCTGGCGAAGCCGGCGAAGGCCGCCACGGCGTTTACCTGCCCGACACCGATCCGCAGGCCACCATGCTGGGCGAGCAGCAATGGAAATGGCTGGGTGAACAACTCAAGATGCCGGCCGAACTTCGGCTCATCGGCTCCAGCATCCAGTTCATTGCCGACGAGCATGGTTGGGAAAAGTGGGGCAATTTTCCTCGCGAGCGACAGCGGCTGCTGGATTTGCTGCACGAAACCAAAGCGGCCGGAATTATCTTTTTGAGCGGAGACCGTCACCTGGCCGAGATTTCACGACTGCCGGCCAACGAGCATGGACCCGGCTATACTCTCTACTACATTACCTCCAGTAGTCTGAACGTACCGAGCGGAAACTTCACGAAGGCCGGAACGCGGTTCGCCAATGAGATCAACTCTTATCGCGTCGGCTTGACCTACTTCGATGCCAACTTCGGCACAGTCACCATCGACTGGGATGAGCCAGACCCCGTGATTCACCTTCAAGTTCGCGACACCGAGGGCGGCGTCGTGCTGCAAACGAGGCTGGCGCTAAGTGAGCTGCGGCCCTAGGTGATCATGGAATAGTTTGCCTGGTCAAAACAAACACCGCGACGGATTTCGGTCTCGGTGTGTTTGATCCGGTAATTGAACTACTGGGGCGGCGTAGCCATGCTGCGGCTCTGATTTCGTCTTGGTGTGCATGCTGGAGTCTGGTCAGTCTCCCGCATAGACTTGTACGACTTTGCCACGACGCATGACCTGTTACGTCGTAGAGCTGACCAAAAAAGCCGCGCGCGGTAACTTGCTAGGCGCGCGGGCCGTGCGGTATCATGCGCGGCATCGGTAAACGAGGGGACCAGCTCGACACCCAGCCGCCGATGATTCGTTCGATCGACGACCTTGTCACGTTCCTCAAGCGGTTCCATCGCGGCTGGCTTGATGATCCATCCCTTAACCCATCACTACTGATCCCGCGCGACCTGCCCGACGGGCTTGCCACGATCTATCGCGAACTGGGGGCACTCGTCGAAATCGAAGATAGCTGCGGTCGAGCCCCGTTCGCGGCACAAGATTGCCTGATGCCACTTAGCCGCTTGGAGCGAGTCGATGGCATGCTCGTCTTCTCGTGGGAGAACCAAGGCAATTGGTCCTGCCGTTGCCAGCCCGGAGAGCCCGATCCGCCCGTTTATTCCAACGCCGCCGATGCCTGGAATGAGGAGCAGCGTGGTTTCGTCGTCGTTTGTCGGTCGCTGAGTCATTTTCTCATGACGCTGTGCTTGCAGGAGGCACTTTATAGCAGCCGGAACCTTGTGGCCGTAGAAGGCAATCCCCGACCCGAGCAGGCGACCACTGCACGCTTGGAGCCGCTTTGGCTGGGCGGCTGGTACGTGAATGCCGAACCATCGCACAACTTTTATGTCACTTCCGACCAGGAAGTGCTCGTCATGAACTATGCCGGCGTCTGGATCGGTTCACCATCGCGTCCAGTTCAACCATTAGTCGCCAGTGGCTTGGAGAGCATGGTGTTGAAGGGAAGCTAATCGCTTCGGGTTCGTCTCACTTGACCGCCAACACCGCATCGAGGTGGCTCGGCGTTCTGCATCCTTGCACGCTGGAGAAGCCAACGTACTTGAGTAGCCCCTCATATTCGGCCAACGTCCGCTCCTTGCCCTCGGTGCAGACGAGCATGTTCAAGTTCTGCATCTGTGCCCAGCGCGGTCCACTCTTGGCGTCGTCCAGCAGCTTCTCCGCGAGCAGTACAGCACCGTTCGGCGGCAAGCGCTCGTGCAGCTTCGATAGGAGCTTCTTGATCTTCTTCTCGCTCCAATCGTGAACGATCCGGCCGAGAGCGAAAATGTCGGCTTCGGGCAACGGATCGACAAAAAAGTCGCCGGCCACGATCTCGATGCGATCGGCAACCGACGATGCCCGCACGATCTCGTCGGCCAGTTCAACGGCGTCGGGAAGATCGAAGACCACCGCATGAAGTTCGGGATACTGTTGGCAGGCCGCAATTGATAGATGGCCGGTGGCGCCGCCCAGGTCGACGAACCGCCGGAATCGGCTGAGGTCGAAGGCCGAGACCACGTGCGGCGAACTGAGCAGGCCGAGACCGTGCATTCCGATCAGGAACTCTCGCTTCGCATCTTCAGTTTTGAAGAAGTGCGAGAAGATCGGCCTATCCCAGCCGTAGGTTTGCCGCCAGCGATGCGTGCCTTCGCGAACGGCGTCTTCAAGATTGGCCCACAGTTTCCAGGTGATGTCATTGCTGTAATTGATGTAGCCGGTCAGCCGCTGAGGGCTTTTCTTTGTCAGGTATACCGTGGCTGCCGGCTTGTTTTCATAACGATCCGCCGTCCGCTCCAGCAGTTTCAGGCCAACGCAGGCATCGAGCAGCCGCTCCAAGGCATCTGGATTCGATCTCAGTTCGCCGGCGAGATTGGCGAGGGATTTCGGCCCTGCCGCCAACACGTCGAACACGCCGAGTGACACGGCGGCGAACATCGTCTTGGAGCGGCGGAATGCCTCGATCAGATCGAGCACGACGGCGGCATCGGGTAAAGTCATGGTTTCATCACTCATCGTTGGTTCCCAAACGCATCGTCAAATAGCTTGGGCAATATCTCAGCCGCGGTTCCTTGCAACCAGCACCCCTCGCAGGGTTGAGGGTCGATGAAGATCACGGTTGCGCCGGCCTTCGCAGCGTCGCTCGGCAGCATCGCCGCCGGGTAGACGGCTCCCGATGTGCCGACCGACAAAAACACGTCACATTCTTTGACAGCTTGGCATGACTTCGACCACGCCGGCTCGGCCATCGCATCGCCGAACAGGACCAGGTTGGGGCGATGTCGTCCTCGCCAATCCAGCGGGTAAGATCGCCTAAGTTGCCGAAAAAAAGTGAAAAGCGAATCTTGTTTCGAGGCATATTGGCGAAGAGCTTCAGCGATTCGCACCAAGTCGTCACCATCGAACCGTCGGACCAGCTTGCCCGTCGATACGTCGACGACTTCGAGCAGCGAGCCGTGAATCTCCAAAACGTCTTTTGAGCCAGCCGATTGATGCAGGCCGTCGATGTTCTGAGTCACGACGGTGGTTTTCGCTCGCTGATCGAGCTGGGCCAGCGCTAGGTGCCCGGCATTGGGTTCCGCCTGGGCGACGGGCTCCACGACGTTCAGGACAAACTCGGCCACCGAGTGCGGGTCGGTGAGGGCCGTCTGCAAGAGACCTCGCCACGATGCGAACTGTTCGGGAGGGAACCGTTGCCAGAAGCCGTCCGTATCCCGAAACGTCGGAATGCCGCTTTCGGCCGACATTCCCGCTCCCGTGAAAACCACGATTCGCTTCGCTTTGCGGAGCGCCAAGACGGCGGTGATTTGGCTATCCGTGTCCATGAAGGTAAAACCGAAGCGTCACATTGTCATCTGCATCCAGTCGATCGAACCTAACTTGGTGCCGATGAAAAAAGGCGGCGTTATCCGCTTTGTCAGGCGATGGGCGATATCGGTCAGGGTCGCCAGTTCCCATCAGCGGTTCCATCGGGACTCGCCAGAACCACCTTGTAACCGTCGAGATCGCGAAGCCAAATCTCCCAATGATTCGGGCCGCCGTCGCCGTCCGGCGGATTTCGATGGCGTGGCATGATGACTTCAGCGACCATCGCCTCGGCGCGTGCAATGGCAGCGTCGATGTCGTCGATCTCGAACCAAAGCAGCAGGCCGTTTCCCGGCGGCATGTCGTGGGGATCGCCGATGGGCCCGTGGTGATGTTCTACCTCCCAGCGATGCAGTTGCAGGACCAACTTGCCCGAGTGAACGAGGCGCTCGTAATTCGGCCCGCCATGAGCGCTTTGGCAATGAAGCAACTGCTGGTACCACCGGCTGCTCGCCTCTACGTCTCGCACACAAATCAAAGGCTGCGGTCGCATTGGGAAACTCCGTCGTACTAGGGGTCGTCATAAAACACCGCCAGCCAGATTGTTGGCTCGGCAGGCGTCGTCCACTCGACCCGATGCTTCTTGTGCGCCGGGATGTTCAGGAAATCGCCGGGCTTCAATTCGATGGTTTTGTCCTCGAACTGCAATCTGGCTGCGCCCTTCAGCACGACGACCCACTCGTGCTGCGGTTGATCGTACCAGTAGCCTGCCGGCGATGCGTGGCCGTGGGAGACGATCCGCTCGATGCGAACCGCCGTGGCGTCGAGTAGCGTCGTGAAAAGCTCGTCGGGCGGGTCGCGCGGCAGGTCGGAAAAGATGTTCTTGACGCTCTCGCCGACGTTTCCGCCGCTCGCCCCCAATGGTTGAAACCGGGGTAGCTCGCGCCCATCGGTCGTCACCGTTTCGGAGAACATCTTCTTCGGGCGCACCCACAGGCCATGCTCACCGTACTCCTGCCGGTAGACCACGAGTTCTTCCTGCGTTTCGCTGTGCCGGGCCGTGCCGATGACGGTGTATTCGTTTCCCTTGTAGTGCCGGTAGCGACCGGGATGGATCACCATGCGGGATTCTGTGCTTGCCATCACGGGCCTCCATGTACAGGTCGAGTGCGGGACGTGATTATATCACGCTCGCTTCGGCGGCGGTAAAATGCTGGCAGCGGCCGGGGAGCCTCGAACTCGTCGGCAACCAAGAAGGAAACTACTATGTCGAAGAACCAACGTAACACGCCGAGGATGCCTGCCACCAAGTTCCCCAATCTGCGGAAGAAGATGCTGAAGCAGAAACTTCAAGGGAAGCCGCCGAAGAAGAAATGACGCGCTAAAAGTGGTCTGAGGCCTCGCTACAGATCGGGCCGAATATCGGCGAAGAGGTTCATGTCATCCTTCATGCGTTGTTCCTGAAGCACCTTCGTGCGGCCGAACGAGCAGCACCAGCAAGGAAGAGACGCCCGCGGCGCTCGCGAAGATGCCGAAGATCACGTTGAGCGGCATCTGCATATCACGCATGACGCCGAAACCCCAGTCGGCAAGGCCGCCGCAACTGATGCTGACCAGGTTCATGATTCCGAAGCCCGTGGCTCGCAGTTGCGGCCGGACAATCTGCGACAAGATCGGCATGTTGTTGCAGTCATATATGCCCCAGCCGAGGCCGAACAAGACGAGGAACCCCACGGCGACGGCCAGCGTGCCGCTGACGCCAAGACCAAATACCGCGGGGGCAATCAAGCCGGTGCCGATCGCGCTGGCGTAGACGCGGCCCTTCGGGCTTCGCCTCACCCAGCTATCGGCCAGCCAGCCACCGACCCCTGCGCCGACGATCGCAGCGACTTGCGGGAAGAAAGTAGCTGCCACGCCGGCGGGGCCTTGCCCTACCTGGAACTGCTGCTTGAGAACCGCGGGCATCCAGTCGCGCACGATCCATCCTGCCAGGGCCGGCAGGGTAAGGTAGAGCACCATGAGAATGAACGAAAAGTTCGCCAGCAGCTCGCCGACCGCACGAACAGGCGATGCCCCGCCCATTTTCGAAGCACCTTGTGGCCGTGGAGCGTCGGGCAGCAAAAGCACGAGCGGCACTGCGTAAAGCATCCCAAAAATGCCGCATGTGTCGAAGGCGAGTCTCCAGCCCCACGCAGGCGCATCGGCGACATAACCGCCGAAGCCGCCCGCGATGACTCCGAAGTAGATGGCGATCTGGTGCCAGCCGACGGCGCGCGAACGCGTCTGGCCCGTGTGGTAGTCGGCGATGAGGGCCAGGCCGGCGGGAATGTAAAACGCCTCGCTGATGCCCATGAGCGAGCGGGCCAGGAGCAACTCGTCGAAACCGGTGACATGGCCGGTCCACCACGTCACGGCGGACCACACGAACAAGCTGGCGCAGATCGTAAACCGCCGGCTGAATCGGTCTGCCACGTATCCGCCGACAGGGCTCAAAAAAGCGTAAACCCACTTGAACTGGCCGAGCATGATGCCCCAGTTTTGCTCGGTGCCGATGCTCGTGATGTCGGCCATCACCGAGTATTTCATCGCGGCCAGCATTTGGCGATCGAGATAGTTCAAAAGCGCCACCGGCATCAGCAGCGCAACCACGAGCCAGGCGGTTCGCGTCGTCGGATTGAAGGATGGCTTTTGCACGGATGCCTAGAGAGTGGTGACGCTATCATACGTCATTCGTCGGCAGGCGTGGCATGCCAACTGGTAAGCGTTACCAGTCGCCGGTTGCCTGGCTCAACCGATGCTTGACCATCGGCAGCGCGCTGCCGAGGCTGTCTTCCCGTCTCTGGCGGCAGAAGCAAAGGGAGGCCCACTGTGTACGGTACACAGTTGGTAGTTTAGTACTAGTTCCACCACCAGCGGTTGCCGCGGTCGGCGTTCAGCTTGGCGCGGATTTCCGCCAGGTCGCCCGACTTTTGGCGCGCGGCTGCCGCCCACGAGTTCACCTGCACGCCGCCTGAGGCGCTAATGATAAAACCATTCGTCGTTTCAAGCACGCTCGCCTTGCTGGCGACACGCTCCGCCACCAGGTATTCGCGCGTGGCAAAGCGGTCGGCGTCGACCAGCGCGTCCAGGTCGAGTCCGGCCTTGCCGGGCAAGTCTTCCTTGAAGATCAGCGCGGCCACCACGGCCAAGTCCATGCAATTACGCAGCTCGCCAAAGACCGGCTCCTTGACCGATAGTTCGTTGTATTTTTTGGTCATCATGTCGGCCCATTTTTGGGCGGCCGGGCTGGCCTTGCCGGTTTGTTTTCGCCCGCCGTCGGCCGCGAGAAAATCGTCTTCGGCCAGGCACTTCACACCCTGGCCGCGCAACTGCCAGGCCAGGCCGTCGCGGTCGGCCAACAGCGGCTCATAATGCGTCGCCAGCCACCACCGCGGCAACAAACTTTGCAGGCCGACGCGCGCGCTGCCCTTAATCAACTGCAAGTAACTGGGCAGACCTTTCACTGGCGACCGGTCGAAATTCATCGCCAATCGCTTCATGCGAAAGTCGGCGCCGAGCAGCACGTGGGCGAAGCGGCTCTTGGGCGAGACGCCGCCGAATGAGATCATTTGGTCGCCTAGTGCATCCTCGATGGCCGCCATCGCGGCTTCAGGGTCGGCGTCGGGAGTTGCCAATGTCGGCGCCAATTCGCGCACCCGCACCATCCCATCGTCCGTTGGATCGATCGAACAGGTCAGTCCACCGCGCGCCGCGGCGTCGGCCGTGCGCAGGGCGACCAATAAATCGTCGAGTTGCATCAAGGGGCGTCCGGTCGTAGCGCCCACCACAAAGCCGCGCCCATCGACTACCCAACCCTCGCCGAATCCCGCCAAGATAATGTCATTTCGTTCGCGATCGACCATCACGTATTCGACTCGCTGCAAGCCCGCCAAAAACCGCACTTCGTCGGGCATGCGGTCTTCGCTGGTCGAAAGTTTGGATAAAACGTCCGCCAGCCCGCGGAGCGAGATTTTGCGCAGCACTGCCGGCTGGTTCAAGTCGCCGAGCACGGGCTGTAGATTGTCGAGCAAGAACTGCCGTAGTCCGTTGTCATCTTTTTCCGTATTCGAGAGCACTCCGGTTGGATCGACCGAAATGCCGCCCACCGCCTGGGAGAAGAATTGCGCCTGAGCCGCCGAGCTGAGACCGGCCAGCAGCGCCAGGGCCGCCACCAAGATTGTGCGCGGACAAGATCGCGTCGACATAAGAGGTTTCCCAGAAAGGGCGGCACTGGAGCGAGAGCGCCGCGAAGGTTGTTTACTGAAAAAGCCGACGAAATACACTTTAACCTGCGGCGGCGCCGTTGTGAATCATTTGGTTTGGAAAAAACACCCGGTCATGCTTTCCAGGCAAGCAACTTGCGAAAAACCCCCGAAAATATCTGAGTTTACAGACCCCATTCGATGCGCCACACTGAGCAACTGATTCCGCGCTCCGGAACCCGCACTGAATTTCGCTTCCGCATTCTGAATGAACGCCGCGATTCTTTACAACGAGCCGTCGTTGCCTTCCGATCATCCCGATTACGCCCAAGAAGCCGGCGTGCTCGAAGCGGTCGAAGCGGTCGAAGCAGCGTTGGCCGCGGCCGGCCGCCCCAGCACGCGCCTACCGATCGGCAGCCAGCCGCTGGCCATCGCCGACGCATTGCGGCAAATCGATGCTGACGTGATTGTGAATCTCTGCGAAGGGCTGGCCGGCGTGGGCGGCGGCGAGTCGCAGGTGACCGGATTGATCGAGTTGACCGGGATTCCCTTCACGGGCTCCGGTTCGGAATGTCTCGCTTTGGTTCTCCACAAGGCGCGCACTAAGTGGCTATTGCACGGCGCCGGCTTACCCACGGCGCCGTTCCGGTATGTTCCACACAATGCCCCCGTTGCGATCGACGAATTCACGCCGCTTTTGCAAGCAGGTCCGGTCATCGTCAAGCCGGCCCATGAAGACGCCAGCCTGGGCATCGGTCCCGAGAGCGTGGTGCGCGATGTCCGCGGGCTGCTGGCACGGGTCGAGAATGTTCGCAGCCGGTACGGCGAGGTAATCGTCGAGCAGTTTCTGTCCGGGCGCGAGTTCAACGTTGGCATTGTGGCCTTGCCCGACCTGACGCTGCTGCCGCTGGCCGAGATCGAATATCAGCCCGGCGCCAGTGGCCTGGTGAGTTACGATGCCAAGTGGACGCCGGGCACCGTCGATTACGGCGGCACGCCGGTGCGCTGTCCCGCCGAGGTTTCCGAAGCGCTGGCCGCCGAGATCAGCCGCGTTTCGTTGGCGGCCTTCCGCCTGACTGGGGCGCGAGATTACGCGCGAGTCGATCTGCGGCTCGACGCCGACGGGCGTGTTTTCATTCTGGAAGTCAACGCCAATCCCGACATCAGCCCCAGCGCGGGGCTGGCCCGCGGGATTTTGGCTTCGGGCATGAGCTACAACGAATTCGTGATTCGCCTAGTCGAAACGGCCGCCCGTAGGTCAGGCATTCCAGCCTGACAGAAGCATAGAAGCGTAGGGTGGGACGAGCTTGCGAGTCCCACCTTTGCGATGAGCCGAGCGGAAGTCTGGTGGTGACCAAAGGTGGGACTCGTTTCACTCGTTCCACCCTACGGCCGCGTCCCACCCTACGGCCGCGTCCCACCCTACGGCCGGTGCGGCTCGCCGGCGCGCTCGATTTCGAGCCATAGCACGCCCGTCGACCGTCCGTCATTTTCAATCCATGCCTCGATGGAAGCCGGGCCGGCCGGTAACTCAACCGTGTTAAAACGGTGTTCCTCCGATTGCGACTCGATCGTGTTCGACAAATTCAAACTCGCGATTTTGCAATGCACGGTTCCGGCAGTCGCGGCGGTAAAATAGAGCGTGATATCGTACTTGCCAGGCCGCGCAATTCCGATGTCCCAGTGTCCCACATCGCCGGGCTTCCAGCCGGCGCGCGGGCCGCGCCAATCTTGCCGTGTGAGCACCACGGGGTTTTCATGCTCGCTGCCCACCGCGATGCGCGGCAAGGCGAAGTCGCGTTCGCCCCGCATCGCGTCAAACCATGCTTCATACTCGCGCGTCAGCCGAGCGACGACGTCCGGATGGTCGGCTGCCACGTCGTGCTGCTCGAACGGATCGTGCGGCAGGTCGTAAAGCTCACAGACCCTGCTCTCGGGCGGCTTGTCGCCTGCTCCGCGCGGCTGAACCAGCTTCCAGCGGTCGGTCACGGCGGCGCAGGCTCGCAGCCGCTCGGGCCGGTCGCCACGATGCCATTGAAAAAACAGCGTGCGCTGCGGCCAGTCGTCGCTTTCACTTGTCAGCAGCGGCCAGAGACTGCGGCCGTCGAACCGAACGTCGTCGGGCGGCGCGATGCCGCAGGCTTGAAGCAGGGTCGGCGCCAAATCGATGTGGGCGCTCAATTGTTCGACGCGGCGGCCGGCCTTCAGTTTTCCCGGCCGGCGGACAAAGCATGGCACGCGAATGCCGCCCTCGTACACACTGCCTTTGCGGCCGTGCAGCCCGGCATTGTAGCGAACCTGCTGCGGGCCATTGTCGGTCAGAAAAACCACCATCGTGTCATCGGCCAGCTTGAGCTCATCGAGCTTCGACATAAGGCGGCCGAAGTTGCGGTCGAGATTGGCGATCATACCGTAGACCTTGGCCGTCTGTTCGGCGTCGAACGGACCATCGGGCGGATGCCCCTGGCCGCTCCAATCGTTGGCCGCCAAATGCATTTGGCGGTACGGCGCGACATCTTCATCGGGCACTTCCAAGGGGGTGTGCGGCGCATTGAACGCCAAGTAAACAAAAAACGGCTGCGAGCGATTTCGCTCAATGAACTCGATGGCGGCGCTGGCAAAAATATCGGAGCAGTAGCCCGAGGTCGCTTCCAAGCGGCCATGATGGATCAAGGGCGGATCGAAATAACCATGCCCGCCAGGCGGATCGGACGGCTGCCGCAAACCGCCCCCCTTCAGAACCAGCGCCTCGCGAAATCCCTGGTCGATTGCCCGCATCGGGTAATTGTCGCCCAGATGCCACTTGCCAAAGATGCCGGTCGTGTAGCCCGCGCCCGCCAGCATCTCAGCCAATGTTGTTTCGTCGGCGAACATCAGCGAGCGGCCGAGAAACGTATCGACCACGCCGGTGCGGTAGTTGTAGCGGCCGGTCATCAAGCTGGCCCGCGTGGGCGAGCAGACGGGCGACACATGAAAGTTGGTCAGCTCGACGCTTTGCCCCGCGAACCGATCGAGGTGCGGGGTTTTGAGCCAGCGATTGCCGTGTACGCCCAGGTCGCCATAACCCTGATCGTCGCTGATCACGATGACGACGTTCGGCCGCCGGTCGGCGGCTGACGCCACAGGCGATGCACGCAGTAGGGCGCAGAGCGATGCGGTGGCGACGATGAACCATGGCAATGCTCGACGAACCGAAGCTGGTCTCATCAAATTCTCCCGTGCAGCCAATACCAGGCGATGCCGAGCCATTCGTGCCAGACCTCTTGAATGCCGCGAGCCGCGCCGGGGCTGGGCAAAAAGGTCCGCGGACGCCATTCGAACTCCGTCGATAGAAACTCGCACGGCGCCGGCGTCACCTCCAGGCCCAGCCGCCTAAAACAAGCCGCCGCCCGCAGCATATGGTTGGCATTTGTCACCAAAGTGATGCGTTCGATCTTGCGCCGCTGCAGAATCTTGTGACACTCGACGGCATTTTCATACGTCGAGGTCGAGCGGTCCTCGGCCAGCAGGTCGTCGGGCGAAACGCCCAGCTCGATCAGGTAATCGCGCATCAACGCAGCCAGCGGCGGCGCGTCGTTTTCAGGCTCGACCACGCCCCCGGTAACGATCACCAGACAAGGGCCCCCTTTGCGGTAAAGCTCGGCGGCATGCTGGCACCGATAGAGTGTGTCAGCAGCCAACTGCGGTTGCGGATGAAATGCGTCGACCGGATGCAGCGCCCCGGAAAGCACCACCAGCGCCTCAGTGCCGTCGGGCAAACGCGTCAGCGGCGTAAATTGCCACTCGAGACTGCCGATGGCCAGGTCGCTTACCGCCGGCACCGACATGATCACCAATAAACCGAAGGGAACAATCAGCCACAGCAGCCGCCGGCGATTGTCGCCCTGTTTTCGCCAGAGCCACACCAGGGCCGCCGACGCCGCCAGCACCAGCAGCGTATAGGGCTGCAACACTTCGTTGATAACGCGATACATCGTCATCCAGCTTATCCCACGTTGCTGGCGAAACAAGCGACCTGGCAAACACGGCAAGCTGTGTAAGACGCACATCGACCGAAATCATCGCCCGTGCCCCGTAACCAGCAGAATCGCTCAACTACGCTGGCCATGCGTCCGATAACTGAGCCGGCGAAGTTTGCGCGGTCTTTAACAGCGGGCGGCCAGAGATGCAAGCCTATCTTCTCGATACGGGTCGGCGAATCAGTCCGTTCGACGAGCCGGTCGGCGAAATGCGAGTCCACAATCGCCGGCTGCGCGACCATCAGACCGATATCCTCGAAGCCCTTGGTTGCCAGGTGCGTGTGATCGACGATCCGCGCGACGCCCGTACCGCGCCCTGCTTGCTGATTCACGACGACGTCTATTTTACATATCACGCGGCCAAGGGCTTTTTGGCGGCGGTCCGCCGGCAAGAACGAACTGCTGGCTCGGCGGGCGACGGCAAGAATCCGTCAGCGGGGAATTTCGGAGCAGCACTGACCGTCTCGCCGTTGACCGAAAATTTTGTGCCGAGTTTTCAGGGCCGACAAGTTGCTAATGCCGACGGCCAGCGCTATCGCGCGTATGACTTTTTTTACCTGCGCCGCTGGGACCAGGCGATGCCGCCCAGCGACCAGGTCGAGCTGCTGCCCATCGGGCATCGGCTGATGGTCCGCCGCTGGCGCGTCAATCGTTATTTCGATCCGTCGGGCAGCATTTCGCTGCCGATGTCGCCGGTGGCAATGTGCCCGGTGCAGCATTGGTCGTCGTTGCTGGCGGCCAACATCCTGGGCATGCCGAGCTTCACGCTGCGCAGCTTGACGCGGTCGGTTGTCAAAACCGCGACGCTGCCGCTGTGCATCGCGTGGCGGGCGGGCAGCCCCTGGCCCAGCCGGTTGCGCGGCAAGCTCTATCTGGCCGGGGCCGGTTGCAAAGTGCATCCGACCGCACATGTGGAAGGCGCCGTGCTGGGCCGTGGCGTGCGAGTCGGTCCCCATGCCGTAATCCGCGGGTCGGTGCTGGCCAACCGAGTCGAGATTGGACCGGGGGCGATCGTCGAGTGTTCGACCTTGGGCGAAAAAGTAACCGTCAACGGCAACGTCACTTTGCGTTCATGCGTCGTGGGCGACGGAGCGAACATCGGTGCCTTTTTCACACAATTGTCGGTGGTGGGCCGCGGCGCGGTGCTCTGCCCGACCAGTGCGCTGTTCGATTTCAACTTGCGCGGCAGCGTGAACGTCAGTTTCGACAGCCGATCGGTGGCCAGCGGCTCGAAGCTGCTGGGCGGGTGCGCCGGGCACGGCGCGTTTCTCGGCGCCGAGGTAGCCGTGGCTCCGGGACAAGAGCTACCCAACGGCTGCATTCTGGTGCGCACTCCGCGCGAGGTGGTGGGCGACGTGCGGCAAGGCATGCCACCCGGCATCGTGCGCATGGACCGCACCACGACACGGCAAAAGAATGACGGGCAAAAAAATGGAGACGGCGTGGGGATCGCGCAGTAGGGTCGCCCGAGCGTAGGGTGGCTTTCCTCTGTAGGGAACGGACTCCGTGCCGTGCCGCGAGG
>DATFDL010000238.1:0-6978 GCA_035252155.1 Pirellulales bacterium | reverse complement strand
TTCCCTACAGACGTCGAACGATGGTGGTAGGGTGGGCATTGCCCACCACGCCATTCCTGGTGGGCAGTGCCCACCCTAACGATTGAACAAAAACTCCTTGGTGTTCAACAATGTCCACAGCAAATCTTCTGCGGCGAGCTGTCTCGGCTCGGTCGACTCGATCACCGCTACCGCGTCTTTCAATTCATCGGCGGTCGGCGGGCGACAAAGCGTCCGCAAATACAGCTCCTCGACCACCTCGGCCGCCGGCTTGTTGTCTTTCATCAACTTCGCCACCGCCCCCTCGGGATTGGCAATGTCGCGCTGCAATTCGGGCGAGAACATCAGATAGAGGACCTGCGAGAGATTAGGCTCGACGCGTGTTTCGCACACGCAGGGCGTGTCACGCCGCGAACGCCCGAAGATGTCGAGAAAATCGCTTTGTTCGGCTTCATTGGGCAACTCGATCGCCCGCTTCGCCTCGGCGAACTGGTTGAACTTGACGGGCACGCCCGTCGCCGCGCCGATGGCGTCAAGCAACACATGCGGCGCCAGTCGCTGCGGATAATGCCGGGCGTAGCTCTGCCGATCGGCGGCGTTGTCGGCGGTCGGCAGCGAACTTAGGCCATACACGCGCGATTTCATGATCGTCCGAGTCAAATGCTTAAGATCAAAACCATGCGCGACAAAATCGGCGGCCAAAGCGTCGAGCAAGGCGGGATTCGTCGGCGGGTTGGTGGCTCGCAAGTCATCGACCGCTTCGACCAGCCCGCGCTTGAGGTAATGCCCCCAGAGGCGGTTGCAGATGGCCCGCGCGAAGTATGGATTGTCTCTAGCCACCAGCCAATCGACCAGTTTTTGCCGCGGGTCTTCGCCTTTGACATAGGCATACTCCAGCCCGCCGAAGGGCTTGGGCAACACCGCCTGGCCGCTGCGCGGGTTGGTCATCTCGCCCTCGTCCTTGACTCCCACGGTTTTGACGGTGCCGTAGGGCATGGCGTCGACTCGCGCGAAGAACGCCGCGAACTGCCAATAGTCGTTCTGCGAAATCCGCTCGAAGGGATGATTGTGGCAGTTGGCGCACGAAACCCGCATTCCCAGAAACACCTGGCAGGTGTCTTCCACACGGTTCTGGCTGCTGTTGAGCTGGCGATACCAATCCATCTGCGGATGGTCTTCCAGCTTGCCCGTCACCGCGATCAGCTCGCGGGCGAACTTGTCGAACGGCATGTTCTGAGCGAACGCCGACCGCAACCAGGCTGTGAACTTAACGCTGTTGTCTTTCTGCGCGCCGTCGAGCTGCTTGTTACGCAAAATATCGCCCCATTTCTGCCCCCAAAAGACCGCATACTCAGGGCGCTCCAGCAGGCGATCGATCAGCCGGTCGCGTTTGTCGGGCGAGGCGTCCGCCAGAAACTCGCGCGTCTCCTGCGGCGTGGGCAGCGTGCCGATGGCATCGAGGAACGCGCGACGGTGAAATTCGGCATCCGTCGCCGCCGGGCTTCGCGCCAGTCCAAGCTTGCGCCATTTTTCGAGCACCAACTGGTCGGCGAAATTCTTCGGCTCAAAACCGGCATAAGCCTGCTCCGGCAAGTCCCGGCGATAGGGCATTGAGAGCCGCGCGATGGCGACGATGCCCATGTAACGGACGGTAATCGCGGCGTCGCCACATGGTCCGAGCGACCGCACCTGCCCTTCGCCTGAGACTTCTAAATGCGCGGGTTGCTGGCTGAAGTATTCGGCTGTCGCGGTCACATCGCGCGTCGAGCCGTCGGAATAATGCGCGGTGACGTGCAAGGACAGTGTTTCGCCGGGCGACAAGATTCGCTCGGCCGGTTCGACGGCGATTCGCACCAATGTCGGGTCGTGGTCGTCGACCCAGGGCGTACCCTGAGCAATCCATTGCCGCAGCAGTTGATAAGCGGGCGATTCAGGCTCGAAACGCACACCTCCGCCATGAGCGACTTGCCCCGTGGCCTTGAGCAGCATGAGCGATTCTTCGGGCGCTGTCCACGAGACGCGCCGCCCCAATCCTTCGTCGGCCAGCGCGGCGTAATCGGCGGCCGGATCGAAAGCCAGCAGCGACAGTTTAAAGCCGTTTTGTCCGCTGCCGCGGCCATGACAGCCGCCGCTGTTGCAGCCGTGCTTGGTAAGCAGCGGCAGGACGTCGTTGACAAAATTGAGCGGGAGCTCGGCGGAGGCGTCGGCAGGGTGCGCCGCATCGCCCGCGGCGACCGGCGTCACGCACCAACTCAAGACGGCCGCCCCTAGGGCGACCATGAGCAGCAACTTGCGGTGCGATCGCCACATTAGAGACTGCCAGAGCGGCATTGTGGTAGGGCGTCAACTTCGGTGGTGGCGGGAAGCGAACCAGCTTGCGTTCGCGGCGACATTATGGCGAGAACCTCATTCCGGCAGTGCGTTATTTTAACAGAATCGGCGTCATTCGCAAATTCTAGGGCGGCAAAACCCCCTTTGAGGCGGTCCCTCGGCCTGGCGCTTTTTGGCTTCAGTTCCACGAAAAAATCCTTGCATGGCTGGCCCGCGACCTCTAGGCTCAATAGCGACGCTTCTCTTTGCTGGAGCAAGGCGCCGTTTCTTGGGTCTCGGCCTTGAGCCAGATCAACTTGTGGGGCTTTGTCGTGATCTGCGTCGTCTGCACCTCCGTCTGCGCCGCCGCAACTGACATCACTCGCCGTGTACTGCGACATCGTGAGCGCATCGCGATGATTCAGGAGCAGCTAAACGGCACGGATCCAATTGGTTCGGGCAGGCGGTGAGCCGTGACAGCGCGACGGATCTCCGCGCATGGCGGCAATTTTAGGAGCAGGGAGCGCGTGGTTGCGAGGCGTAGTGCGCGAGAGCGGTTTTTGTTTTTGTCAACGGTAACTGTTTTCAACGCGACGAGTAACCGATCACGCCGCTGAGTTGACTCTCAAGCAGGCCGAATGTGACGCCGCGAGGCCAAAGAATGACTTGTGAGTTAGCTCCGCGAAAGAATCGCCACTTTCGCGGAGCGAAAGGCGACAATCAGGCTTGATCGAATGTGGCACGTAGGAGAGTCCTTCCATGCCGTCGAACTCCGCTTCATGGACGGCCTGGACCGCTATCCTCTGGCAAGTCCGGCTTGCGCTCGACGACGCCAAATCCTTGCTGACGGAAAATACCGAGCGCCTCGCCCGATTGCAGGTGCTTATAAAACGCCTCGGCGGCCGGCTTGTCGGCGGCCGACTTCAACAGCACCAAGGGATAGACCACCGGTTCGGTGAGATCGAGCGCGAAGGGGAACGCGGTTTTCACTTTTTCCGAGATAATCGCGTCGGTGGCGTACACGATGCCCGCCTCGGCCGCGCCCGTCTCGACATACGATAGCGCTTGCCGCACGTCGGACCCCGCCACCACCTTGTCTTGCACGCCGCCCCAAAGGTTGAGTTTTTCCAGGGCTTGGCGGCCATAGATGCCCGCCGGCACTGCATCGGGATCGGCCATCGCCAGGTGGCGGACCGCGTCTTTCAACAAGTCTTCTGGCTTGGTGATGACGACGTCGGATTCAACCGGCACAATCAAGACGAGCCGATTGCGGAGCAGCGCGGTGCGCTCCGCGACCAGGCCTTCGTCGGCCAGGTGTTGAGCCCACGGCTCGTTGGCTGACAAGAACAGATCGGCATCAGCGCCTGAGTCGATTTGTTGGGCTAAAATGGACGAACCCGCGAAACTGCATCGGATGGCCACCGAGGGGTTCGACCGCTGGTAATTGGTGACGATGGTTTCGATCGGCTCCTGGGTACTGGCGGCGGCCAGCAGAAAGACAGTCTCGGGGGGTGCGGGCTTTTCGTCGGCCGGCGGGCCGGCCTGCTTACCGTCTTGCGATCGGCCACCGCATCCAGTGCTGGCACTGGCAAAGAGTACGCAACAGGCCCCTACCATCCAGCAGCCGCGCATGGCGTCACCCGTTTGATAATTTTTCCAGTTTTTACCCGACAACATGACCGCTCGGAGAACCAAAAAAACATCTTACCATTTCCCCGGGATGGCGTGCATCTTTGCTTCGACTACGTTAGTATGATGGTGACATTGCGGGCGCTCGTTTTCAGCTTTGGCCTTAGGGCCGGGAGAGGATTCCGATGAAACGTTCGCGTTCTGGCTCAGTTCGAGCGAGGTCGGCGGCGATGCTGCTTGCCCTAGCGGTCTATTCGTTCCCTTTGCTCACCTTCTTATCCAGCCGTGCTCTGGCTGAGGGCGATGAAGCGACGCCTACCAAAGCCGAGGCTGCCCAGCCCGATGACAAGAAAGCCGATGACAAGAAAGCCGGCGACCAAAAGCCCGGCCCGGTCACACCCGGCGATGTGCTCAGCTTTCGTCAGGCAAAAGTCGCGGCCGAAATGACCGAGCTCGAAGAACGGATGTACCGCCTCTCCGAAGCGCTCAAGGCACTCGAGCCGGAGAACTCGTCGCGGCTGATGCTGGGACTGAAGTTTGCCCGTGAAGAGTTGATTCTGCACCAGATGAAAGAGACGCAGAAGTTGCTCGACCGTCTCACGCTGGCCGAAGCGGCCACCGAAGAAAAGCAGCTACTCTCGAAGCTGCAACGGCTGCACGATCTACTGCTGGCCACCGATCTCGACTTCCAGATGCAGTTGGAGCGGCTGCGGCAGTTGCGAGAAGCGCTGCGGCGGCTCGACAAAGCCATCCAAGAAGAAGATCGCGAGCGGAAGGCTTCGGCCGGCACCGCCGAAAAACAGAAAGAGCTCGACGGGCTGCGTAAAAAGCAGGCGACGCTCGAAGAGTTGATCAAGCGGCAAACCGCGCATGTCGAGCAAGGCGGCAAGTTGGCCGATGCGGTGAAAGACGGCGCCGGATCGAGCGACGATCCACAAAAATCTCTCGAAGAGCTGACCAAAGAACAGGCCAAGACGCGGCTGGGAGCGAAGTCGTTGGCCGAAGCGGCGGCGCAGGCCGGCAAAGAGTCGGCCAACCTCCAAATGGCCGAAAGCCAAATGGGCGAGGCCGGCCAATCGCTCGACAAGCGTGAAGCCGCCGCGGCCTTGCCACATCAAAAAGAAGCCTTGGCCGCCTTGGAAAAAGAACGTGACGAGACCGCCGAGGCAGTCCGCCGGGCCGAGACCGAGCTGGCCGAGGCCAATTTCGCCGCGATGAAACGCGATCAGGCCCAGAACCGCCAGCTCAACGAGGGAATCACTCAATTGGTCCGCGATCTGGGCGAAGCTGGCGCGGGCGCCCTCGGCGAGTTGCTGCGGGCCGACGGCAGCATGTCGAGCGCCGAAGGCCGACTGGGCAACGAGCAGGCCGAGCCGGCCAGCGAAGATCAGCAGCAAGCGCTCGACTCTCTCAAGTATGCCAAAGAGCAGCTTGAGGCGGAGGCCGAAAAGTTGCTCAACCAATTGCGGGCCGAGGTCAAGCGCCGCGTCATGGAAGGGCTGACGCTGATGCTCGAAAAGCAGGTCGCCGTCCGCGAGGCGACCGAGTTGGTCGGTCCCAAGGCCGCCAACGGCTCGCGGCAGGCCATCAATGCCGTGGTCGGGCTGGGTAAGTCGGAGGGACGTATCGTCGAAATCGCCAACGAGCTAATCACGTTGGTCGAAGAGACTGAGTTCGGCATCGCCCTGCCGGCCGCGCTGATTATGGTTCGCGACGAAATGGCCGACGTGCAAGCTTCGCTGGCCGACGGCGACGGCTCAGAGCAAGTGGTCAACGAAGAGCGGCAGATCGAGGCCGACCTGCACGATCTGCTCGACGCGATGAAGCAATTACCTTCGTCGGCCTCACCCGGCAAGGCCCAACGCGGGCAGGCCGATCGCCGCCGCGAGCTGAACCGGCTGATTGCCGAGTTGAAGATGATCCGCCTGCTGCAGTTGCGCACCAACCGGCAGACGGTCGATGTCGATGGGTCGCGTTCGGGCGACGATGTCTCCGGCGCCCTGCGCGAGGCGATCGAGCGGGTGGCCGATCAACAAGATTATGTGCGTGCCGCCACCGAGCGGCTCGCCGAAGAACGCGGCGACGAGCTGCAAGGAGGAAACTAATGAGAAAACAACGTCAGGGGTCAAGAAACGCGCGGCGTCGTGAGTCAGGGTGTCATGGCATCGCGTCAGGGTGCCACGGCATCCGTCGCGGCGCGCACCGCGCCGGATTGAGAACAGTCGTGGCCGCCGCGACGGACGCCGTGCCGGTCGCGCCGCGGGGCAGCCCTGGTGAACAACGCCGCACGGCGTCCACCGCGGCGGTTTTCTCTGCGCTTCGGTTCCGTCTCGCGCGCGCCGCGGCGGATGCCGTAGCACCCTGGTTTGACCCGCGCGCGGCCCAAAGGCTATGCCGCGGGAATGCCTTAACCCGAGTATCAGCATTCCTGTTTTGGTGCGCGGTACTTTTGGCCGCCGGGTCGCCACTCTTGGCCCAGGAGGGCGGCGACGATCCGATCGGCAGCATCGCTCTGGACATGGAAGAAGTGGTGATCGACCTGTCGGGCATGGCGACCGGTCAGCCCACCCAAGAGTCCCAAAAGCAAATTGTCGGCAAGTTGGAAAAGCTGATCGAAGAGCTCGAGCAGCAGAGCCAATCGATGCAGGGCGGCGCCAGCGGACCTAACCCCAGCCGCCCCGCGGCCGACTCGGTGATCAAGGGCGGTCCCGGTGGCATCGGCGATTTGCACGCCGCCCGCCGCATGGGCAAGCAATGGGCCGAGCTGCCACCGCATGAACGCGACCGCATCGTGCAGTCGATGACTGAAGGTTTTCCGGCGCATTATCAGAAGATTTTGGAGCGCTATTACAAGCGCCTCGCGGAAGAGAAGCCGGCCGGCGCCGAAACCGACGCTTCGGGCGATGAAAACGCGTCGGATAAGCAGGATGAACCGGACGGCGCGAAACCGAACGCTAAACCCGCCGCGAAGCCGGCTGCAAAAGCCTCTGGCGCGAAGCGCGCGACGCGAGCACCCGTCAAGGGAGGTAAATCGGCTTCATGATGGTGTGCAGTAACAGC
>DATFDL010000237.1:0-2630 GCA_035252155.1 Pirellulales bacterium | reverse complement strand
CGCGCCGCCCCTCACGGAACGGCACGGAGTCCGTTCCCTACAGACGTCGAATGCAAGGACTACCGATTTTGAACGTCAAAAGCGGTTACAAGTATCTCAAAATACTGACAACGGATGCAACCTGTAGGATGCCAAATCCACCGATCCTTGAAGTGCGGCGACTCTCGGTGCGTTTCGGCGGCCTGACCGCCGTCTGCGACGTCGATCTGGCCGTCGAGCCAAAGACCATCTTTTCGGTGATCGGTCCCAACGGCGCCGGCAAATCGACGCTCTTCAATTGCATCACGGGCGTGACCATGCCGACCGGCGGCTCGATCCGCATCGCTGGGCGAACCATTGAGCGGCAATGGAGTTGGCGTGCCGCGGCGGCCTGCGTGGCCGTCGGGCTGGCGTGCGGGCTGGCGCTGTTTGCCGCCGCGCTCGATTTGAATGGACTTTGGCGGGCCGCGGTTCGCCGGCCGACAAGTTTTTCGGCGACGCCTTTTTCGTATCGCGAATCGTGGCGGCAGACGGTCGCCTATTTGCGTGGCGACTTGGCCATCGAACGGGTGCGAGAAGGCCGCTGGCAAATCGTCTCCGCCGACGGCCGCACTCCGCTGGGCATGTTCCCCTCGCGCGACGCGGCCGCGGAGCGTCTGGCCACGCTGGCTGAGATCGGGCGCGGCCGATCGAACCGATGGATCGTGCTGATCGCCAGTTTCCTCGCCGGAGCGGCTTTTGGCGCGTCGGGCACCCTGGCGGCCTGGCGGCGATCGCGCTGGACGCCCGACCTGGTTGCCAGAGCCGGCGTCGCCCGAACGTTCCAAAACCTGCGTCTCTTCAAATCGATGACAGTACATGAAAACGTGCTGGTCGCCTTGGAGCAGGCCGAGCCGGGTTGTAGCCGACTCGACGTGCGGGCTCGAAAATCGGGCAAAGTCGTTCACCGGCGGCGCGCCGCTGAAGTCGACGCCATCCTTCGACGCGTCGGCCTGGCTGCAGTGAGCGAGCGGCGGGCCGGTCAGCTTGCCTATGGCGATCAGCGGCGGCTGGAGATTGGCCGAGCGCTGGCGACTCGACCACGCTTGTTGCTGCTCGACGAGCCCGCGGCCGGCATGAATCGCGCCGAGACGGCCGCCTTGATTCAGTTGGTGCGCGGGGTCCGCGAAGAGGGAATCACGGTGGTATTGATCGAGCACCAAATGGAGCTTGTGATGGGCATCTCGGATCGAATCGCCGTACTCGACGGCGGCCGCAAGATTGCTGAAGGCACGGCCGAAGACGTCCGCCGCAACCCCGTGGTCTTGGCGGCGTATTTGGGGGAGCCAAACGAGGGTTCAGGGTTCAGGGTTCAGGGTTCAGCATCAGGGGGCGGGCATTGAGGGCAGTGGATCGCCACGCGGCAGGGCGTCGGTAGCGCCGGACAACTTTGATGCTCTGGATCATCTCGCAGGCGCTGCTATAGATGCTGCTGCAGCCGCCCAACGGGCATTGCATCTCGCTGAACTTCCTGAACCCTGAACCCTGAACCCTGAACCCTTTGCAGCACCAGCCACGCCAATAGCAAGAGCGCACCGACAGGCTGGCTGCCGTGCTCGTTGGCAAAGTTGCGAATCAACTTGCCGAACATATCCGTCACAGCTGGACCCATCATCAGCAGGCTCATTACCAAAAACGCTCGTTCGTACCGCGGCCGCCCGCTCCGCCAGGCCTCGACCAACGCCCAAGCGATGGTCGGCGCCGCCACCACGTAGGTACACGACTCGGTCGCTGGACCGCAGAGCACCACCCACAGCGAGAACCAAAGGAAGGTGCGGGTCAGCAACTCGCGCCGATCGCAGCCTTGCCACGCGGCGTGCAGGCACAGCAGGTAGACCATCGCGCCGCCAACCAGTCCGATCAGGGCGAACGTTTGCTGCGAGAGCGGCTGGCTGTAAATCACAAAAAGCTGGTCGATCGACCGCAGCCGCTCGCGCATGATTTCGGTGCTGTCGGCCAGATGGTGCAGCCAACTCTGATATTGCGCGGCGACGACCGTGGGACGCTGCGCCGCGAACGGCAATAGCAGCCCGATCATCATGGCCAGCAGATACCGCGGCGCGAACCGACGTGGATAGATGCCCCCGACGAGCATCGCCTGCGCCAGCGGATAGCCCTTGATCAGCGTGGCCCAGGCGATCCATGCCGCCGAGCGATTCCATCTGCCATCGGCCGCCGCGGCGAGTCCCAGCAGCAACGAACCGAGCATCATGAGATTAGCCTGGCTGTTGTACATGCTGTGCAGCGACAACGGCAGCGCCAACAGCAAGATCGCCGCTCGCTCGTTGCGAGTCGCGTCGGCCCGCCCCAGCCGCCGGGTCCAGGCCACCAGACCGCCAGCGTAAACGCCGCAGTTGATCAGCTTCCAGAGCGCGGCGCTCAGGCCGTCGGGCAAAGCCGCCAACGGCGTGAGCAGCACGGCAAAAAGCGGGCTATAGCGATAATACTCGCGTGTGCGAAGGTAAATATCTTCGCCCGCAATCCAGCGGCGCGAGGCGCCAATATAAATGTCGTAGACGCTGTGGCTGTAGGGACGAAACAATGCAAACAGCGCCAGCCCGACGATCAGCAGAATCCAGCCGTTACGGGCCGCCCGCGGCCAAAGAGCAGGG
>DATFDL010000236.1:0-3592 GCA_035252155.1 Pirellulales bacterium | reverse complement strand
GTCCTGAAGGCCCTTCGCAAAGCGCCCGCCGAGCGGTACGCCACGGCGGCCGAGTTCGCCGAAGACTTGCGGCGGTTTTTGCAAAACCGGCCCATTCTCGCTCGGCCGCCCTCGGCGCTCGACCGGGCACGCAAATGGTCGCGCCGCCATCCCTCGGCGGTGGTGGCGGCGGTGGTGTTGTTCGCGTTCAGCATCGTCGGGCTGGCCGTGAGCAATTGGCTGATTGCCGCCGAGCAACAAAAAACGGCCGATGCGCTGGAGCGCGAGAAGCTCCGCGCCAACGAGGCCGAAGAATTGTTCCGGCAGGCCAAACAAGCGGTCGACGTGCTGGTCGAGGTCAGCGAGGTCGATCTCGCTGACAACCCCACCGTCGATCAAACGCGCCGGCGGATGCTGCAATCGGCGCTCAGCTTTTATCAGGACCTGATCGAGCAGCGCCAGGGTGACGAAGCTTCGCAGGCCGATCTGGCTCGGGTCGAACAGCGGGTAGGCCGCATCCTGCGCGAGCTGAATTTGCTCCGTCGCGATATGCAGGCGTCGTTCGTGACAAACCCGGTCGTACTCGACGAGCTTCAAGCGAGCGACGAGCAGCGCCAGCAGCTTGGCGATTTGCAAGCCAACTGGGAACGCGACCGTGATAAGCTGGTGTCGCAATCGGAGGAGACCGACGATGAGACCCGCCGGCGCCGTCTGGTCGAATTGGCCGAAGAGCGCGAACGGACATTGGCCGAAGTGCTTTCACCACAACAGCAACACCGATTGCGGCAACTTGACGTGCAGAAGCAAGGATTATTCGCGCTGAAAGAGCCGGAGATCGCCACCGAACTGGAGCTGACGCCGCAACAGCGAGTGGCCATTCGCAAGATCGAACACGACGCCTGGCGGCAGTTGCATGGCGACCATGGGCCAGGGCCGCGCGATAAGCGTCACGGCCGCGAGGAGCGGGCACGCTGGCAGAAGGTCTGGGGAGAAGCCATGGCCAACGCCACAGCACTGCTGACCGATCAGCAGCGCCAGCGGTGGAGCGAGCTCACGGGGCCCAAGGTCGATGGACTCGATCGGCCGTTTCCCAAGCCGCCCGACGGCCGCAAGCGCCCCCCGCCGCCGGAATCGTAGGATGACGTGGCGCCTAAACGACACCATTCTCCTGACGACTTCTCTTCAAACTTCAAACTTTAGACTCTTCCCTGTTTCGTGCCGCAGACGACGTGGTCGAGAAATGTCAAGCAGGCGCGCGTATCATCGAGCACGCATTCGGGCTGACCGGGCGTAATAAACCGCGTCAGCTCTTCTCGATCGGGGCCGTCCAAGTAGGGTTCGACATCATCGTGCAGCGCACCCAGGTAAAGTTCTAAAAAAGTCCGCTCGTCGCCCGAAAACGGGCCAGCGCGATTCGTGGCGTAGGTGCGCTTTGAACAAGAACAAAATCCTGCTTCGGCCAGCAGTCGGTTGAGCTGACGGCCGATGTAATATCGTTCGGACGCACCAGCCGCAGCGCGGTGGGCGGCCAGCTCCGCCCCGCGCAAGCGCAACTCGAGCGCGGCGCTCCACGGCAGCAGCACCTGGTGCAACGTATCGTCTTCCAGCACGGCAAGCGTGCCGCCCCATCGCAACACTCGCCACATTTCGCTCAGCACCGCCGCGGTATTGGGCAAGCTGTAGAGGCTCTGCGCGCACCAGATGAAGTCAAAGGCATCGTCGTCAAAGGGCAATCGCAAGGCGTCGCCGGCCAGAGCTGCCACCTCTGCGCTCGCCTCGGCCCGCGCGACGCTGTGCCGCGCCACCGCGAGCCAGTCGGCCGAGACATCGACGGCCCAGACCGTCGCGTTCGATCCGCCGAGTTCCGCCAGCCAGGCCGAATAGCTGCCGTCGCCGCAGGCGAGATCGAGAATCTGGCGAGCGCCGGCCGGCCAGGCGTCGGCAAGAATCTTTCGTAACTCAGGCGCGAACGCCTGATGATACGCCGCCAACATCTTCGCGTATTTCGGCAATCGTCCCGAGGCGACCGCTTTATTTACCTGCCGCGAGCTCACCGGACAGGACGTGGATAAAGTGGCGGAAGCTGGGCTCATGAAAAGTCGTGGTGGCTGAGGCAGAGCCTTGGGGATGTCCCGGTTTTAAGATACCGGGGCATCGCCAAGGCTCTGCCCCAGCCACCGAATCGAACGGATAGGTCGCAATTGCATTTTCTGGGAAGCAAAGGTCGTGCCAGCACCGCTTCTGCAAAACGGCGGCTGCTAAACCTTGCACCCCTTCGACCAATCGCCACAATAGACATTTGCACGAAGGCCCGTTTCATTTGCCGCTTCCAATTGCACTCGGAGGTACCTGCCATGACCGATTCCGCCCGACGTGAGTTTTTAAAAACCACCGCCGCCAGCGTGGCCTTGGCCGGGCTGGGCGATTATGTACTCGCGGCTCAAGAAGACAGCTCCGATGGCCTGCCCAAACGCCCCCTGGGCAAGACCGGCGAAAAGGTTTCGATCCTCTGTCTTGGCGGCTGGCATCTTGGCGCCATCGACGAGAAAGACGCCATCGCTTTGATGCACGAGGCCATCGACCAAGGACTCACGTTTTTTGATAACGCCTGGGACTATCACGACGGCGGCAGCGAAGAGGTGATGGGCAAGGCGCTGGCCGAGGGCGGCCGGCGCGACAAGGTCTTTTTGATGACCAAGAACTGCGCCCGCGACCGCGAAGGCAGCATGAAGCATCTGGAGGACAGCCTGCGGCGGCTGCAAACCGACCGAATCGATCTCTGGCAGTTTCACGAGATCAACTACGACAACGATCCGGATTGGATCTTCGAGCGCGGTGCGATGGCCGCCGCTCTGGAGGCCAAAAAGCAAGGCAAGATCCGCTACATCGGTTTCACCGGGCACAAGCACCCCGAAATCCATCTGAAGATGATCGCCAAGCCGCACGCTTGGGACACGGCGCAAATGCCGATCAATATCATGGATGCCCATTACCGCAGTTTCCAAAAGCTGGTGGTGCCCGAGTGCAACAAGCGTGGCATTGGCGTGCTGGGCATGAAATGCTTGGGTGGCGGCGCGCCCAAAGGCCGGCTGCCCGACAAGGCCGGCCTCTCGGCGGTCGATTGCCGGCGCTACAGTCTTTCGTTGCCGATCAGCTCGCTCGTGTGCGGCATCATGTCGCGCAAAGACTTGCAGCAAGATTTGGGCGTGGCCCGCAACTTCAAGCCGATGCCCAAGGCCGACATGGATAACCTTTTAGCGCGGACCGCGATGGAAGGTGGCGACGGCCGGCACGAACTATTTAAGTCGAGCCAGCAGTTCGACGGCCCCTACCACCGCCTGCAACATGGCTTCGCCGTCGAGAAAGTTGGTTAATGATTTTTGAACAAAAGCAAACGACGACCGCAAACCGGTACTCTCACGTTCGGGCCTGTAGGGAACGCCCTCCGCGGCGTTCCGTGAACTGCGATTCGGCCTCGCGCCGCCCTATGCGGAACGCCACGGAGGGCGTTCCCTACAGAGGTCGAACGTAATCATGGCATGACAACGAGTGGCCGCACCGCCTTCCGAGCACGCTACGTCTTTCCCGTCACATCTCCGCCGGTGGCCGACGG
>DATFDL010000235.1:0-4029 GCA_035252155.1 Pirellulales bacterium | reverse complement strand
GGCGTTGGACGGCAAATTGCGGCCCCCACGCTGGCAGCGCCGGCGGCACAGCCGGCCGACTTGGCGCGGAGCATCCTCGAATCATTTCAAGGATCGATCGAGCGCGTGCCCCTGCGGCTGGGATACCGGCTGGGCGTGATCTTCATTCTGCTGTTCATGCTGCTCTTACCGGTCTGCTATGTGGTTTTGATCGGGCTGGTGTGCGCGCTGCTCGGCTGGCATGCCGTACACGACACCGCGCTGCTCCAAGTGCGCGGCGGCGGACGGATTTGGCTGCTGGCATTGGTCGTCTACCTGGCCCCGCTGGTGGCGGGCGGCATTTTGGTGCTGTTCATGATCAAGCCGCTCTTCGCGCGTCCGGCGAAACGCAGCAAGCCCCGTTCGCTCGACCGCAACCAAGAACCTTTCTTGTTCGCCTTTGTCGATCGCGTCTGCCTGGCGGTCGGCGCGCCGCGGCCCAAGCGGATCGATGTCGATTGCGACGTGAACGCTTCGGCCAGTTTTCGCCGCGGCGCTTGGAGCATGCTCGGCAACGACCTGGTGTTGACCATCGGCCTGCCGCTGGTGGCCGGGCTGAACCTGCGGCAATTCGCCGGAGTGCTGGCTCACGAGTTCGGGCATTTCAGCCAAGGCGCCGGCATGCGGCTCAGCTACCTGGTGCGCTCGGTGAGCTGGTGGCTGACCCGCTCGGTCTATGAGCGCGACCAGTGGGACGAATGGCTGATTGCCGCCGCCCGTGAGTCTGACATTCGCATCGGCATCATCTTTTATCTGTCGCTGGGGTTCGTCTGGTGTACGCGAAAAGTTTTGTGGGTGTTGATGATGCTCGGCCACGTGATCAGCGGCTTCATGCTGCGTCAAATGGAATTCGACGCCGATTGTTACGAGGCCCGGCTGGCCGGCAGCGACGCCTTCGAGGCGACCATGCGGCGGCTCAAGGTGCTGGGCGTCGCCACGCAAGGCGCGTATGCCGACCTGGGCGAATTCTATCGCGAGGGCCGCCTGGGCGACGACCTGCCGCGCTTGATCGTGGCCAACCTCGGGCAGATCACCGACCAGGCTGTCAAGCTGATCGAGCAGCAAGCCGATGACGAAAAAGCCGGCTGGTTTTCGACGCACCCGGCCGACCGCGACCGCATCGCGCAGGCCCGCGCGCAGGCGGCGCCTGGCATCTTTCGCGTCGAGCAGCCGGCCACTTTGCTGTTTCGCGATTTCGCCGCGCTCTCGAAGACGTGTACCTTCGATTTCTACCGGCAGATTTTCGGCAAGAGCTTCAAGCTGACCGATATGCACCCGACCGAACGGCTGCTGGCTCGGCAGGAGAAGACGCAAGACGATGTGAAATCGCTCTCGCGATTTTTTCAGGGCGCGTTCAACGTGCTGCGTCCGCTGCATTTGCCGAAGGCGATGCCGGAGGCGCCCGCCCGTCCGAACGCCGTGCTGGCGCAGCTCAAGCAAGCGCGGCAGAGCATGCTCGACGCCGTGCCGAGCCACATGCAGACGTTCGCCGCCTACGACCAGGCCGATACGAATTGGCTCGAAAGCGAAATGGCCGACGCCTTGTTCAACGCGCGCATTCGTCCGAAACCGGCGGAGTTCAAGCAAGCGATCACCAGCCCGCAGCAGGCCCTGCAAACTCGGCATGCCGCGCGGCGGCAAATCGAGCAGCTCGGCCCGCAACTGGAACCGCTGGAAAAGCTGGCGGTGGAGCGGCTGGAGGCGGCGTTGCAGCTTGTTCAAGTCGACAAGGTTGCACAGCGCGTCAGCGAGGCGGCCACGTTATTGGCGACGGCGCCGCGCATGGTGGCGGCGGCCGCCGCGGCCGGGGCGCAGGTCAACACGTGGCTGGGCGTGCGCAACCGCATGGCGGTGCTGTCGACTCTGTTTTCGCGCACCGAATCGCAGAAGGACAATGCCGCGCTATTGGGCTCGATCGAGAAGAACCTGAGCCTGTTGGCGCGGCAGGTGCGCGACTTGCAATTCGAGTTGTCGCACGTCCGCTATCCTTTCGGCCATGCCAAGGCCGATCCCACGCTGGCCGAGTTTCTGTTGCCCGATCGGTTCAACGAGCGCGATTGGCCGGCGGTGCTGGGGGCCGCGCAGCAGGTGATGGACGGCTTTCCACGGCTCTATGCTCGGCTGCTGGGATGGCTGACCGCCTTGGCCGAGCAGGTCGAAGCCGCCGTGGGCCTGCCGCCTTTGCCGGCGCCGCCCGAGAAAGAAGCAGAAGCTCAGCCGAGCGTAAGTTGCCAGCCCGCGAGCTGAGTTTTTCGAGTTACCGCACGCTGCCACCGCCCGTGCGAGCTTGACGGATCGCCTCCAGGCGCTCGCCCAGCCGGCGCGTGAATCGGTCGGCGCCGGCGGCCAGCATGTGATGCGAGTCGACAAACTCTTCGTCGGGCAGCCAGCGCCGCGCGTCGACCACGCGCAGATCGTACTCGCGGCTCAGATCGGCGCAGAACCGCTCGACCGCGGCCACCGAATCGGCGGAATACCAGCTTCGAAAATCGCTGCCTTCGGGCGTCAACAGCAGCGTCAATTCGATGCCCTCGGCCCGGCAGATCTCGGCCACTTCGCGCGTCGCCCGGCGGGCGGTATCGGGAACGGAAAAATTCCGCACCGAGCGACCGTATAAGTCGCGCGTTTCAGCGAGGATTTTCACGCGATAGTCGGCCGGAACAGCAACCGAGATGCCCAGATAATTGCCCAGCGGACCCAAGGGAACTGTTTCGTCCGGCTCCGTCCAACGCGGGTTGATTCGGTTGAGAACCTGCCGCCGGTTTTGATACCACGGCGCCAGCCGCCGCTTGGCGAATTCGGCTAGAAAGCGCCAGTCGCCCCGACAACGGTGCAGCAACGGCAATTCGCCGGCCTCGACGCGCGGTTCGTAGATCGATTTCCACTCGTCCGCCACGAAGGCCGGCATAATCTCCAGCACAATCTGCCGAGGACGGATGCCCGAGTGCAACAGCCGCCTTACCTGCAGCAGATTCATCACCGGCCCGGCCCCCATGTGGCTGAAATTGAACAACAGCGGCCGAGCGCGATCGTTGATTGGCGCATCGGTGAGCTTATCGGGCTGGAAGCCGAGATCGCACCGCGAACAGCCGACGACGACGATCAGCGGCCGGCTGGGATCTTCGCTTAGACGTTCGCGGAGGACGTTGATATGCGCGGCAAACTCGGCGTCGGGATGCCACCAGGGAGCACAGAGAAAAAAGCCAAGCTGCGCCGCGACACACGCGAGAGCACCGCACACGAGCGCACTCCTGGCCCTCGAATGGCGGCGCTTTCGGGCGGTGCACGGTGGCATGTAGGGCAGTTTCGACGAACGATCGCAAGCGGCTTGACAGTTGCCCGGCTTCGTCGTGCTGTGACGATAACGCTGGTTGCCAAAGTGTGCTACAATCGGAACAACCGTTGGCAAGCGTCTATCCCGTACCCGCCCAAGGAGAATGCGATGGCCAAATACGGCAAAAAGGCGAAGAGCGAAGTCAAGAAGGCGATCCACAAAACGAAGAAAGGCACGCAAAGAAGCGGTAAAAAGGGCAAAGCCAAAAGCCGCAAGCAGGCCATTGCCATCGGCCTCTCGAAAGCCCGGAAGAAGGGCGCCAAGGTCCCGAAAAAGAAGAAGTGACGGAGAGACCATCGCATGACTGCACTATCGAACGATCTGCCGCTGGGCGATCCTTTGCCGCCGGCTGGCAGTGGCCCGTCTCAGGCCGCGGCGCCATCCGCCGAAGTGTTGAAAGCTGCGTACAAGGCGTTTAAGCGAAGGCTTAAATTGACGCAGCTCGACGACTCTTCACGAATCGGCCGTGGTCCGATGAGCTCGGGGCACGGCTCGTCGATCGCCGGCATCACGCCGCCCGATCAGTATCCGACCGAGGTCTGGGAAGAGCTGGTCAAGCAAGGCAAGCTCAAGCACGCCGGCCGCGGCATGTATGCGATGAAATAACGTAGCCGTTGATAACAAGTTGCCACGGCATCCGCTTAAAAAGGGTGCCACGGCATCCGCCGCGGCGCATC
>DATFDL010000234.1:0-11854 GCA_035252155.1 Pirellulales bacterium | reverse complement strand
ATCAATCGCGCCCCGCCGAAAACGCAGGCCGCCATGCTCGAAGCGATGCAGGAGCATAAGGTGACCATCCTCGGCAAGTCGTTCCGACTCGACCCGCCGTTTCTGGTGCTGGCCACGCAAAACCCGGTCGAGCAAGAGGGCACCTATCCGCTGCCCGAGGCCCAGCTCGACCGGTTCATGTTTCTGATCGAAGTCGACTACCCGGACGAAGACGAAGAAATCCAGATCGCTCGGACGACGACGGGCGAGGCTTTGCCCGAGCTGGAGCGGCTGCTGGCGCCCGAGCAGATCATCGCCTGCCAGGACCTGGTGCGGCGCATTCCGGTGCCCGACCACATTTACACCTATGCCGCGCGGCTGGTCCGCAAGACCCGGCCGGCCGGCGCGACCGCGCCGGGCTGGATCAAGCCGTTTGTCTCTTGGGGCGCCGGGCCGCGGGCGGTGCAGTATTTGATTCTCGGCGCGAAGGCCCGCGCGGCGCTCTCGGGCAGCTATATGGTGCGGCTGGAAGACGTTCGCGAGGTCGCCGCCCCGGTGCTCAATCACCGCATCATCACGACGTTCGCCGCGCAATCGGAGGGCGTGAATAGCCGCGAGATCATTCGGCGGTTGCTGGAGGAGACCGGCGAGGAGGGGTGAGTTAGGGCAAATCTCGAAACGCCGTCCAGCTCAGGTAGCCCAGCACCAGAGCGGAAATGACAAAGCCGATGTCCATGGCCGGTTCGGCGCGGTGGAAGGGAAGCTTCAGCGCCAGGTCGAGTCCAAACAGCAGCAGCAAGCATCCGGCCACGACCAATCCCGCAATGGTCAACGCTTTGGGCATCAGGGTTTGCTTTCCAACAAGTTGCATTGGGCCTCGCCTTCCGCCCATGAGGGCCAGAAGCGGCTTAGCGGCGGTAGTTCGAGCGAACTAGCCTAGTATAGATTGCCGCGCAGCGCGCAATCTAGTGGGGCGATGGGACCGATTTCCGATGCGGCCGAGGAACGGCTGCGGAATTTGCCGGCGAAGTTCGGCGGTTTCTGACGGCTTCAGCGGCCGGCGTCCGGTCCCGAATCGACTTCGGTGCTGGTGTCGTACCGCACTTCGGCGGTATCCGAGAGCTGATTCTGCAGCCGCTTGGCTCCCTCGACCGTGACCTGGGTTCCCATCAGATCGACCATCTGCAGAGCGGGCATCTTGGCCAGGTGGGGCAGTCCGGCATCGCTCACCTGGCAGCGATTGAGATAGAGAATCGACAACTGCTCCAACCGCCGCACCTGCTCAAGCCCTTGGTCGGTAATCTGCGTTCCCGCCAGGCTGAGCGCTTTCAACCGCCTCAACCCGGCCAACTGTTCCAAACCTTGATCGGTAACCTGAGTATTTTCTAAGAGTAGTTCTTCAAGATTTTCCAAATGGCCCAGATGCTCCAAGGCCGCGTCGGTGATGGAAGTGTTGCGCAAGCTGAGTTGCTGTAGTTCCGTCATCTGTTCGAGGCAGGCGAGGCCGGCGTCGGTGATTTGGGTATTGCCGAGCCGCAACTCGGTGAGATGCACAAGGCCCTTGAGCTGGGCGAGGCCCTTGTCGCCGGTCTTAGTCCCTGACAAGCTCAGACACCGCAATTCGGTCCATTGGCCGATGCGCTGCAGACTGGCGTCGGTGATGTTGGTCGCTCGCAAGCGCAGTTCGGCGAGCCCGGCCAAGTTGCCCAAGTGCGCGATGCCCGCATCGGAAACTTTGGTGTGATTCAGCGAAAGCTGCTCCAACCCGGTCATGCCAGCCAGGTGAGCGAGACTGGCATCGGTGATGGCCGTGTTGTCCAGGGCCACCTGCCTTAATTCAGTCAGCCCGGCGATGGAGGCCAGGCCGGCATCGGTGACCTGCGATTGGGCGAGGTCGAGAATCTCGAGCTCTTCGAGATCGCCCAGTTGGGCGATCATCGAGTCGTCGAAGGCGCTGGAATGGATGCTGGCCAGTTGGCCCGAGCGGATGAGATCGATCTGATCGTGCAGGGCCGTTTGCCCGGCCTGATCACCGACCGCGTCGACAGCGCCGAACTGAAACACATTGCCGCAACCGACCGCGCCGCCAAAGGGCACAATCAGCGCAAGCACAAAAAGCCACCGGTAACCGTGGCTGGGGGTAATAATAGTCCGCATCGTGGGAAAACTGCCTAACTTCTCTGTTCCGGGGAAGCCGCAATTCGGCTCTTCTCTCACCCATAAAACACCGCAACTTGCGTAAAGTTCCGGCCGCTGGCCGCACGTCGGGCAAAAAGCGCCAAATACGCATTGACCGCGAGGCGGCGGGGCAATACCTTTCGCCCCCGATTGCACATTCCGGGCCTTACTGTCATTTCGTCCGGCCCGCCTCGGTTCAACCTATTGCACATCGTGTCGATCCGCCCCTCGTGGGGCACGCTCGGCTCACTGCTGGTCGTGACTTGCCTGGTGCAAGCCTGGACCATTCACCGCGCCGTCGTGCCCGCCCAAGATTCGATTCGCTATCTGACCGTCGCCCAAGGCATCGCCCGCGACGGTCTGGCGGCGGCCGTGCGCACACAACCCGAGCAGCCGCTGTTTCCCATGCTGGTTTGGCTGACGCATGCTCTGCTCGGGCAGGCCGGCCATGACGGGCCAGGCGGCTGGGCGCTCAGCGTGCAGCTTGCGGCCGCGGCGCCGCTCGTGCTGTCAGTGGCGCCAGTCTATCTGCTCTTCTGTCGCTTGCACGGGCGTCGTGCGGCAACGCTCGGGGCGCTGCTGTTTTGCGTGCTGGGCGGATTTGCGCGGCTGGGGGCCGATGGATTGAGCGACAGCACGCACCTGTTGCTGTTTTGCCTCGCCCTCTGGACGGCGGCCGAATACTTTGCACCGCCTGCCGACCAGCGTCGCTCGGCCGCTTGGCTACTTGCGTGCGGCGTTTTGACGGGCTTGGCGCTGTTGGCCCGGGCCGAGGCGGTGGTGCTGCCCGTCGCGATGCTGGCCAGCTTGGCCGCTTTTCAATGTTATTGGAAGTGGCGGCAACCCTGGCGCGCCGCGATGCGCGCCGCCGGGGCAATGATGTTTGGACTCGCGCTACCACTCGTACCCTACCTGGCCGCCAGCCAAGCGGGCAATCTCGACGCCATCGCCGCACGGGTACTTGGCAGGCAGGGAGCGCTCGAATCGCTGCCCTTAAATGATCTTTCGCCGGCAGCCAACGATGCTGGTCCCGAGCCCAAATGGCACACGCCCGGCGTGGGCCAACTAGTCTTCGGTAGGAAAGACTTTTCGGCGAGCAGCCGTTTCCGCGGCTATCTGCCGGCAGCCGTCAAGCTGGCCAAAGAACTGGCGCAGACGCTTCATTATGCGATTGGGGCGCTGGCGCTGGCTGGTCTCTGGTCGGCGCGGCGGCGGCTGAATACGCCTCTCGATCGCTTCATGCAGTTGCTGTGCGGCACTTTACTGATCGCCGCGATCTATATGGCGGCCGGCGGCGGATATCTCTCGACGCGCCACGTGCTGTTGCTGGTAGTTCTCGGCCTAGGATGGGCGGGCGTCGGGGCGGTGGCGGTCGGCGATTGGCTAGCCACACTAACCCGAAGCGTAAGCGAGGAAGATCAGCACGCTCAAAAGCCTGATGTGGCACAGCCGCCCTCGGCTGTGCTTCGCCGACGCAGTCGGCCTGGCGGAACCAGCCGAGGGCGGCTGGTCCACATGCCGATTTTGAATCGCAAGCCCGGTCAGGCAATTCTCTCCTGGTCGGTAGCCGCCTTGGCGTTGGCCACCTGCACGGGCGATCTGCTCCGCCCGTTACACGCCAGCCGTGCCGCTCACCGCGACGCCGCCGACTGGCTGAACGCGAACGCGACTGCCGCCGCCGCCGTGCTCGACAGCCGCGGCTGGACAGCTCTTTATACCGGCCGCAAAACCTATCGCTATGAAGCGGCGCAGGCGGCCTTTCGCGATCCGAGCTTGGCGTATGTCGTGGTGGAACAGGCCGAGTTGGATGCGAACAGCCGCCGCAGCGAGACGCTGCGGCTGTTGGTGGCTCAGGCCGGCGAACCGGCCGCCCGTTTCGCCCCAGAGGGCGCCGAGAAGCATGGCGTCACCGTCTGGCGTTGGTATCCCGAACGGTTCGCACAATGGAGGGTCGACGCTGATGCGAGATAATGTTCGCGCGTTTGTCAAATTGGCGGCCGAGGCGTTCGAGCTCGACGGCCCGGTTTACGAATTCGGCTCGTACCTGGTCGAGGGCCAAGAAGAGCTGGCCGATCTGCGCCCGTTGTTTCCAAACCAGTACTACGTGGGATGCGACCTGCGGCCGGGACCGGGCGTCGATCGGATCGAAGACCTGGCGGCGCTTTCGTTGGCCGACGGCGTGGCCCAGACCATCGTGTGCGTCGAGACTTTGGAGCACGTCTTCGAAGCCCGCCGGGCGGTCGACGAGATGATCCGCGTGCTGGCCCCCGGCGGCGTGATCTTGATCGCGGCGCCCTTGGACTTTCACATCCACGATCATCCCAGCGACTATTGGCGGCTCACGCCAAGCTGCCTGACGCGGCTGCTGGCGCCGCTCGACGCTGCGCTGGTCGGTTGGCAAGGCAACGAGCGCTTTCCGCACACAGTGTTTGCCCTCGGCGCGAAGCGGCCGGTATCGGCCCGCTTCGTGCGCGGGGCCAATCAATTCGTCGCGGCCATGCAGCAGTGGGTCGCGTTGGCGGCGGCCGACGAGCGCTGGCAGCGCCGTCTTAAGCGCTGGGCCGCCCAGTGGTTGACCAGCAAATCGGAGCACGTGCGGAGGCGCGATTATTTTCAAGTGCAGTTCGTGCTCGACATGCCCCGCGGAGCTGATTGGAAACACGAGCTGCTCCAGGGCGCCGGGGAGGGTTCAGGGTTCAGGGTTCAGGGTTCAGGACGCGCGAGCTGAGGGAGGAGCCGGGGTTCAGGGTTCAGGACTCAGAAAGTCAAAATGCAAAAGTAAAAATGCAAAATGGGGTCGCCCACGACCTCGCTTGGCAATGCTCGAACCATTTCCCGGTTTTGACTTTTTCATTTTGCATTTTGACTTTCCCTCCTCCTGACGCAGCAACGAACCATTGCTAATCGCTTCCATGATCGCCGGCCCGAAATAGACAATGGAGAACCAAATCCCAACTACGGTTCCACGCGTGCTCGTCATCGGGCTCGACGGCGCTACGTTCGACCTGCTGATGCCATGGGCCGCCTCGGGCCGCATGCCGAACCTGGCCCGGCTGATGCGGACCGCTGCGCGCTCGACGCTCCATTCGACCCGCCCGTATATCACGCCGGTCGCTTGGACGACGTTTCAGACTGGCTGCGATCCGCAAGAGCATGGCATTCTCGATTATCGTTATCTCGACCACCGTCGCCGCCGGCTGCTGCTGAATCACGCGGGCCGCATCGGCCGGCCCACGCTGTTCGAGTCGGTTTCGTCGGCCGGCGGGCAGGTGGTTTCGCTCAATCTGCCAATGACCTACCCGGCCTCGAAGTCGGTCGACGGTATGGTTGTAGGAGGGCTCGACAGTCCCTCGATCGACGCCGCACTCTCGCCCTACCCGGCATTCGCCGAACGGCTGCGGGCCACCGGAGCAAGATTCGATCTGGGCACCGTCTGGCGGCGGCGTCCAAAAACTTTCGCCGAATTGTCCGACGGCGTCGAGCAGACCGGGGCCATCTTCCGTGGGCAGGCGACGGCCGCGCGCGTCGCCGATCGGATGACCGACTGGCGACTGATGGTGGTGCAGTTGCAGGTGCTCGATTCGTTGCAGCATCGCTGTTGGGACCTGCTCGACCCGAGCCGCGCGACCGCCCCAGAACTGTGGGTCAGCAAGGCGCAGCAAGCATTGCGGGCGATGGATGACTGCCTGGGAGAATTGATGGAGCTGGCCGCCCGCCGCAACGCGGCCGTCGTCGCGGTCAGCGACCATGGCTTTGGATCGTTCCGCGGCACCATTACCCTGGCCACGATCTTGGCGAGCCACGGGCTGCTGCGGTTGCCACGCGGCCTGGCCGCCGCCGGCTACCCGGTTCGGCGCGGCGGCTGGAAGTTGCGCAAGCTCTTGTGGCGGCGGTTGCGGCCCGGTTGGAGCACTGCTCAACTCACCCGCCCGCTCGACGGCCTGTTGCCGATCGATTGGCGCCGCAGCTCGGCCCTGGCCCTGCACGGCAACCTTGGCGGCTTGATCTATTTGAACACGCGCGCGCGGTTTGAGACCGGCCCCTTGAGCACCGCCCGTCAGCGCGAGCAGACCCTGGCCGATACCATCGCGGCCTTCGAGGACGTGCGGCATCCTGAGACGGGCGAGCGGCTGTTTGTCGAAGTGTACGGCACGGCCGAGCGGTTTGGGTTCGATCCGGTCGAGCGGATGTGGCCCGACGTAATGGCGATCCCGGCCCCCGGCTTTCATACTCGGCACAAGTTCGATGCGCGGCCACAGATGGTCCGCACCGACGCGGCGATGGCCGGGACCCATCGGCTCGATGGCGTGCTGCTGGTCGACGCTCCTCGGGCGGCGGCGGGCGTCTATCCGGCTGCCGAGCTGCGCGATGTGGCGCCCACAATCTTGCGGCTGTTGGGTCTGCCGACGCCAGCCGGCATGAGCGGCCGCTCGCTCGACGAATATTTCCGAGGCGTCTCGCGACTGCCGTCATCTTGCGTCGTTGAACCGCACCGCGAACCGGCGCTGGCCGGCATCACCGACGCCGACCAGGTATGTGTCGAGGCCCGTCTGCGAGATTTGGGGTATCTCGACTAGTGCACGAAGCCCGCGAATCGTACGACCGGCTCGCCGAAAATTACGACACGCGCTGGGCGCGGTACATCGACGCTTCGGTGCGGCTGGCGGTCGAGGCAATTGAGCTCGACGGCCAAGAGCGCATCCTAGACCTGGCTTGTGGCACCGGCCAACTCGAAGGGCGATTGCTCGATCGTTGGCCAATATTGAAAATCACTGGCGTCGATGTCAGCCCCAAGATGCTCGGCCGGGCGGCCGGCAAGCGACTGTCGGCGCACTGGCTGGCGGCCGAGGCAGCCGCGTTGCCGTTGGCCGACGGGCTGTTCGACGCCGTCGTCTGCGTCAGCGCTTATCATTATTTCAGGCAACCGGCGACCGCCTTGGCCGAAATTCGCCGCGTGCTGCGGCCCGGCGGCTGGTTGGTGGTCGTCGATTGGTGCGACGATTATCTAAGCTGCAAATTGTGCAGCGCCTGGCTGCGGCTGACCGACCGAGCGTTTTACAAGACGTATTCGCTGGCCGCCTGCCGCCGCGAAGTGGAAAAGGCCGGTTTCACCGTCGAGTCCGCCGGCCGGCATCGCCTCAGTTGGCTGTGGGGGATGATGCGCTTGGTGGGCAGGCGAACTACTTGATCGACCGAACCAGCTTCTCGGCGTCTTCTTCGGTATATTGGTCGGCGGGAAGTTGGGCCATCAGCATCGCCGTGCCCGACTTGCCCTTGAAGACGCCGATCACCTGCACGTACTTGGCGTTCGTCGCCCGGTCCGACGCTTGTTGTATGGCGAACGCCGCCGGCGCGCCGTTGATCGTCACGTCGATTGTGCGCGATTCGTCGACCTGCAAGCTTTTGGCACGCTGCCCCTGCTGTTGGAGCGATTGGTCCAATTGCTGCTTGAGCTGCTGTTGATCGGCCTGGGCAAAGTCCACGGGAAATTCGGCCAAAGAAATCATGGCGTCGCCAGCCGTATGACCGTACCCGGCAACGGTGAAGAGCTTCTTGTCGCTGAACGGCACGCCCATGGTAAATGCGCCTTTCGGCTCAAATCCCGGCGGCAGATCGACATCGGCAATGCCCTTGCTGATCTGGGCGACCTCCGCCGGATCGTTCGTCGTTTGGATCGATTGCTTGAGCGTCATGAACAACGCAGTTCCCACGCCGCAGCACAGCAGGAGCATGACGCCGCAGCCGACCCCTAGAAACAGCCAGATTTTTGAACCGCCGCCTTGACGCTGACCGGGGCCATACGCAGGCGGCATATTCGGATCGATCGACATGGCGGGTAGTCCTGGCAGGCGTCGGCAAGGGATTGAGGCACGCTCGTGCGGGCATTGTCAAGCCTGGGCCGCAGGCTGTCAATCCACTGCCCGCCGGGGAAGATTTTTTCTCGCGTCGAGGTTACGATAGTCAAATCCCGGAGAGAAACGTTTCAGTGAAGCCGCGTCCCCAGAGTAAATCGCCCGCCCGTCTGTCCGCCGGTTCCGCCGTCGATTTTGCCTGGGCCAAGCTGCCCGACGAAGAGCTGCTCGACCTGCGGCTGTGTGATTTGGGACTCAAGATCGACGGCACGGTCCTCGAAGAACGGGTGGCTCAGCTCTATGCCGAACTGGAGTGCCGCGGCATCGCCTCGCGGCCCCATTGCTGGCTGAGCGAGGAATGGTTCTCGCCCGACAACGTGCCGGGCATCGCCATCCCCTTTTATCTGGCTCATCCGCGGCTGACCAAACTTGAAGACCGGATGATGCTCGAAGCCGAGGGCGGCACGCGGTCGTGGTGCATGCGCATCTTGCGGCACGAGGCCGGGCATGCGATCGACACCGCCTATCGCCTGCATCGCCGCCGGCCGTGGCAACGCGTGTTTGGCAAATCGTCGCGGCCCTATCCGGATTTCTACCAGCCGCGGCCCATGAGCCGCCATTATGTGCTGCACCTGAACTCGTGGTACGCCCAAAGCCACCCCTGGGAAGATTTTGCCGAGACGTTCGCGGTGTGGCTGGCGCCCGACTCGCGCTGGCGCACGCGTTATGCCCGCTGGCCGGCGCTGAAAAAACTGCAATACGTCGATGAACTGATGGGACAGCTTGCCGGGCGTCGGCCGCTGGTGCGGTCGCGGAAGCGCGTCGAGCCGCTCTCCGAGGTGCGCAAGACGCTGCGCGAGCATTATCAGGCCAAGCAGGTGCGCTACTCGACCGACCATCCCGAGGTGTTCGACCGCGACTTGCAACGGCTCTTTTCGCGTTCGCCGCGCGGCGGACACGAATCGGCCGCCGCCTTTTTTCGCCGCGCCCGGCCCGAGCTGCGCCGCACCGTGGCCCATTGGACCGGCGAGCATCCGTATGTCATCGACCAGGTGTTGCAAGAGATGATCGTCCGTTGCCGGCAGCTCGGACTGTATTGCGATCGCGATCGCGGGCAGACGCAGCAAGACGCCGCCGTGCTGCTGACGGTGCAAACCATGAACTATTTACAGAACGGCCATCATCGGTTCGCTCTATGAAACGGTGCCGCGTGCTGGTGTTGATGCACGAAGCCCTCGTGCCGCCCGCCAGCATCAAAGGTGTCTCCGCCAAGGAAATGGCGGAGTGGAAAACCGAATACGACGTAGTGGCCGGCCTCACCAACCTCGGCCACGACGCCCGGCCCCTGGGCGTCAGCAACGACCTGGGCGTGCTGCGCGACGCCATCGTCGATTGGAAGCCCCACGTCCACTTCAATCTGCTCGAAGAGTTCCACGGCGTCACGCTCTACGACACGCACGTCGTGAGCTACCTGGAGCTGATGCAGCAATCGTACACCGGCTGCAACCCGCGCGGCCTGATGCTCTCGCACGACAAGGCGCTGAGCAAGAAGATTTTGTCGTATCACCGGATCGCCGTGCCCGACTTCGCCGTCTACCCGATCGGGCGGGTCGTCAAGCCGCTGCGTAGGCTGCAATTTCCGTTGTTGGTGAAATCGACCACCGAAGAGGCCTCGCTGGGCATTTCTCAGGCCTCGATCGTGACCAACGATGAAAAGCTCAAGGACCGCGTGGCGTTTGTTCATGAACAAGTGCGCACCGACGCCCTGGTCGAAGAGTATATTGAGGGGCGCGAGCTGTATGTGGGTGTGATGGGCAATATGCGGTTGCGCACGCTGCCGGTGTGGGAGATGGTCTTCACCAAGATGGCCGACGGCCTGGCCCGGATCGCCACGGCCAAGGTGAAGTGGGACCACGACTATCAGGCCCGGCACGGCATCATGACCTGCGCCGCCGCCGACCTGCCCGACGGCGTGGCCGAGCGTCTGCCGCGGCTTTGTAAACGCATCTATCGCATCTTGGGCCTGAGCGGGTACGCGCGGCTCGATTTTCGTTTGAACGAAGAAGGCAAGGTTTATCTGCTCGAAGCCAACCCCAACCCGAACCTGGCCTACGGCGAAGATTTTGCCGAATCGGCCAACGCCGCCGGCATGGGCTTTGAGGAGCTATTGCAACGGATTGTGAATCTGGGCCTGGGGTATCGGGCGAATTGGAAGGAGTACTACTGATCGTTGCTAATCGCGGTGGCTGGGGCAGAGCCTTGGCGATGCCCCGGCTGCGACTTTCGGCGAGGGACCAGTGCTACGTCACTCGTATCGAGGGATAGAAGGATGTGGAAGGGTGCCACGGCATCCGTCGCAGCGCGAGTGACGTCGCCATAAGCGAAGGCGCCGTTCGCTGCGACGGACGCCGTGCGGATCTGCACTTCGGCCCGACCTCGCACGGCGTCCGCCGCGGCGACTTGCGTCGCGCGTCGGATCGATGTCCACCGCGCCGCGGCGGATGCCGTGGCACCCATTTGCGATCTGCGCCGATACGTGCGACAATCCACCCTATGCATCCGCCGTCGCCCCTCACCGATGCCAGCCCTCTCGTCAGCGAGCTGGCGCGGCGCAATCGCCGCCGCTGGTGGCTGGCGGCCGGCATCGCGCTGACGGCCATGACGATCATGGGCCTCATCTACGGCGCCGCTTGTTGGCGTGGGCATGCCTTGCTCAGCCAGGAGATGGAGAAAATCGCCGCGCGTGGCGAACCCGTGTGGTATGCCGATCTGGCGCAGCGGCCCACCGACCCGGCGGTCGTGCGGGGTCGCGCGATCGCCGCCGCGGCCCGGCGATTCGATCTCGTGCTCTACGAGCCGTTCGAAGAAGCGATCGCGTCGCCCGGCTCGCCCACCGTGCAAGCAAAAGTGCGGCCGATGATCGACATGCACCGGGCGACGATCGACCAGATCGTGGGGCAGCTTCGCCAAGGTGAATGCCGCTCAGATTACGATTTTCAAACACCGGCACCCCTGAGCACGCGCTTGCCGACGGTCCAGAACACAAGAATGGTCGCCCGAATACTGGCCGCGGATTTTCGGCTCCGCGCCGCGCAGGGTGAGCGTGACCAAGCCCTTGCGGCGCTGACGGACGCCTTTGAGCTGGATGAGATGTTGCGGCACGAACCGTTCGCTGTCTCGCAATACGTTCGCGTGGCCGTCGCCGGTTACGCCTTGGACGATTTGCAAATTGCCCTCGGCCAAGGTTGGATCGACGAACACCGCCACGAGGAACTCGACGCCCGCCTGGTGGAGATGGAATCGCGCTTTCGCCTGGCCCCGGTGCTGCGCGGCGAGCGCGCGGCAATGCTCACAATGATGGAAAACCTGGGACGCTCTGACATCAGCCGCGCTCTGGAGGACTTCGAGGGCATCTCATCGACCAAGGCCCAAGTGCTCAACCGCTGGTGGGGCTCGTGGATTTACCTGCCGCGGCGGTTGCACCAAGAGGCCATCATGTTGCGAACACTGGGCCAAATGGCCGACCTGGTCGACGTGCCGGGGCCGCGGGCCGCAGAACGGTTTGCCGACGCCGATGCCGAAGCGCGCGACGACGACTCGCCCATCTGTGCGGAGTTCAGCTCTCATCTCGGCCGCTTGGGGCAGTCGGGCATGGCTCACCGGCAGCGGCTCCTCGCCGCGCGCCTGGCGTTGGCCGTCTGCCGTTTTCGTGAACTGCACGGACGCTTGCCCGACTCGCTGGCCGAGCTCACCGACTCGCCGCTGGCCGAGGCCAAGGGCCTCATCACCGGCCAGCCGCTGGTCTACCTCAAGACGGCCGACGGTTTTGTGATCTCCGACGGCGA
>DATFDL010000233.1:0-6518 GCA_035252155.1 Pirellulales bacterium | reverse complement strand
AAACGACGTTCGCTTGATTTTTGTTCGCGTCCATACCGCGCGCCACAAGATCCGCTGCATCGTCGTCGCCACCCCAGAATACATCGTCGAACACTTCGGCAAATTCGGGAAGGAAACCGTCAAAGAGCAGCTTATCATTCTGCCGCGCGCTCGGCAGCAGGTGCTCTCCAAAAAGCCGCCCATTCTCTTTTACCCCGACGAAGCGGCTCTATCTCGGAAGTTTAAGAGCCGCATCATTCCGCAGAAGTCGCGCATCCACGACAACCCCGCCGTTGCCACAACGCTGCGGTTGAGGACGATCCGCGATTTCGTCCAGTCACAGCTCATTGGCAAGCGTATTCTGCCGAGCCCAACCAAGAATCGCGGCCAGCAGCTCGAACAGATGGTGGCCGCCGGTCTCGGCTATCAGGTAACGGATGTCGACGTGCTGATCGGCGGCTACCCCGACATTCGCCACCAGGCGCTGGAAGTCAAAATCCAAGATGCCCCGACCGTCGATCTTGGCCGATATTCGCCGCAGTTCGACGAACAGGTCGAAGGCTGCCCCGGCTTCACAACTCAAACAGTTCGCTACCTGATTGCGCTCACCGATCCCCAGACGGGCACGTGCCAAGGCGCGGTGCTATGCCCCGGCCGACGGTTGGCCGAGCATTTCGTCTACGTCGCCGAAAAGAGCTTCAAATGCCAGCGGTCCATCCCGATGGCCTTTTTCGACCGCTTCGACGGCCAGGCCGTCTTCAATCCACCGTACCCTTAGCCGGCCAGTCGACGCCGAACGCCTTCGCGACGAACGCGTCAATCTTTGCCTCCACTCGCTGACGCTCTTCGCCCGTTAGCGATTCGTTCACCAAACGATGAACGAGTTTCACCACCTGCCTTGATGGCGCCGCATCGCGATCGGGCAGCGGATACTCGGTGACGTATTGGGTGAGGTGCCGCCGCCGCTGGGAATAAAGCTTGTTTTGAAACGCCAGATCGTGGTAGCGCGAGATCAACGCAGAGTTCGCCACGCCAAGAATGAAAAGCAACAGATCTTCATCCTGATGGTCGTTGGTCGTGATCCAATAGCAATTGCCATCGACGATCGACCCGTTGGCGTCCCAAAAAAATCGCGCGTCGGGGCTGATGTCAGGGAACACGATCTTGGGCAGCGACCACGCCTGCGGGTCCTGCGGCACCCAGATTTCGTACCACGCGCGCCGCGCATCGAGCACGTATTTTCGCGACTCCAACTTGTCCTTGTTGCGCAGCAGGTACTTCCAGGTGGGCGAACTTGCCGCAAAACGAATGGCCCGCCGCAGACCATCGACCACCTCGTGCGTATAAAGCACGCGCCGCTGCGGGCCGGTCGCTTCGACCCGCCGCCATTTCGCCGCGTCCTCCTGCGAAACAAGCGGACGCAGATGTTGAGGCTCCGGGCGAACGTCGCGCGGCAGCGATTCCCAATCGCGGCGGATAAAAACGCTATCGGCGGTCGTCTTGATGCCTACGCGCACTTTCGTCACGTCGCCCAGGCGGCACGATGCGGCGGCATCGATCCTTGCCACCCAGTCTGCCTCGCCGCCAGAGAGCAGCGTCCACGGCCTGGCGTCGTCGTGCGGCAGCGGCAGCTTGCCCGTAGCAATCCGGTAATGGCAACCGTTGACGCGCACGAGTCCGGGCCGCGGCCGGCGGAGCGAATCGACGAGCGAAGCGACTTGCTCGGCGTGGCCGTTGGCTTTGCCGGCTGCCTCATAGATGCGAACAAACGTCGGCACACCATCGCCGCTTGCCTCAGCGGTGTCGCCCCGTTTTCTTGCAAAAACGAGGGCGGGCAGAACGGCGGCCTCGAAAAACTTGGTGTCGCCAAGGTCGACAATCTCGATCAGGTCGAACCGGGTGCGCAGAAACCGCCGCGTGGCCGTGCCGCCGCGGGTGGTCAGGAACCGGTTTGAGGTGATTACGCCCAGAATGCCGCCAGGCCGCAGTTGCCGGGACATCGCCACCAGAAACGCCTGGTAGAGATCGACACGGCCGCTCAAACCGAATCGCACGGCGAGCTGCTGGGCGCGTTTCGCCCCCAATACTTGCGTTCTCACATAGGGCGGATTGGCGATGATGCAATCAACCGGCTCGATGGCCTCGTGCGAACCGAAGAGGTCGTTGTCGCCAAAAAACTCCAGAAAGTCGCCCTTAATCAGGTCGGTATGGCAGCCGTTGAACTTCGGCTGCCTGGCCTTGAGCGACGCGAACGAAGCGTCGTCGCTCTCGATGCCGATCAGCGTCGCTCGTCGCCGCATGTCGCGAGGCAGGGCGTCGTAGATGGCGCAAAGCAGGTTGCCGTCGCCGCAGGCCGGGTCAAGCACGCGGATCGGTCCTTTCAGGCCGGTGATTAACGCGGCCACGCGCTCCGCCACCAGCCGCGCCAAATCGGGCGGCGTGAAGTGCGCCCCGGTCGCTTTGCGTTTTGTCACCGGCATCGCCGCCCATGCTTCCTAAAGGTGTTCGTTCGCGCATTATCTCCGATTGGCGAGCGAATCCAAGGGCCTGCCTCCGAAGCACGCTGGAATATAGCGGCTTGCGTGAGTAAAATCATCTACTTCGCGTTCTGTACGAGAGGGATCGACGGGAATTCGATGACTGCCAAGCTCACAAAAATGGCCGCCGAGCAGCAATGGCAGTTTGACGCCACGACGTTGGCGCAGACGAGGAAAGCACGCGGGCACTTCGGAACGGCGCCGGCGATTGCCGACTTCATGGCCGGCATGTTCAGGGCGAACGCGCGGCGAGAAACTCGCGTTCTCGACGCGGGAGCAGGCGTAGGAACACTTTCCGCCGCGCTCTGCCAAAGGTTCCTCGACCAGCGGGCGGCCGGTCGGCTCTATTTCGAGCTCTGGGAAAACGATCCGCGCCTCCACGCTCGGCTTTCGCGAACGATGGAGTCTTGTCACGATGCCCTTCGCAACGCGGGCCATGAGATGGACTTTGTCATCCGCACCGATGACTTCATTCTGGAGCATGCGCAGCCATCGCTCTTCCGCGAGGCGTCAGGCGGCGCATTTGACCTGGCCATTATGAATCCGCCGTATTTCAAAGTACGAAAGGACTCCGAAATCGCCCAGGCGATGGCGCACATCGTCTATGGCCAGCCGAATATCTACGTCTTCTTCATGGCGGTCGCCGCCGACTTACTGGCCGATGGGGGTGAACTGGTCGCGATAACGCCACGGAGTTATTTCAACGGACCTTATTTCAAGCGGTTCCGGAAATGGTTCTTTGATCGAATGACCGTGCGGCAGATCCATGTTTTCGAATCGCGAGACACCGCGTTCCGCGAAGACCAGGTACTGCAAGAGAATGTCATTCTCTTGGGTGAAAAGAAAGCGCAGCCGCACGATGTACTTCTCACTTGCAGTCGCGACCGCAGCTTCAAATCTCTCGAGCGGCAGGTGCTGCGTTACGGTAGCGTCGTGGAAGACGCTTCCGGCGACCATCTTATCCGAGTGGCGACCAATTCGCTCGAACAAAAAGTCGTCGAAGCGGTCGATGCCTTGCCGTGCCGCTTCCGCGATCTTCCGTTCAAGATTTCGACCGGGCCGGTGGTGACTTTTCGTGCCACCGAATTCTTGTGTATTGACCGCGCCAAAGACACGGCGCCGTTGTTATGGATGCATAATGTTCGGCCATTCGCAATGCGGCTCCGACCGAAGAACGGCAAGCCCATGCACATTCGCGCGACGGACGATTCAATGCGGCTCTTGTTGCCGGCTAAGCGCTACGTGCTGCTCAAGCGCTTTACCGCCAAGGAAGAGTGCCGACGGCTGGTGGCAGGCATCGTTGAGCCGACCGATTCGTATTCGCCAATGCTGGGGCTGGAGAACCACCTCAACTACGTCTATAGGCCGGATGGCGAGCTGACTCGCGATGAGGCGTTCGGTTTGGCTGGGCTCTTTAATTCCGCGCTGATTGACCGCTACTTCCGCGCGATCAGCGGCAATACCCAGGTAAACGCCGCCGAGATTCGAGCTATGCCGGTGCCCGACGTCGAGACGATCCGGCAAATTGGCAAGGAGATCGCCGCGCGAGGCGAGACGGCCCCAGATACGGTGGAAAAAATTGTCGGGCAGGCGATTGGCATCCCGGCGAACGAAATCGCCGAGCTTTGCGAGATTGCTACGTGAGCAAACGCGACGACGCGATGGAAATCCTGAAGAGTCTCGGCTTGCCGAAAGCGCAGCAGAACGAGCGATCTTGCTTGACGCTGCTGGCCTTGGCAGCTCTTGACGAGAACACGCCCTGGTCAAAGACCGGCCGCCCGCTGCTGCGCATCTGGGACATCATGGGCTGGATGAAGGAGAAGTACGGCAAAGAATACGCGGCGAATAGCCGCGAGACAATTCGCCGGCAGACCGTGCATCAATTCGAGCAAGCGCGCCTCATCGACCGGAATCCCGACGACCCGACACGCCCAACGAACAGCGGCGAGACGCGCTACCAGTTGACCGAAGACGCCGCGGCGGTGCTGCGGGCGTTCGAGCGTCGCACTTTTTCCAAGAAATGCGAGCAGTTCCTCGAACGGCACGGCAGCCTGACCAAAGCTTACGAGCGAGCGCGCAGCCTTCACAAAGTACACGTCGCCCTTCCCGACGGCTCAAAGGTCGTGCTGTCGCCGGGCGTCCACAACGAGCTCCAGCGGCTGATTATCGAGGAGTTTGCCCCGCGATTCGCCCCGGGCGCAGTCGTCATTTACCTGGGCGATACGGCCAACAAGCGTCTATGCGTGGCGACCGAGGTGCTGGCGGCGCTCGACATTCCCGAGATGAATCACGACAAGTTGCCCGACGTGGTTTTGTACGACCGACGGCGGAACTGGCTCTTTTTGATCGAGGCGGTCACCGCTCACGGACCGGTGTCGCCGAAGCGGCACGCCGAGCTCGAAGCGATGCTCAAGCAGTCTTCGCCAGGCCGGATCTACGTCACGGCGTTCATCGACTTCAAGGGGTTCAACAAGCACGCCTCGAAGATTGTGTGGGAGTCGGAGGTATGGATCGCCGATTTTCCCGACCACATGATCCACTTCAATGGCGATCGATTCCTGGGGCCTTATCCGCCCCGCGATGCGGAGAAGTAATGTTTTGCACTGTATCGGAGTCGATTGTTCCGAACACGACGTGACCATGCGTGGGGAAAGACAAACGCGATAATTCTGTATGGGTGACTTATGACGCCGCCGAAACGGAGCCCTGCCAATAAAAGCGTCAAAATGCGAGGCAAGAAGAACTCACGCGTCGCTCGGGGGGCCAGATCTCGAAAGGCGAGAAACGACGGGAGCGCGCTCGAGCAGTTCGTGCAGGTGGTCGAGCAAAAACTTCTTCCGAGCGGTCTTAGAGTCGAATCGAGAGTAAGGCCACGCGACGCCAAAAACGCTGTAAGTGCAGAATTTGACCTCATCATTTGCGGGCCGCTCGGGTCATCAACGGTGAACTGGTTGATAGAATGCCGAGATCGTCCGTCAAGTGGCGCGGCACCGGCAAGTTGGATCGAACAGCTAATCGGGAGGAAAACCTGTGCGAAGTTTGACAAGGTAATCGCAGTCTCGACGACTGGCTTTTCGTCGCACGCCAAGAGGTTGGCAGAAGAGCAGGGCATCTTACTGCGTACGGTCGAAAGGCTGTTAGATATAAAAGACGACTTCAGCATCGGTCAGATCAAGTGGCGATGCCGATTCACCTTTGACGATATTGGAATCTCAAAGGTCATAAGCGCCCAAGTCGAAGGCGTCGACGAGCGAGAATTAGCGGATCCCGCAAACGTCCATGTTCGACCTCGAACGCAGGAGAACTTTGAGCCGCTCGACCAGATCGTTTATCGCTGGGTTGAAGAGCAGATTCTTCCGACGATTGACCGACAATCGCCAATCGCTACCGTGACGCGACACCTCTTCAAGCACGAGGAATGGCTAGACGCGTGCGTAAACGGGAAACCGTGCCGGTTGAAAGACGTATTCGTGCCGGTCGAAGTGACGGCCTCGGCTACATCCGGAAAGGCGCTTCTCGTCCGTCGATATGCAGAAGGCGAGAGGGATATCGCACACATCGGCCACTTTTCCATTTCCGGGCCCGACGGCCCTTTCATTGCTGAAATCCAAGTTATCCGAGCCGCCGATGGCACAACGAACGTTTCAACGCACCTGCCGGAGGGCTGTCCGTTCGACAAATCACTGTTTGAGGTGGTCGAGATGACCGACGCGAAGTAAAGCAGTGACCGCGACCGCGATTTACGCCGGTTTGAGCAACGCCCTGCGGTTGGAAGCGTGTTAGAGGCCGTCAAGAAACCTGCCAAGGTCGGTTTCGGCGAAATCGGCCTTGTGCATGTGCCTCGCGATCTTCCAATTGTCGTTCTTAGACCATCCGAGCGGCGCTTGGTCGAGCGCCTCGAACGGCGCAAGGGCTTTATATTTGTCGCCAAGAACGGCCTTTACAGCCGCGTCAGATAAGTAGTTCTCGGTGGCGCGGCGGTCCAAGACATGGCAATCGATG
>DATFDL010000232.1:0-10041 GCA_035252155.1 Pirellulales bacterium | reverse complement strand
TCGGGCGGGTTGCGCAGCTCGCCTTCGGGTGTCAGGTCGTTCACATCCATGCCGGGCCAGGCAAACGACCGGCGTTGCTTACCCGTGCCGGCGATCGAGGTTACCAGCTTGGCATCGAGATCGATCTTGCGCAGCAGATGGTTTTCGGTATCGGCCACGTAAAGCATTTTGTCGCGCAGGGCCATTCCCTGCGGATGATTGAACGTGGCGGTGTGATAGTCGCCATCATCGGCCCCTAGAGTGCCCGAGCCGATGATGTCGATCAGCGTGCCGTCGAGCTGCGCGATCACGATCCGGTGATGATTGCTGTCGGCGATGAACAACCTGTCGCCGGCTTCGTCGGCCAGCAGCTTGCCGGGATATCGCAGCGGCGTCCGCTGGGCTTTGTCGGCTTCGAGATCGAACCGTAGCGGCGTCTCGTCGAGCACGCCCTTGCGGCGATAATAGGGCAAACCGGCCCGCACCGCGGCGTCGAGCGTTTTGAACTCGACCTCGCCGTTGCGTCCCCAGACCAGGTTGCCCTCGGGGTCGATTAAGTAAACCGTGGGCCAGCTATTGACGCCAAATCGCTGCCAGATGGCGTGCTTCGAGTCGTTGACGACGGGGTGCTCGATGTCGTAACGCTGAATGGCTTCGGCGATATTCTTCGAGTCCTCTTCGTTCTCGAACTTGGCCGAATGCACGCCGATCACGACAAGCTGGTTGGGGTAGGCCCGTTCCAGCTTTTTCAGTTCGGGCAAGATGTGCATGCAGTTGATGCAGCAATAGGTCCAGAAGTCTAGGACCACAAATTTGCCCCGCAGGGCCTTCAATTCGAGCGGCCCGGCGGTGTTGAGCCAGCCGACGCCGCCCTCAAGCTCGGGGCTGGCAATGCGATGTTGATAGGGAAACTCCATGTCGTCGGCCGGCTCGTTATCGGACGCTTTCTCGCCGTTCGGCTTCGGATCTTGTTGGTCGTCTTGCTCGTCGGCGGCCTGGGCGCTGACGGGCCCGCCGCGTTCGCCGCAGCCAACCAGCGAGACCACGAGGGCCAGGGCCGCCAACCGAAGGCCCCTCCACAGCGGCTGTGCGAGAATCTGCATCGTTGTGTTCCTTGGATTGAATTCTGTAGGGAACGGACTCCGTGCCGTTCCGCGACGGGCGGCGCGGGGCCGAATCGCAGTAGGCGGAACGGCACCGAGTCCGTTCCCTACAGACCCGATCCGAACGCGACCCGCTTTGCAATGCCCCGGCAAGCGCCTATCTTAGCGTAAGGATGCAGGCCGGGGAAACATGCCGCGGAGGCCGCAAGCTCGCGGGCCTTCCCGGCTTCGCCAGGTTTCCATTAAAGAAAGCGGGGATTGAGTTTGCCGTCGGCGCGGCCGAAATTGGACATACCGGGGCGATGAACGCCTAACCGCGCGCCTGTGGCCAGGTTCTGGAGGTGAGTTCGTGTTTCGCATTGCCTTATGTGCGGTGGTGTTGGTGACGGGCGGCGGCGTGGTGCGGGCGCAAGAATGGGCCCGCAAGATGTTTGAGACCACCAGCCACGATTTCGGCACGGTGGCCCGCGGCGCCAAGTCGGAGTTCCGCTTCAAGTTCTCGAACATCTATGAGGAAGAAGTGCACATTTCCAGCGTTCGACCGGGCTGCAAGTGCATCATTCCCACCGTCGAGCGCGATTCCCTGGCCACATACGACGAAAGCGCGATCGTCGCTACGTTCAACACCCGCGCCTTCATCGGCCAGCGCAAAGCCACGATCACCGTGACGTTCGACAGGCCGACCTATGCCGAGGTGCAATTGCAGGTGACCGGCTATATTCGCAGCGACATCGTGGTCGAGCCGGGCGAGGTGGCCTTCGGCACGGTCGATGCCGCCGCGCAGCCCGAACGAATCATCAAGATCTCTTACGATGGCCGCAGCGACTGGGAGATCAACGAAATCCGCAGCAGTTCCGAGTTTGTGGTGGCCGAGGCCGTCGAGACTGTGCACGACGGCACCAAGATCGGCTACGACATGACCGTGCGGCTCTTGCCGGGTGCTTCGCCGGGCTATCTCAAGGAACAACTGACGCTGGTCACCAACGACGCACGCGCGGCCGAAGTGCCGATCGATGTCGAAGGCCGGGTGTTGTCGGGGCTGACGGTCAGCCCGGCCTCCGTCTTTTTCGGCGCGGTGAAACCCGGCCAAAAAAAGAAGCAGACCGTCGTGATCCAGGCCAAGCAGCCGTTCCGCATTACCTCCATCCATTGCGACGACGAGTCGATTGCCTTCACCGCTCCCAAAACCGCCAGCCGGCAGCACGCCATACCGCTGACGCTCACGGCCGGCGACAAGCCCGGCAAGCACGTGTACACGGTGCAGATTGACACCGACCTGCCCGGCAACGTGACGGCCGAAGTGCCAGTGCAAGCCCAGGTGGTGGACGAAGAGTAGGGCGAACGTCGGTAGGGAACTCCCTCTGTGGCGTTCCGCGAACTACGGTTCGACGTCAATTCGCCCCTCACGGAACGCCACGCAGGGCGTTCCCTACAGAGCAGTGACGCGGACACTCGCTTAACTGGATGCGTATGGGGATGGGTGAAACGAGTCCCGTCCTACGAATATTTCAACAAACTCCACGTCGGGTGCGGCGCGAGCCGCTTGGCCCCGCCCAAATCTGTCAGTTCGATCACGAATGCGCAACCCGCCACCACCGCTCCGGTGCGTTCGACCAATTGGCAGCAGGCCCGCATCGTGCCGCCGGTGGCCAGCAAGTCGTCGACCAGCAATACTCGCTGGCCGGCCGCAAAACCGTCGGCATGCACCTCCAACGTGTCGCTGCCGTATTCCAGTTCATAACAGAAGCTGTGCTTCTCGAACGGCAATTTGCCAGGCTTGCGAACGGGCACAAAACCCGTGCCCAGCTCGATCGCCAGCGGGGCGGCAAAGATAAAACCGCGGGCCTCGGCGGCGGCGACCACGTCGATGCCCGCCTGCCGATAAGGCTCAGCCAGCCGCTTGACCGTCTCGCGCAGGGCGGCGGCATCGGCCAACAGGGGCGTAATGTCGCGGAACAAGATGCCCGGCTTCGGAAAGTCGGGCACCGAGCGAATAAAGTCGCCCAGGTCGAGCGTGGCGGTTGGCGGCATGGCGGCGTTCGGCGGCGAAATGGGCAAACTGCCTCAGATTTGACCATTTTGAGCAATTTGCCGCAACTGTGCCGGCAGAAACGCTCTTTTCGCAACTACGTTCGATTCAGCCTGCCCAACCGGCCGATCTTGATCTTGAGACCGGCATCTACGAGGGATCGATGAGCCGACAGCGCGAGGTAAGCACATGGCCGTTCGTCGTCGTGTTGAGCGCGCTGTTTCTCCTGAGCGTGGCGGCCCCGCGGTCTTGGGAAAAGATCGCTGTGCGCGCGGTAGCTCCGGGCCTTGTGCCCGGCGGTTCCGGCAATGCCACGGACGCGCGAGAAAGTCACCCGATAGCCGGCCACGAGGGCCGGGACTACCTGTCTGAGAGCGAAGACAACTCGCGGCCGATCGGCGAACCGGCCGAGCCGCATCCGAAAGTCGCTCGCCAAGAGATGCCGACGTTGCCCGTCATCGATGAACCGTCTGCCGTAATTGAAGCGAACGACTCCGATGTTGCGTCCGAGGCGCAAAGCATGGCCGAGGCATCGGAGGCCGCGGACGACGAAACGCCGGCCGAGATGATTGTGGCGGAGCCGCAAGCACCGGATGAGCCGAACAGCGAATTGCCGGAAGGGCCGGCGATTGCCGCTGAGCCAACACCAGCGGCGGAGACTGAGGGCGAGCCGTCGCATTCTGTGCCCCGCCCGAGCCTTAAAAAGCGGCGGCCCCGCCCGCAGTTTGCCGGCGCCTGGGGCGCGCACGAAGCGCTGTTGGCTCAGCTCGATCAGTTGGCCTGGAATTGCCACACCGGCGAATGGGCCGGGCGGATCGCTGACCTGGTGCGTGAGCTAGGGCGGATCGACGATGCAAATTCGCCGCGCGCTCTGGTGGCCTTGGGCCGCTTGCGCGACCTGACCGAGCGCGACCATCCGTTGCTGACGGCCGCCGACAACCAACCCGAAGCCGCCGCTCTGCGCCGTATCCGTTACGCCATCTTGCGGCGGCTGGAGTTTTGGGAAATGGTGCCCGAAATGGCGACCCAGCGCGTAACCGGCCAAAAAACCGTCTCGTTGCGCCCGGCTGGCCAAACCTCCTCGCGCAGCGCGGAAGAGCTGGCTCAACTGTTGAGCCGCCTGGAGCGGTTCGAGCAGACGGGGCTAAGTGACGACGGCCGAGAGCTGGCGGCGGCGACTTCGCGGCTGGCGACGGGCGATGGTCCGGCGGCCGCGCGTCTCACGCACTGGCTCGAATCGAATTATCGTAATTCGAACCTGCGGATCGTGGTCTCAGCCGACTTGCTCAACCGGTTTGTTCCCAAGCAGCCGACGGTCGAGTCGCCCGTGCGCGATCGCATTCTGGGCGTGCCCACGCGTGGCTGGAGCAGCACGACGGCTCAGTTGGGCGTGCGGCTGCTGCCCGACGCTCACCACGTGCGGCTGGCGCTGGAAGTGCGGGGGCTGGTGTTGGCCCGCACCACGAGCAAGAGCGGGCCGGTGACGATCTACAGCCACAGCGACTCGACGTATCTGGCCCGCAAGGTGTTTCAGCTTGGCTCCAGCGGCGTCGAGACGTGGCCGGCCGAGGCCGCGGCTTCGCACTCGCCGCAATTGCGCGGCGTTGAAACCGACTATGACGACGTGCCGGTTTTAGGCTGGGTGGTCGAAGGCATCGCCCGAGTGAAGCACGCGGAAAAAGAAGGCGAGGTCCGCCGTGTGGCCCGCCGCAAAGTAATAACCCGGGTGCAAGAAGAGATCGACGCGGCGGTCGAGCCACGGCTGACCGAGGCCAAGACCACACTCCACCGGCGGGTGCTGACGCCACTTGACGGTCTGGCCTTGGAGCCGACCGTGATCGACCTGCGCACCAGCGAGAACCGGGCGACGATGCGATTCCGCCTGGCCGCCGACGGGCAACTGGCAGCCTGCACGCCGCGCCCGATGGCGCTCGCCGACAGCGTAGCGAGCTTGCAAATCCATCAGTCGCTCTTGAACAACATCGGCGATCGGCTGGGGCTCGACGGCCAAACCTTCAGCCTGCCCGAGTTGCAGCAGCGGCTGCTTGAGGCGTTTCAGCTTCCGCCGCAGGCCATGACCAACGAGTTTCCGCCCGATTTGCGGATCACGTTTGCCAAGCGCGACAGCCTGTCGGTGCGATTCGCCGACGGCCGGGTCGAGCTGACGCTGTCGGTGGCCGAGCTGCGCAAATATCCCAAAAGCTGGCGCAACTTTCAGGTGCGCGTCCATTACAAGCCGCAGGCCCGGGGGCTCGATGCCCGCTTCGTGCGCGACGGCACCGTGCAGCTTTGGGGACAGCGGTTCGGCAATCAGCCGCAGATCGCCCTGCGCGGCATCTTCAGCAAGGTCTTCTCTCACGACCGCGACTTGCGGCTAGTCGACGACCGCACGCTGGCCGATCCGCGTCTGAACGGGCTGAGCGTCACCCAATGCGTGGTGACCGATGGCTGGCTGGGGCTTTCGCTCGGTCCGACCCGCTCGGCCGCCGCCCGCCGTGAAGTGAATCAGCTTCACTAGTAGAATGGAATTCGTTCCGCTCCGATGTCCGGGACTTGCTTCATTTCCCGGTTTTTACTTTTGCATTTTGACTTTCTCTTACATTCAGGTATCGCGCTCGGTGACGGCTAAGGGGAAAGTCAAAATGCAAAATGCAAAAGTCAAAATGCAAAAGTAGGTTAATGCGCGCCCTAAAGGCCCACTTCCTGCCCGATCTGACGACACCCGAGACCCTGGCCGGCGGCGTAGTGGTTGTGATCGATGTCTTGCGGGCCAGCACAGTCATTGTGCATGCCTTGGCGGCCGGCGCTCGCGAGGTCGTTCCGTGTCTTGAGATCGAAGACGCCCGGCGCGTGGCTGCGGGCCTGCCGTCGGGCCAGGTTGTTCTGGGCGGAGAACGCGGCGGCCTGCCGATCGAAGGCTTTGATTTAGGAAACTCACCCGAGGAATACACGCCCGAAAAAGTGGCCGACAAAACGGTGGTTTTCACCACCACCAACGGCACACGGGCGATGCAGCGATGCCGCCAGGCGAAGCGAGTGCTCATCGGGGCGTTTGTGAACGCGCGGGCAGTCATCGAGGCGCTGACGGGCGAAGAGCAGATTCACTTGCTCTGCGCCGGCACGCGGGGCGAAATCACCCGCGAAGACGTGCTCTTGGCCGGGCTGCTGGCTGAACGTATTTACGCCGGCCTGGACGAAGCGCAGCCGGCGGAAATCAACGATCAACTGCTGATGGCGCGTCAGTGTTTTCGGGCGTCGGTGATGCCTGGGGTGGCGGACGACATCGAAGAGCGGCTTCGCCGAGAGTTGCGCCGGACGCAGGGCGGGCGCAACCTGCTCGCCCTTGGGCTCGACCGCGACATCGACGACGCCGCACGGGTCGATCGTTTTTCGATTGTCCCGGAGCTCGATCTGCGGCGATGGACAATTGCCGCTGGGCCATCATATACATCATGCTCCGCATGATGCCCGTCGTGGTGTGCACGTTCCCTGGACCACGCCCTCGCTTTCGCGGTACACTGCCAAGCTTGTGCGGCGGGCGATTACGGCAAACGGCCGCAGACGGCCTGGAAGGCCATCCTCCAACGAATACACAACAAACTGTCACATGGAAATGGAAAAACTGGTCTCGCTCTGCAAGCGGCGAGGCTTCTTGTTTCAATCGAGCGACATCTACGGCGGCCTGAACGGCTTTTGGGACTACGGGCCGTTGGGCGTCGAGCTGAAACGCAATATCAAAGAAGCCTGGTGGCGTGACATGGTCACCGGGCACGACGAGCTTGCGCCGCCCGCCGGCGCGCCGGCCGCCTATCAGATGGTGGGCCTCGACTGCACCATCATCATGCACCCGCAGATCTGGAAGTGCTCGGGCCACTACGATTTGTTCCACGATTTCATGGTCGATTGCCGCGAGTCGAAGAAACGCTACCGGCACGACCAGGTGCGCGGCCGCTGGCTGACCGCCAAAGGGCAGCGGATCTTCGCCGCCACCGAGTCGGGCGGCGGTGACGGCAAAAGCGAACAAGAGTATATCGAGGCCAAGGCACTGAAGTTTTTCAATCTGCGGGCCAAAGACGCCGGGCAACTCGCCTGGGAAGGCGAGCTGCTCAGCCTGACGCAAGTGCCCGAGTTTTCGCAGGTGCTCGGCCCCGACGCCAAGTCGCTGGGCACGCTCACGCCGCCGCGCGAGTTCAACCTGATGTTCAAGACCTACGTCGGCGCGCTCAGCGGCGAAGAGGGCGCGGCGTTTCTGCGGCCCGAGACCGCCCAGGGCATCTTTGCCAACTTCAAAAATGTGGTCGATAGTTCGCGCGTCGCCGTCCCCTTTGGCATCGCCCAGATGGGCAAGAGTTTTCGCAATGAAATCACACCGCGGAATTTTACGTTCCGCTCGCGCGAGTTCGAGCAGATGGAGATCGAGTTTTTTTGCCAGCCGCGGCAGTCGCCCGAATGGTATCAATATTGGCGTGACCGTCGCTACCGTTGGTATCTCGAGCTGGGCCTGGCGGGCGAGCGGCTGCGGCTGCGCGATCACGCGCTGGAAGAGCTGAGCCACTATTCCTGCGGCACCGCCGACATCGAGTACGCGTTTCCGTTTTTGGCGCCGGGCGATTTTGGCGAGTTGGAGGGAATTGCCCATCGCGGCGATTTCGACTTGCGCAGCCACATGGAGGGCAAGCTGGTGCGGCAAGGCAACGCGCTGGTGGTCGAGCTTGATGCCGAAGGCAAGCCGCGGCATCGTGGCAGCGGGAAGGACCTTTCGTACTTCGACGACGAAACGCGCGAGCGGTACGTGCCGCACGTGATCGAGCCGTCGGCGGGGGCCGATCGCGCGGCGCTGGCGTTCTTGTGCGAGGCCTATCAAGAGGATGAAGTGCCCGACGAGCATGGCAAGCCGCGGGCCCGCACCTTTTTGCGGCTGCATCCGCGGCTAGCGCCGGTCAAGGCCGCCGTTTTTCCGTTGGTCAAGAAGGACGGCATGCCCGAGGCGGCCCAAAAGATCTATCGCGCTCTCAAGCCGCACTTCAACGTCTTTTACGACGAGAAAGGCGCGGTGGGCCGCCGCTACGCCCGGCAAGACGAGGTGGGCACGCCTTATTGCATCACCGTCGATGGCCAGACGCTGAGCGACGGCACGGTGACCATTCGCGACCGAGACAGCTTGCGCCAGTGGCGCGTGCCCGCCGACGACTGCGTCGACGAAATCCGTAAGGGACTGTCCGCCGCCGGTTAGGGCAGCTTTGCTTGTGCACCCAACGTGGCCGCACGAACTAAGGTCTGGTGGCTGGGGCAGAGCCTTAGCGATGCCCCGGTCATCGTCTGCTATAATGTTTACGGCGACGTGCAATCTCCTTAGCCGCCGAGTAACATGGGGCTAGAACGATGGCGACAGCGCAACTTCCAACTTCTATCCGAACGCTGGCCGACATCTTTGGCGAGTGGGACCGACACGGGTAAGAACAATGGCCACCGTGCAAATCCCGGCGTGCATTCGGACCCTCGCTGATATGATGGCGCGGCTGGGAAATCCGCCGCTGGACCGCGTGCGGTTTCATCCGTATCCCGGTAGCGCCACAGTTCGGGACGTGATCGCGATTCAGGATCGGGAAGGGCGAAATTGTGAATTGATCGAGGGCGTATTGTTGGAGAAACCGATGGGCAAGGAGGAATCGGAGCTCGCGGTTATGTTGGGAGGCTTGATCAGTTCGTTCGTCCGAAAGCGGAATCTGGGAACCACGTCCGGCGAGGCCGGCGCCCATGAAATCAAGCCCGATCTCGTCCGAATTCCAGATATTGCATTCACGAACTGGGACCGCATCCCGGGGCGCCGCCGCTCGGGCGAGCCGATCCCGCGTGTCGTTCCGAATTTGGCGATCGAAATCCTCAGCCGTGGCAACACGCCCGGCGAAATGAAGGTAAAGCGCACCGAGTATTTCGAGGCCGGCGTTGAGCTGGTTTGGGAGATCGATCCCAAGCGGCGCCGCGCCAAGGTCTATCGCTCGCTGACCGACGTACGGACGTTGACTGAAGGCGATCGGCTCGATGGTGAACATGTTTTGCCGGGCTTTGAATTGCCGCTGGCGGAACTCGTTGGTGAATTAGACCGGCACGGTTAAACGCCGGCGAGAACCGTGAAACCCGCCATCAGCCAGGTCTGTTCGCTCGACTCGTCTTTCGAGAAAGACATCGACGATTACTCCGCCGGCGCCTGCCGCGCCGTCGAGCTTTGGCTGGGAAAACTCGAACGCTATCTCGAATCGCATTCGCTCGACGACGTGCGGCGATTGCTGGCCGAACACGAGATGACCGCGCCCGTCGCCAGCTTTCAAGGAGGCCTGCTGGCCAGCCAGGGAGACGCCCGGCGGGAACATTGGGGCCATTTCGAGCGGCGGCTGGCACTGCTGCGCTCACTAGGTGTCGGCACGCTGGTTGTGGCCTGCGATGTGGCCGGACCGCTCGGGCAACAAGACCTCGACCGCGTGCGGGCGTCGCTGGTTCTCGCGGCCGAAAAGGCCGGGCAACAAGACGTGCGGCTGGCCCTGGAGTTCCAATCATCGGCCACGTTGGGCAACAATCTGCAGACCGCCGCCGCCCTGGTCGCCGAAGCTGGCTCGCCTCATCTCGGACTCTGTCTCGACGTGTTCCACTACTATTTGGGGCCGAGCAAACCGGAAGACCTGGCCTATCTCTCGCGCGACAATCTGTTTCACGTGCAGTTAAGTGATCTCTCGGGCACGCCGCGCGAACTGGCCGCCGACGGCGACCGCATTTTGCCCGGCGATGGTGACTTTCAGCTTGAGCCGATTCTTGAGATTCTGCGTGCCATCGGTTACGAGCGATACGTTTCGTTGGAGTTGATGAACCCGCAAATCTGGCGGGTGCCGGCGCGGCAGTTCAGCGAGGTGGGCATGACGGCCTTGCGCAAACTAC
>DATFDL010000231.1:0-4604 GCA_035252155.1 Pirellulales bacterium | reverse complement strand
GTTGCGTTTTCAAAGGCATGGCCGGGCAAATAAATGAGCGATTACCAGTACCGAAAAAGACCCTGGCCCACCGCAGCGGGCCAGGGGCTAGGCGAGTCATTTACCCGAAGCGGGCCTGGTTATCCCTTGTCAGGTTGTTCGCCAGTCCCGGCGCGCCGGGAACTCTGTTTCACCAGGCAACTGCCACGATCCCACTGCCAAATCCGATCCCAAATCGTGCATCATTTATTTGCCCGGAAATGCCTAAGAAAACGCACGGCTCAACTACTTTGACGGCGAAACCACCCACAGATTCTGAGTAAGAGCCAAAAATTCGGAACGCTGGAGATTGCCGTCGATCTGGTCCGTGAAATTCGCGACGAGGAATGAAACACGTCCTCGATTCGTCCGTCGCGCTGAAATGGGCCCTCCCTGAGCCGGATCATCGGCCTTCCGAGCTTCTTTCCGAACTTGACGATTTCGCTTGCGTCGTTGCATCGCACCGAAGCGCAATGTCGCCTAAAAGTAGTGCGAGCCAATGGGTGGTTTCAATGCCGCACGGCGGAAGACCCTTGGATTTTCGGAGGCATGAGCTCGGGCGTTCAATGGATTCAGATAGAAAAATAATTATCGAACTATTGACGGGTATTTCAAGTAGCGGTACGATGCGGCAAGTGTACATGCTTATAGATGCGGTTTGGGGTGAATAAGCCGCCCCTTGCCTGTTCGCCGCCGCCGACCGCGTCGGAGATGCACAGCCGAGGGCGGCTGTGCCATCTGCGACATTCGAAGGCGACTGTGCCACAGGCTGTCCCCGCCACGACCCCGTTTTGGAATGTCAATCCGTGGCTCCGCGTCAGTGCATGCAAACAAATGCGAATCGCCCGCGTGCCCCCCGAAATGGTTCTTACCCCCCCGATAGAAAAAACGCTGAAAAAACATTGCGAAGTACCTATGCAGCAAGAAGTTGCAGCGCGGTGCAAACTCAGAAACTTGGTAAGCGCTCGCCGCACAAGCCACCGTGGGTGCGCCTGCGTTTACTCGAAGCGTCGGTCTGACAATCGTCACTTTTTTCACCCAGGAGCCATCCGATGAACGCCGCTGTTGAAAACCAGGAATTGCCCGACGCCGCGCCCGCGGCCGATACACAGGCCGCCAGTGAGGCGATCAGCCGGCCCGCCGGCGAGCCAATTGCCAAGCCGGCCAAGAACCGCCGGGGCAGGCCGAAGCGGCGAGAAATACGGGCCTACGAGCTGTGGGTCAGCGGGTGGGCGTCGCACAGCGCGCTGGCCCGGAAGTTGAACGTTTCGAGGCCGCGGGTGACGCAGATCATCGGCAAGGTCGAACGCTGGCTGGCGGCCCACCCCGACGACCAGATGGCCGCGCGGATTCGAGTGCGCTGCACCACTCGGCTGGAGCTGCTCTACGTGAAATCGATGGAAAGCTTCGCCAAAAGCCGCAAAAAAGTCGAAACCTTCAAGAACCGCACCATGAGCCGCATGCGCTCGGGGTGCCAGCCCGTCGTCACCACCGTCGAAGAACGGGTGAAGCGCGATCCGCTGACCGGCAACGTGCGCTTTTTGAACGCGGCCATGCGCAGTGTCGAACGCATGTGGCGGCTCTATGCTCAGCCCGACGGACACAAGGAGAAGCACAATGGCCGACGGTCTCAACGATAAAACTCTCGCCAGAGCATCGTGTGCAGCAGGAAAGCCAGCACCGCCAGCGAAGCGAGCACGAGCAAGTCGCCCCACAGGTTCGGGGCGAGCTCGTGCGTCGCCGGCGCGACGGTTTCATCGGCCAGCGCGCTGCCGCAGCCGGGGCACCAGCGCTCGGTTTCAGCCGGCACGGACTCATCGCACTCCAACCCACAAACGACGCATCTTTGAATCGACCTCAACATTGATCTCCACTCCGCGATCAGGCGGCCGTCACCGGCGCGAAGGCCATGAGGCCGCGAGACTTCTGGGCAAATCCAACGTCACCGCGCAGGGCCAACGCCCGACAGCGGCTAAGTCAAACGCGATTACAAGTGGGCCGACGAGAGCCGGCCGGCAGACGACGACGCTGCGAAGCATCGCCCGTGGAGATCGGTTTAGATTTGCAACCGCACGTGAAGTGCGGGCAGTGAGGCGCCGGCCGTTCGAAGCCAGAGTACGCCGGGCAGGTCGCGCGGTTGCGAACATCGCAGCCCGGCACGAGCGAGTTGAAAGATTCGCCCGACGCTCTTCGCACGAGAGGTGACCATTCGCCGGCCTTGCGATTCACGCGAGAGATCGCCGCGGCCTTGCGAGGCCTGCTCGATCGACGGCGTTTCCGATTCAGACGTGTCGGCCGTTGGGGCGAACATGGCGAAGTCGCGGCACGCCGAAGAACCGGCGGTCCGCGGCGGTGTCGATCGATCGCAGTTGAAGCTAGCGACGATCAAGCCGGCGCACACGAGATAGATGCAGCTCGCGCGGTACATAAGGATTATTGTAACCTAGCGGTGCGGCCTTGCAATGAAGGCGGCGAAGGCACCTCTCCTGTGCGTGCTCTGCACCTGCCGCGAAAATGGTCGAAAAAACCGCTGAAAACCGATGAAGCCAGCCATCGGTTAAGATACAGGAAGTCGGCCGGTTCGGCGAATCGCTGACTTTGGAAATTATGTGAATCACGCCTCGCATTGGCCGGTATTGAATGCGGCAAGAGTTTGGAGCAACGGAGAACAAACCCCCCATAATTATTACTGCGGCAGCGCAAATTGGCTGCGACAAAGCGACGCCACAACCTATGAGGAAACAACGACTTACGGATAGGTGGCGGGCGCGCACTTTTTATTTTTGTCAACGGAAACTACTTTCAAGGCAACGGTAATTCCTCCCCTGGGATCGCGGCAACCCCGCGCTGCCGCCACATCAAAGGGCCAAGCACGAGTCTCCTGTGGCATTATGAGTGAAGCGAGCCCTATCGGCAGTTTGAATCTGGCCTTCATTGAGGGCCTGTACGACGATTATTTGCGCGATCCTGCCGCCGTCGAGCCGCAATGGCGCGACTATTTCGATCGGCTCGGGCAGGCCGGCAACGGCCGAGCGGCGCAGCGGTGGCGGCCTGGACCGTCGTTTCGCCCGGCCAGTATCTTCAATCCCGGCGGTGGGGCGGTCGTTAATGGCGACCACGGCGGTGTCCTTACGCCGGTCGCGCAGGTCGCCAACCTGCAAGACCGCGTCGATCAGCTCATCCGTGCATATCGAGTGCGCGGGCACATGGTCGCCCAGATTAATCCGCTCGGCCTGCCGCGGCCGCATCAGCCGGAGCTCGACCTGGAGTTTTACCGGTTCAGCGAAGCCGATCTCGACCGGCAATTTTCGATCGACACCATTCCCGGCGCCGATACGCTTTCGCTGGCCGGCATCGTCGAGCACCTGCGCAACACCTATTGCCGGTCGATCGGCGTGCAGTTCATGCACATCGACGATTTGAGCGTGCGGCACTGGCTGCAAGACCGGATGGAAGCGACCGAGAACCGCTTGCAGCTCACGCGGCAAGAACAGTTGCGCATCTTGACGCGGTTGACGGGCGCCCATCTGTTCGAGGAGTTCATTCAGAAGAAATACATCGGCGCCAAAAGTTTTTCGCTCGAAGGGGCCGAAAGCCTCATTCCCTTGCTCGATTTGGCCATCGAAAAAGCCGGCGAGCAAGGCATCGACGAGATCGTGCTGGGCATGGCCCACCGCGGCCGGCTCAATGTGCTGGCCAACATCATGGGCAAGACGCCGCAGATGATCTTCCGCGAGTTCGAAGACCGCGAGCCCGAGTTGCTGCTGGGCCGCGGCGACGTCAAGTACCACTTGGGCCACAGCAGCGAGTGGCGCACCGACAACGGGCATACGGTACACCTGTCGCTTTGCTTCAATCCCAGCCACTTGGAGTTTGTCAATCCCGTGGCGGTGGGCCGGATGCGGGCGAAGCAAGACCGCGAGCACGATGGCCAGCGCGTGCGCGGCATGGTGCTCTTGATTCACGGCGACGCTGCCTTCGCCGGCGAGGGCGTGGTGCAAGAGACGCTGCAGCTCAGCCAGTTGCAGGGCTATTCCATCGGCGGCACGATCCATGTGGTGGTGAACAATCAGATCGGTTTCACGGCCACGCCCGCCGAAGTGCACTCAAGCACCTATGCCACCGATGTGGCCAAAATGCTGCAGATCCCGATTTTTCATGTCAACGGCGAAAACCCCGAGGCGGTGGCGCAGGTGGTGCGGCTGGCGATGGATTTTCGCCGCGCGTTTCAGCGTGACGTGGTGATCGACATGTACTGCTACCGGCGGCGCGGACACAATGAGGGCGACGAGCCGTCGTTCACGCAGCCGATGCTTTATAAGGCGATTGACGATCGCATGACGGTTCACGAGGCCTATCTCGAGCAACTGCTCATGTTAGGCGGTGTGACCTATGAAGAAGCCGAAAAAATCGTGGCGGTGCGGCGCGAGCAACTCGAACACGAGCTGACGGCCGCGCGGCGCGACGACTTTGTGCGGCCCGGCGACGTGCCCGGCGGTGTCTGGGCCGGCTACGTCGGCGGCAGCGAACCGCCGCCCGTGAGCACCGGCGTCGAGCGGCAGCGGCTTACCTATCTGCTCGAGAGT
>DATFDL010000230.1:0-6960 GCA_035252155.1 Pirellulales bacterium | reverse complement strand
CGGCAGCGTCGAGGTCAACGGGCTCGATATCACCCGTCTGCCGGAAGCCGGCCGCGATCGGTTTCGGGCCGAGAACATGGGCTACGTCTTTCAGACGTTCAATCTGCTGCCGGGCTTTTCAGCGTTGGAGAATGTAGTGCTGGGCATGTCATTCGCCCGCGACCGGGCCGACGTGGGCCGGGCAAGGGCGCTGCTCGAGCGGGTGGGCCTGGGGCATCGGCTGACGCACAAGCCGGCCATGCTTTCGGTGGGCGAGCAACAGCGCGTGGCCGTGGCGCGGGCCTTGGCCAACCGGCCCAAGCTGCTCTTGGCCGACGAACCGACCGCTAATGTCGATGCCCGAAATCAACAGCAAATTATCGACTTGATCCGCCAGACGTGCAGCGAAGAACAGGTCGCCTTGGTGTTGGTGACTCACACGCCCGAGGTAGCCGAGCAGTTCGAGCGGGTCGAGCGGCTCGACGAGTTCAACCAAGCGATGGCGGCTGCGTAAAGGTTCGCAAGCATGAGTCTCTGGAAGATCGCCTGGCGATTTATACAGCAGCGAGCGTTGGCCTCGTGCCTGACCGCCGTGTCGATGGCGATCGGCGTGACGCTGGTGGTCACGGTGTTGGTGGCGTATTCGATGGTCGATCGTTTCTTCCGCCACAGCGCGCAAGGCTACGACATGATCATCGGCGCCACGAAGGGCGGGCGGCTGCAGCTTGTGCTCAACACGGTCTACCATTTGAGCCAGCCGGTCGAGAACCTGCCCTATAGCTATTACAAGGAGTTTTTGCGAGACGGCGAGCATCGCGGCCGGTTTTCGTCAAGCGTCGATGTGGCGGTGCCGCTTTGCCTGGGCGATAGCTATGAGCAGTTCCGGGTGGTCGGCACCACGCCGGCCATGTTCGAGGTTTGGGAACCCTATCAGAAATATGAGTTTGCCGACGGGCGGAATTTTAAGCAGGAGGAGTTTTTTGAGGGGGTGATCGGGTCAATCGTCGCGCACAGTACAGGGTTGAAAGTCGGTGACACGTTTCAACCGACGCATGGCATCGAGAGCGAAGCCGGCCACAAACACGACGCCTTCAAGATCGTCGGCGTGCTCAAGCCCACCGGCACGCCCAACGACCGGGCAATCTTTATCAACATGGAAGGTTTTTATTTGCTGCGAGGTCATGCGAAGGAGGATGCAAGCGGAGGTGATGGAGACGCGACGGGGCGAGGGGGCGAGAGGGCGATCGGGCGAGAAGCGCATGGCGGCGACGAACACGCGGATGAGCATGAGCACGACGCCGATCACCGCCACGAGCCGGCGACGAGGGCCGGGACTACCGAGGCGCATGGAGACGACGCTGGGCATGACCATGACGCCGATCACGACCACGAGCCGGCCACAAAGGTCGGGGCTACCGAGGCGCATGGTGACTACGCAGATGACGACCATCATGGCGATCACGACCACGAGCCGGCCGCAAGGGTCGGGGCTACCGAGGCGCATGGCGACCACGATCATGATGCTGATCATGATCACGATGCCGAGCATCACCACGCACACGCGCCGCTACCCGAATCGCAACGCGAAATCACGGCCATCCTGGTGCGGACCACCAACCCCATCGTGGCGATGGACCTGCGGCGGGCCATCAACAAGGGCAACGAGGCCCAGGCCGTGCTGCCGGCCGTCGAAATCAATCAGCTCTTGGAGTCGATCGTCGGCAACATCCGGCTACTGCTTTTGGCGTTGGCCGTGCTGACGGTCATCGTGGCGGGCATTGGCATCATGGTGAGCATCTACAATTCGATGAGCGACCGCCGGCGCGATATCGCCGTGATGCGGGCATTGGGCGCCCGCCGCGCCACGGTGTTGAACGTCATTCTGCTCGAGTCGATGCTATTGTCGCTGGGGGGCGGGCTGGCCGGCTGGCTGCTCGGCCACGCACTCATCGCCGCGGCCAGTCCCTGGGTGTTGGCCTATACCGGGTTCGCAATGGGCGCCGTCAGTTTTACCTGGCAAGAAATGGCCCTCTTGCCGGCCTTGGTAGTATTGGCCACGCTCGTGGGCTATTTGCCGGCCCTCGACGGCTATCGCACTGACGTGGCCAAGGCCCTGACCGCCGCACCGTGATTGCGTGCGTCCCTGACGGGCTTTGGCATTCAAAAATGGCAAGGCCTCTGTAGGGAACGCCCTCCGTGGCGTTCCGCGAACTGCGATTCGACGTCGCGCCGCCCCTCGCGGAACGCCACGGAGGGCGTTCCCTACAGACGTCGATTCGGCGACCACCGGTTTTGCTTGTCAAAGCCGATTCGGCGACACTCTTTCGCGGACCGAAAGGCGATTTTTGCAACACCCTTGGAATGCCTGTGCCCTAAGATATAGAATAAGACGGCTGTTCCCAGACCCAACCGCCCGAGGATAGTCGTCCGCCCGCGGCTATCGGAAAACCTGCTCAGGAGTCGAAGGATGTCGATTCACGCCCCATCTCGTTTTGCAATGACCCTTGCCGGGCTGGCAGCGATTATGCTCGGCGGGCTGGCGACCACGCGCACGGCTTCGGCCTGCCCGTTTTGCAACGCCCAGCTCAAAACCTTCAGCGACGACATCTCGGCCTCCGACGCCGTGGTGGTCGCCAAATTCGTACAAGGCCCCGCCAAGGCTAATTCGGATACTTCCGAGGCGACCTTTGAAGTCGTCAAGGCCCTGAAGGGCGGCGAGCACTTGGGCAAAAACCGCCGCATCAAGCTGCTCTATTTCGGCAATCATCCCACCGGCACCAAGTTTCTGGTGTTCGGCGTCGATCCGAAGAATCTGCAATGGTCGACGCCCAACGCGGTGTCGGACCGCACGATCGAGTACGTCACGAAGCTGATGAAGCTGCCCGAAAAAGGCCCCGAGCGGCTCGACTTTTTCCAGAACTATCTGGAAGACGAAGAATCGATCTTGGCCACCGACGCCTACGAGATCTTTGCCCGTGCCCCGTACGCCGAGGTTAAGCAGCTTGGCGACCGCATGCACCACGATCAGCTCATCACGTGGATCAACAACCGCGAGGTGCCCTCGAGCCGCCGCCGCCTCTACCTGACTATGCTGGGCATCTGCGGCCAGCCCGACGACGTGCCGGCGCTCGAGGCGATGATCCGTTCGACCGACCGCCAGGTGCGCACTGCGCTCGACGCGATGGTGGCCTGCTACCTGATTCTCAAAGGTCCGGAGGGGATGCCGCTGATCGAAGATCTGTTTCTAAAGAACAAGGACGCCGAATACACTGACACCTACGCCGCGATCATGGCCCTCCGGTTTTTGGGCCAAGAGACTACCGTGGTGCCCAAAGAGCGGTTGCTGGCGGCGCTGCGCTACATGCTCGATCGGCCGCAGTTGGCCGATCTGGTGATTCCCGATCTGGCCCGCTGGCAAGATTGGTCGGCGACGACGAAGCTGGTCGAGCTGTTTAAGAACGCCGACGAAGAATCGTCTTGGGTACGCGTGCCGGTGATCAATTACCTACGTGCCTGCCCCAAGCCCGAAGCCAAAAAGTACTTGGACGAGTTGGCCAAGATCGACCCGGAAAGCGTGAAACGAGCGAACAGTTTCTTCCCAGCGGCTAATTTGAAGCCAGCCGTGACAAAGACTGGCGACGCAAAAGAGGCGAGCGCCCCGCAATCGAAGGACGACACTCCGACACCGGCAACGGGCAATACTCCGGCCGCCGACGCCTCGTCGGGCAGTGGTTCGAATGGCGGCGCAGGCAAACCGAAGCTCGATGATTCGTCGGCCGTCCGAGCACCGATCGGCGAGACACTGGCCGCGGTCGATCTTGATGCCGGCCCAGCCGCAACCGTCGTTGCGGCGCCGTCGACCGAATCGAGGGCCGAAGCGTCGGGCGAGGTCCAGGCCGGACAAGCGCGCTGGTCGGCCGCGAAGCCGAACGTGGCCCAGGCAGAGAATGTCGAGGTGCGGGCAACGGCGGCTTCCCGGCAAGCGGAGCGGCAATTCTTGCCCGGTAAGCAACCGCCGCGACGTAGCCCCGCAGGGCCGACGGCCTCGACCGGTTGGCAGGCCTTGGCGGGCACGGCAGGCGCCGGCGTCTGCGTTTTCGCGCTGCTGATGACCATCTTTCGCGGCAACGGCGGAGGGGTTTAGGGGCATTCGCACGAACCCGAAGCGTCAGCGAGGCGAGCGGACTACCGAACCAAACTCGTGAGGGCAACGTAACGATGAGTGTGGACGTGGGCATTCAACAATCGACGGGTGAACAAAACGGAATGAATTCCGTTCTACAGGCAGAGCCTGCCGCGGCTGATTATCAACGCTACCGGGCCCTCAATACGTTGGCTGTGGTGAGCTGCGTGGCGGGGTTGCTCTCGGCGCTGGCGTTTCTCGATTGGTTGCTGGCCGTCATCCCCATGTTGGGAATTGCCACCGGCGTGCTGGCGTTGCGAAAAATCCGCGCGTTCCCCAACGAATACACCGGCGAACATTTCGCGTTGGCGGGCACGCTGCTCTCGTCGTTGTTTTTGGTGGGTGGCTGGGCCCGACTGGCTTATGTCTATCAAACCGAAGTGCCCGAAGGCCATCAGAGAATTTCCTACGACGACTTGCAGCCGCAGCCCGACGATACTGACATCGTGCCAACGCAGGCCCGCCAGCTCGACGGTCAAAAGGTCTTCATTAAGGGATACGTTTACCAGCCGACCGGCGGTCAAACGCGGGGGTTGCGGCAATTTATTTTGGTGCGCGACCGCGGGCAGTGCTGCTTTGGCGGCAATCCGAAGATCACCGATATGATTTTGGTCAGGCTCACCGGGGGCCTGGAAGCCGAATTCAACATGCAGCCTCGCAAGCTGGCAGGCACGTTTCGCGTGCAGCCGGCCCAAGGCATGCACGGGCTGGGCGACGTACTCTACGAACTCGAAGCCGATTATTTGAAATGAGGGTTGCGCGTTACGCATGCCGGTTTGCGATCGCAGTCGTCGCCGCCCTCGCGCTGTCCGGCTGCGGCGAATCGCGCGCGCCGGCGATGTCTTCGACGCCCGGCGCCGTGTCGGTCGGGGCGGACGCTGGGTCCGATGACTCGTCCGTGCAAGAAACGCGCGAAGTGACGCCGCCGCCTCAAGACACCGCGGGATTTCAAGCCGCAGTCGGCGACGCTAAACCAGCGGCGGTCGAATCGCGCTCCGGGCCGCCCCAGCGGACCGCTGATATTTCGTTCGACGACATCAAGTTCGAAATGCTCAAGGGCGAGCCGTTCCAGCGGTCGATGATCACCAGCAAGATCGAGGCGCTCGACGGTCGACCGGTTCGCATCCGCGGTTTCATCTTGCCAAGCTTTCAACAAGCCGGGCTGACGCAGTTCGTATTGGTCCGCGATAACCTCTCGTGTTGCTTCGGTCCGGGGGCGGCCTTGTACGATTGCATCGTCGTCGATATGCAACCGGGCAAATCGACCGACTACAACATCGCGCCGGTAACCGTCGAAGGAACGTTTGCAATTCGCGAGCTGCTTGATTCCGACGGCAAGGCGCTGGCCATTTACCACCTCGACGGCGACACCGTACGATAGTGCCCCCTGATCGGTTTTGACATTCAAAATCGGCAATTGTCGGAAACGCCATGTGGCATAGCCGCCCTCGGCAGTGCATCGCCGACTGCAGTCGGCGTCGCGGAACCAGCCGAGGGCGGCTGGTCCACATGCCGATTTTGAACGTCAAAACCGATTAGGCAACGCCCTCCGTGGCGTTCCGAGAGGGGCGAGTTAAGGCCGATCCGCAGTTCGCGGAATGCCACAGAGGGCGTTCCCTACAGATGCTCGAGCCGTTTGTTTTCGGATGAATGCCGATTCACCCCAGCCGCCAACGCCTCAGCCCCGCCGTGAGCCACATGGCCCGCTCGATGCCGTGGCAATCACCGCCGCCCTGCTGTTTCCCACGGTTGCCACCTGGGGATACATGTTCACGCTCACCGGGCATCCTCTGGCTGGCGCGGCGTATGCCGCCAGCAAAGCGGTGCAGTTCGCGTTTCCCGTGTTGTGGATTGTGGGCTTCTACCAGCGGCCGATCCGCCTATCGCTGCCGCGGTGGCGCGACATTGCCCAAGGACTCGCTCTGGGCGCGGCCGTGCTCGCGGCCACGGTTGCACTTTATTACGGCTATCTAGCGGGCAGCACGGTACTGGCCGGCGCGCCGGAGGCCGTCGCCAAGAAGCTGATCGATTTTGGCGTCGACTCGCCGGCGAAATTCCTGCTGTTGGCGACGTTCCTTTCGCTGATTCACTCGCTGGCCGAAGAGTATTACTGGCGCTGGTTCGTCTTTGGGCAACTGCGGTTTCACGTGCCGGTGGCCTGGGCGCTAGTCATTTCCAGCTTGGGTTTCATGGCCCATCACGTGCTGGTGGTGGCCACGTTTTTGGGTGGCTACGGCTTTTACACCTGGTTTTTTTCGCTGTGCGTGGCCGTGGGCGGCGGATTGTGGGCCTGGCTCTATCATCGCACCGGATCGCTCTACGGCCCCTGGGCCAGCCATTTTCTGGTCGATGTCGGGCTGATGTGGATCGGCTACGAACTTTGGCAACTGGGCCATTGATTTGCCATAATGGTCGGCATGAACGGCCCCTCCGCGATTGACCGACGTCAAGCACTAAAACTCGGCGTCGCGGCGTCGTGCGGCGCCGGGTGGTTGGCGTCGTTGCCAAACGTCCGGCGGCTTGATGAGGCGTGCGGCAACCGGTTGCCCGCGTTCAGCGTGATTCCCGTGGTGGGCGACGGTCGCTGGATTTGGACCGAGCCGCCCGAGGGCCAAACGGGCTATCTCGAACCGCGGTCCTATGAACTGGAGATCGGCATCGAGCTCGAGGGCAGCGGCCCCGCCGAGGAAATCATCAGCACCACGACCGTGCCGGTCGAGTATCCCGAACTGAAAATCGAGGAATCCCAGATCAAAACCGACGGCTGCCAGGCACACCTGCGAACGCTGATTGAGGGC
>DATFDL010000229.1:0-3400 GCA_035252155.1 Pirellulales bacterium | reverse complement strand
AGGGCGTTCCCTACAGACCGTCAGAAGGCCACGGTCCCCCACGTTCCTTGACGCCCCGTCCATGCAAACCGCCGTCGCCCGGTTTTTGCAATATCTGCGTGTCGAGCGGAACGCCTCGCCACTGACGATCAAAAGCTACCGCGAAGACCTGGAAGCGCTGTCGGGCTTTCTCGCCGAGCGCCACGGAGCAACGCTCTCGCCCGGCGAGATCACCACGCTCGATCTGCGAGGCTACGTGGCCTCGATCACCGAGCAGAACTACGCCAAGACGACCGTCGCGCGGCGGCTGGCGTCGATGCGCAGCTTTTTTCGTTTCGGCCAGCGCGAAGGCTGGACGACGGCCAATCCGGCCAAGCCGCTGCGCAATCCGCGCAAGAGCCGCGCGCTGCCGCATTTTTTATCGTCGTCCGAGCTGGAGCGGCTGCTGTCGGTCCCGCCCGCCGACAAGCCGATGGGGCTGCGCGATCGGGCAATTCTGGAAGTGCTCTATTCGGCCGGCCTGCGCGTCAGCGAGTTGGTGGGACTGAACGACGGCGACATCGATCTGAAGGCGGGCATCCTGCGCGTCCGCGGCAAGGGCAAGAAAGAGCGGCTGGCGCCGGTCGGCTCGTACGCGATCAAAGCCTTACGGCTCTGGCATGGCGTGCGGCGCGTAAGCGGCAAAGAGCCAGCCGGGCCGCTGGCGCCGGTGTTTGTCAACAAATCAGGCCGGCGGCTCACGACTCGCAGCGTGGGGCGTCTTCTTGAAAAGCACTTGGCCGCGGCCGGCCTTGACCGCCGCACCACGCCGCACACGCTGCGGCACAGTTTTGCCACGCACTTGCTCGACAGCGGCGCCGACATCCGCAGCGTGCAAGAACTGCTCGGCCACAAGAGCCTGGTGACCACACAGATTTACACGCACCTAAGCACGGCGAACTTGCGCGCCGTCTACGAAAAGGCCCACCCGAGGGCGAAGTGAACGAAGGGGCGAAGAGGCGACAGGGCGACACGGCGAGAGGGCGACAGGGCGAAAAGGCGAGGTAGCCCGGGGCCTTGTGCCCCGCTCTCGCTCAAATCTACGCGGCGTCGGGCAGGCCGACCTCCATCCCCTCGCCAAAATAGTACTTGCGCGCTTCGGGGTTGGCGAGCACTTCTTTGGGCTGGCCGTGACAGAGCACTTGCCCGCCGCGGATCACGTAACTACGGTCGGTGATCTGCAGCGTCTCGCGCACCTGGTGGTCGGTGATCAGGATCGAGATGCCGCTGTCGCGCAAGGCGCGGATGATCTGCTGAATGCTGGCGATGGTCACCGGGTCGATGCCGGTGAACGGCTCGTCAAGCAAAATCAGCCGAGGGTTCGACACCAGGCACCGGGCAATCTCCAACCGCCGCCGCTCGCCGCCCGAAAGCGACATGGCCAGCGAGCGGCGCAGCCGCGCGATATCGAATTTCTCGAGCAGCTCCTCACAGCGGGTGCGCCGCGTCTTGCGGTCGAAGCCGAGCATCTCCATCATGCCCAGCAGATTGTTTTCGACCGAAAGCTTGCGAAACACGCTCGACTCTTGAGCCAGATAGCCCATGCCGCCTTCACGGGCACGGCGGTACATGGGCCAGTTCGTCACGTCGAGCCCGCCTAGCGTCACCTTGCCGGCGTTCGGCTCGATCATGCCGCAGGCCATGCGGAAGCTGGTGGTTTTGCCCGCCCCATTCGGCCCTAGCAGCCCGACAATCTCGCCTTCGGCCACCTGAAAATCGACGCCATCGACCACCCGCCGACGGCCGTAGATTTTTACCAGCCCGTGAACCTGTAAAACGATGTTTTCCATGAGATCGTCCTTGACCTTACAGAAACCCGAAGCGCAAGCGAGGTAAATCGCGACCTAGACGCCTCCGATGATGCTTCGCGTTACCAACCTGGTTCAGATTAGCTTCCTCGCTGGCGCTTCGGGTTAGTTTTTATCGCACCAAGCCCATGCGGCCGAAGTTGGGATAGAACGGAAACCACAAGCTCGGAAACACGCGAACCCCGTGCGGCCAATAGATGAAGACGGCTTTCCCGATCAGCAGGTCGCGGCGGACATAATATTCGGGATTCCCTTCATCATCGACGCCCCGCCACAGGCGGCTGTCCTGGCTTGCCGGACTGTTGTCTCCCAGCACCAAAAACTGGTCGGCTTCGAGGCGAAAATCTACGGCCGGCGCGGTATCGAAATCGAAATGCTCCCAGCTTTCAGGATCGGCGAGCGATGGCGGGATGGAGTAGTCATCGACATGCGGCCTCTCCGCGTTGTCCCTTTGGGCAATATAGTACACGTCGCGCAGCACGCGGATGTCGGTGAACCGCAACGCCGCATCGCGACTTCCCAGGCGCACGGGGCGCAAGTCGTCATCGTTCGGTACGTTGTTGCCCAGCGGCCCAAAGCGGCCGTCGAAGGCGAGCGGCTTGCCATCGACCCAAAGCAAGAGTTGATCGTCGATGTTGGCAAACCGCACTCGGTGCGTTCCCGGCCCGCGTATGCCGGTTGCCACCGTTTGATCGAATGAGCCGTCGCCCGAAATCGAGAGCCTGGCCGACCCGGTAGCGACGTCAATTCGGCATTCGAATACCCGCCCGCCCTCGACCAGCGCCAGCAGCGCCTCGCCCTCGCCGCTGTCGACGTGCAGGCGACATTCGACCGCCAAATCGCCCACCCAATGGTTGCCATGTACGACTCGCTGCCCCGGCTCGCTCGTGTTGTAGCCATAAAAGTCGCTGATAAGCTCGGCCTCGATGACCAAGTCTTCGGCGGTCAATTTGGGTTTGCGTTGCAGTGTGCGCCAGTCATCGGGGGACAGCGTAAGGTGCCGATACGAGTACCACGATTCGCCGCCTTGCCCGTCGTGTTCAAGGCCCTTGCCGCCGTCGATGCGCTTCCAATGCTCCTCAGCCGCGCGGTCAGGCCGCCAGCGCGCCGGCACGCGGGGAGCCAGATAATTGTTGTCGTGCACCACTTGCAGCATCGCTTCTACTTTGGCGGGCGGTTTGCGCGCGATCACGAGTTGTCCCGCGCGCTGCATTTGGTTCACGACCCCGGCGTTGAGCCAAACGTGATCGAAGGCTTCGGGCGTGGTGAAAATATCGCCTTTGCAAATCACCAAAGTTTCATTAGGCAGTCCGACCACGCGCTTGATGTAGTTTTCCTTCGACTTGTTCGGATTTTTGAATACGGCGACGTCGAAGCGGCGGGGATCGGCAAACTCGTAGGGATACTTGGCCACAATGATCCGATCGCCCCGGTACGAGGCGTGCGGCTCGTTGGCGTCGAGACCCTTGGGACCGAACTGCATCTGATAGCCACACTGCGGACAAACGGCTGAGACCACGTCGGGTCCCACGCTGCCATCCTGAGGCTCCTCGACGCTGGCGCTGACGCGATAT
>DATFDL010000228.1:0-7885 GCA_035252155.1 Pirellulales bacterium | reverse complement strand
GCCGGGCCGACCGCGCTGCCGGCGCCCGCGACTGCCGCAGCGGCGAGGAACTTTCGGCGATTCAAGTTGGGGCTCGCATCCTTTTTCGGCATTTCGCTCTCCCGTCGAAATTCTGTCTGGGCGGCGGCATCGCGAATGCCGCCGCAGCCTGACCGCAAGCTAGCACGCCGAGGCCGGTCGTCCAGCGGGGGGCGGCGCGTCCACGCTCCGCAGCCAGCGCATGCATGCGCCGACGGAACGCCGTGCCGGCCAATCGCACAGTGCTGCGCCGATGGGCGACGGCCCGGCCCGGAGCCGAAACCGGCGGTTAAGAATTTACAACAATGATGCGGCTCTCCCGCCAGCCGGGCGCAGACCAGCAATGACGGCCAGTTCCGCCCAACGAACCACCAGTGCGACCGGCGCGGCGCCGCCAGACGCGACGCCTGGCGCGCGCACACCGTTGTGCTTCATCATCGATTCGGACGCCAGCATCCGCCACTTCCTGTCGCTGATCATGCATGGCGCCGGCGTCGACACGCTGGAATTGGCCGACGGCGAAGGTCTTGCGGCCGCCTTGACCAAGCGCACGCCGGACGCGGTGTTCCTCAATATTGCCCTGGAATCCGCCGAGGCGATCGCCTGCGTCGTCATGCTCGGCCAGCGCGGCTATAGCGGCTACGTGCAGCTGATGTCGAACCGCGGTGCCGCCGTGCTCGCCCACGTCAAAAGCATCGGCGATCAGCATCGGTTGTTGATGCTGGCGCCGCTCAAGAAGCCGTTCGACACCGGGGTCATCGTAAAAATTCTACAAGACCTGAAGCTCGGCGATCCGCCGGCGATGGCCGGCCGCGTCGAGCTCGTCGAGGCGCTGAAGAACAATTGGGTGGAATTCTGGTTTCAGCCCAAGATCGACCTGCGCAAGAAGCAGCTGGTCGGCGCCGAAGCTTTTGCGCGGGTGCGCCACCCGACCCAGGGCGTGCTGATGCCCGGCGCCTTCATGCCGGGCGCCAGCGAATCGAGCCTGGTGACGCTCTCGGAGCAGGCCTTGGCGCAGTCGCTGCGCGCCGGGCTCAACTTCGCCAAGCTTGGCGTCAACCTGCGGATCGCGGCCAACGTGCCGGTCAATGCGCTGGTCAAGATCAACGTCGCCGAGATCGTACAGACCTACAAGCCGCAATATGAAAAATGGCCGGGCCTCATCATCGATGTAACCGAAGAGCAGATCGTCACCGACCTGAAACTCGCGAGCGAGCTGACCAAGGATCTCGCTCATCTCAACGTCAAGCTCGCCATCGACGATTTCGGCCGTGGCTATTCCTCGCTGGTGCGGCTCAAGGAGCTGCCGTTTGCGGAGTTGAAGCTCGACCGCGCCTTCGTCGCCGACTGCGGCACCGACAAGGTCAATGCGCCGCTGTGCAAGACCGTGATCGATCTCGCCCACAATTTCGGCTCGATCGCCGTGGCGATCGGCATCGAGAAGGCGGCCGACGCTTTGGCGCTGGTCAGCATGGGCTGCGATTACGGCCAGGGCTTTTTGCTCGGCCAGCCGATGCCTGAGGAACGCTTCCTGTCGCTATTGCGCCAGCGCGCCGGATCGCAGAAGCCGGCTGCGCCTGCCGCGCCGGGCGCGGGCGCACGCCCGCTGATCAAGCGGCGGGCCTAAATCACTTCGTTGCAGGCCCGCTTCGGCCTAATGCGTCCAGGCGCCGCGTCGGCCGGGGGCAAAATTGTCCGCATACGCGATGCGCGGCCGGCGGGCGGACGGCTTGCTCTCGAACAGCTGGTAGGCAATGCCTTCGCGCTCGCAATAGGCGATGGCCTCTTCCTTGGTGTGAAAGAACAGCCGCAGCTGCTGTTTCATGTCGCCCGATGAGGTCCAGCCCATGAGCGGCTCGACCAGGCGTGGCTGTTCGGGCTCATAATCGAGCACCCATTCCTTGGTTTTGGCGGTACCGGACTGCATCGCCGTGCGCGCCGGTTTGTAGATGCGGGCCGTCATGAGAGAGCTCGATCCTTTCGGTTTAAACGGAAAGCGAAAGCCGATCGCGACCCCGCTGATGGCCGTTTAGCGATGGCCATTTAGCTAAGAAGCTCCACGAAGACCGGACCCGGCTCGCTCTCCTTCACCTCTGTCACCACGATGTCGCTCGTGGTCTGGTTCACGCCCGTAAACACGCCCTGGAGTCGAATAAAACGCTGTCGGAGCCGGGCAACGCGGACTGGAATTTCATATGTGCCGTATACGGCACCTCACACCTGCCGGAGTTGATCAGCAGCTGATACTTGTACTTCTTGCCCGCCGGTACGTTGTAGTTCACCGTCTTGGTGATGGTTTCGGTAACGGTATGGATGGTCTGGTCGGTGTACGAGATCGTTTCGGAAGACGACTCTTCGAAGCTCCCGGAGGCGTTGACCTCGAACACCTTGTCGATGCCGCCCTTCATGCCGAACGTCTGGACATATTTCCGGCCGGTGGTGTTCGAAACGCTGTTCGTGATCTGCCGCGAATCGGTCGCCGTACTGGTGACACTGGTGGAGCCGGTGAGCGGCGTTCCACCCTGCCGGTTGTCCAACAGACTGTATTCGCCGAACGTGGGCGGGCGCGACAGATCGATCTTTATCAGGTCCGTGTGATAGTCGACGGAGACCGTTTCCACCTGCGCCGTCTCTTCGATGAACAGCCATTCCTCGTTGTCAGCGCCGCCGTCCCATTGGAAGAGCGCGATGGTCCCGTTCAGGTCGGAACCATAGACGTTCACCTTCATCTCCCAGTCGAGAAGCGCGTTCATGCACCGCCAGGGACCGTCCATGGCCTCGGCGCGGAAGAGCTGCAGGGATGAGGCAGAATCGAACGTTTTGGCCAGCAACGGCCCGGTCGGAACCGATATTCTCCCCCAAGGCACGGGTACTATGGCCACTTGTGCAGTGAGTACCAGCTCAGAACCGATGTTGGCCAAAACCGAGCCCCCGCGCGGATCTTTTCGAGCCGTCCAGAGGAAGTTTACATTGCCCTGAATGGGTTTCGTCTTGATCTGGTCGCCCTTGACGGTAAGCGCCCAATTCGACATGTTGATCTTCGATTGGATGTAGAACGGCTTGGTCGGAAAACTTATCTCTGACATGTTATTCCATTCCGGAAAGGCGATAATGAGCGCTAACATACCTGGAATTGATCGTTTAGCTAGTGGGGAATTACCTTAATTCTGATGCCACGACCAATTCGCTGCCGGGCCCGTGTTTCCTTGAATATTTGCTTATTGACGACGCCAGATCCAAGACCGTTTGCCGGCCGGATTTCTTTCGACTAGTACAGAACGGCCTTCATGATTTGCGAGAGAGCCAAATTCCGAAATTGGTCGGGGCAGCAGGATTTGAACCTGCGACCTGCAGTACCCAAAACTGCCGCGCTACCAGGCTGCGCTATACCCCGCCAATTGTGGCCTCGGATACACGTTCCGCTCAGCGCCAGCAAGTGAACCGGCGCGCAGCGGCTGTATCTCAATGTAGGATACCGGAGCGCGTTTCTTAAGGTCGCGTTGTGCCAAACACCTCCGCGCTGCGCGGCTACCGCCCGCCGAAGATCGAGCCGGTGACGCGGTCGCCCGGCTTGATGCCGAGCTTTTCGGCGGTGCCGCCGATTACTTCCAGCACGGCGCGCACGGGATATTGCGACGGGATCAGGTCGTCCGACAGCGGCTTGGCGTTTTCGGCGATGTGCATGATGCGGCCGTTGCCGGCGATGAAGATCATGTCGAGCGGGATGTAGGTGTTGTGCATCCAGAACGAGACCGGCTGATCGCGCTTGAAGTCGAACAGCATGCCCTGCCCCTCGGGCAGCGATTTCACGAACATCAGTCCGCGCTCGCGCTCGGCGTCGTTGGTCGCGAGCTCCACATTGAAGGCGTGGACGCCGGTGCCGGTTACGATTTCGATGGTCGCTCTCCCTGCCGCCTGCGCGGGGGTCAAAGCCGCAGCGTAGACCGCTGCAAGCGCAACCACCACCGCGGCCATACGGAGCATCGGACCGGCAGCATATGAAAGGCCAGCGTCGAACGCCGCTAATGCGAGGCCGGCCCCAGCGAACCGGTTTCGGGCCGCACTTCGGCCGCCATCATGCCTTTCGGCCCCGGCCCGAAGCGCACCAGGACGAATTGGCCGGGCCGCAGCTCGGCAATGCCGAACCGGCGCAGCGTCTCCATATGGACGAAAATGTCCGGCGTGCCCTCGCCGCGCGTGAGGAAGCCAAAACCGCGAAGCCGATTGAACCATTTCACCTGTGCCCGTTCGAGACCGCTTGTCGGGGTCACAGTAACATGGGTTCGCGGCGGCGGCATCTGTGCCGGATGGATCGCCGTCGATTCGTCCATCGACAGGATGCGGAAGCACTGCCAGCCTTTCGGCCGCTCCAGCGCTTCGCAGACCACGCGTGCGCCTTCGTACGCAGTCTGGTAGCCGTCGCGGCGCAAGCATGTCACGTGCAGCAGCACGTCGGGCATGCCGTTGTCGGGCACGATGAAGCCAAAACCCTTGGCGACGTCGAACCACTTGATGACGCCGGAGACCTCGATGACGCTCGCGGCCGTCTCGTTGGCGAGATCGACCTCGGGCTCGAGTCCCGTCCGTGTGGCTTTTGCTTCGAACCCGTCCGACGCCATGACCCGTGGCTGCCGCCGCTGTGCTGGCGCCCCCCGGGCGCTTCACGAATCTATTCAATCGAGGATAACACCCGCGATCCGTTGGAAAAGGGCAAAAATGCAACACCCGCACAAAAGCGACATCAGCCTGTGAACAAGTGGATTGAAGCACTCGTTCAATGCACGATGAAGGGCTCCAAGACCGTGCCGATGTCCTGGCGTACCACAAGATCGGCCGCCGCATCGAAATCGGTCGCCTCGCGGTTGATGATGACGAGATGCGCGCCATTGCGCTTGGCCATCAGCGGAAAGCCGGCGGCCGGCCACACCTGCAGCGATGAGCCGATCGCCAGAAACAGATCGCAGCTGAGCGTCAGCTGCTCGGCCCGCCGCATGACGGCCTCCGGCATCGCCTGGCCGAACGAAATGGTCGCGGTCTTGATAAAGCCGCCGCAACTCGGGCAATCGGGCGCGCAGCCATTGCCGGCGTCCATGCGGTCGCGGATCCAGGGCAGCTCGTAGCGGGTCTGGCAGTCGAGGCAATGCGCGTACGTGGTGTTGCCGTGCAGCTCGACCACGTGTTCGGGTGAAATGCCGGAGGCTTGGTGCAGGTTGTCGATGTTTTGCGTGATCAAGCCCGGCACCTTGCCGGCGCGATAAAGGCTCGCCAGCGCCCGATGGCCGCGGCCCGGCTTGGCGCCGCCGAACTCGTCCATCATGGCGAAACGACGGCGCCAGGATTCGTTGCGCGCCTCCTGGCTGGCCAAGAACTCGTCGAACTGGATCGGCCGATTCTTGGTCCACAACCCACCCGGCGAGCGGAAATCCGGGATGCCGCACTCGGTCGAGACGCCGGCGCCGGTGAATGGCACGATGGAGCGGGCCTCGTGTATCATCTCGCCGAGCCGCGTGATCGCGGCGGCGAGATCGGGAGCGATCCTGTCGGGTAACGTCATCGCGATCTCTTATTTTTCGCCGCAGCGGCCGATGCGGCCGCCGCGGCGGCAGGCTCAAAGGAGCGTAGTTTTCCCATGCGATATCTGCAGACCATGCTGCGCGTGCGCAATCTCGACGCCGCGCTCGACTTTTATTACAACAAGCTCGGGCTGACCGAGGTCCGCCGTCGGGTCGACGAGAAGAACCGCTACACCCTGGTGTTCCTCGCCGCTTCCGGCGACGACGAGCTAGTCGCCAAGGGCCCAGCGACCCGCCAGGCGCCGCTGGTCGAGCTCACTTATAACTGGGACAGCGAGGATTACGGCGAAGCCCGCTATTTCGGCCACCTCGCCTACGAGGTCGACGACATCTATGCGCTGTGCGAGCGGCTCATGAAGGCCGGCGTTACCATCAACCGGCCGCCGCGCGACGGCACCATGGCGTTCGTGCGCTCCCCCGACAAGCACTCCATCGAGCTCCTGCAGAAAGGTGCCCCGCTGCCGCCCAAAGAGCCCTGGACCTCGATGCCGAATACCGGGAAGTGGTGAGGGACGGGTTTCCCGGGGCGCAGCAGCGCGAAGTGGTGCGCTACGCCCGGGATCGTCGCAAACGCCAAGTGTGCGCGATCCCGGAACAGCGGTGCACCGCATCCGGGAAACGGGTTCAGGTTAGCGCCCGAAGCGCTTGCTTGCCCCTTGCGGCGAACGTCTCTATATGTCCCGCGCCGTCAGCGCGCCTCTGCGCGCACCATTGCGCCCTTCGTCTAGCGGTCTAGGACATCGCCCTTTCACGGCGGTAACACGGGTTCGAGTCCCGTAGGGCGCGCCATTAAAAATCAATACTTTTTATGAAACGTCTCTCTTCGTGTCCAAAAGGTGTCCGATATCCCGCCCAAACGGTGCGCTAATCGGAGGATAAATCACGTAATGGCGCGCCAGCATCAACGAGTAACCATCAAAGCTTGGTTTGCAGAATTTAAGATTTTAGCCAATCTCAGGGCGACCTTTAGGTAACGTTTTGAGGCGCAAACTGGCAGCATGGACGATCGCAGACGAGTCCGGCGCAATCGGGTGTATAAGGGCGCCCACATCGTGGCAAACGCGTCGCTTCACGTTTGTGTGGTGCGCGATATATCCTCTCTTGGAGCCCGGCTTGCCCTGTCAGACGCAGAATCGCTCCCGGAACGGTTTTCCTTGGGGCTCGATACTGACGACACCGTGCGCGCCTGCCGCGTCGCTTGGCGGACTCCAACCCAGGTTGGCGTTGAGTTCTGTCGCGCGGCTTAGCCAAGAACGCCCGTAACCTATTTCGTCGTCGACCGGCAGCGCATTGCATACTAGCGGTGAGGCAGGCCAATCCCAAATACCCCTGCCTCATGCTACCCCGGGCGTCGCTTTGCCTCACGGCGCTCGGGCCGCTCTGTCAGCGTCACCAGTCATCCCGCTGTGGAAAGCAGGGCGGCACCGGCGGGCAGGCGTTGGATCGTTCCGGTACCACACTGGCATACGACTGAGCGCCATGAACGACGCGATGATGATGCCTGGTCGCTGCGGACGCATTGAACACGACACCAAGAACAAACGCGGCTGAGAGGACGATTTTTATCACGTGCGACATTGTGCGATCCTTTCGCTGGCTAATCTAAGACGCGGTTAGCAGTACGCCATCTGCCCTGCGGGCGCGGTGACCAGGATCACAGTGCTTTCGCTTTTGAGATTCGACTCGTGAACGGGCCAACGCCATCCAGGCCGCATGATGCAGCCGCCAGCGCACGTGGAAATGTTTTGGTTTGCGTTTCGGCACGTGCTTTGACTTAGCAGCCGCGCACCGCCCTCAACACGCCCCCCGGCTCGACTGCGAGCGGTAGATGCTGGTGAACGGCGGCGTGCCCAACCGGGAACTTCAAAGAGCGTAATTCCAGTTGTCGTTCAGAAACGGCCTGAGGAATTGCAGCGGGTGTTCGGTCTTGGCTCCGATGTCGACTGAATAACCTCGCCGACCATCGCCCTTTGCCTTCGTAGCGACCGAAGACCGGCGGATCGTCACCGGTACGGTCGGTGGACCATTGGTATACGCCTTGGTTCTCGTCATAGAAGCAAAGCCGGCCGTTATTGATCCTGAGCATGTTGTAGCGGCGCTCGAAGTCGCGCGGCACCAGGAGGCGGTTTTGGCGACCCAATATCTCTGATCGCTTTCCTGTCCAGCGGTACCACCAACGTAGCGGCATCGGCAGCGGCAAGCCTCCTAGGTCGGCTTCGCTGATGGCGTCCTCCGGCCGGATCGGCCCGTGCCAGTAATTCACCAGCCGTTCGAGAATGGCTAGGCGGTCGTGA